>CAYGUR010000008.1:21166-30069 GCA_964353035.1 uncultured Comamonadaceae bacterium | reverse complement strand
CAAAGATTTGATCGCCGGATTCACCATTCCCATCATTGAGGTTCCGAATTACGAAGCTGATGATGTCATTGGTGCCATCGCGAAGCAGGCAGAAAAAGACGGATTCACTACTTATATGATGACGCCCGATAAAGATTTCGGACAGTTGGTTTCAGACAATATCTACATGTTCAAGCCGGGTAGATCGGGTAAACCAGCAGAAATATGGGGTCCAAAGGAGGTATGTGAGAAGTACGACATTGAACGTCCTGAGCAGGTCATTGACATCCTAGGGCTCATGGGGGATAGCGCTGACAACATTCCTGGTGTGCCTGGAATTGGCGAAAAAACAGCCATGAAATTGGTAGCGAAATATGGCAGTATTGAAGGGCTTTATGAACATACGAATGAGTTAAAAGGAAAACAGAAGGAAAAGGTTGAAAGCCATCATGAACAAGCATTGATGTCGAAGCATTTGGCAACCATTGTAACTGAAATTGAGGTTCCGCATACCTGGGAAGACATGATTATGACGCCCATCGATGAGGCGAAATTGAAAGCTACTTTCGAGGAGTTGGAGTTTAGAACATTGGCGAAGCGGGTATTCGGCGAAGAGCCGGTGAACGCTGGGGAGCAGATCTCTATGTTTGATGCCGATGCCGCTGAAGAGGAGGTGAGTGAAGAAGAACCGAACTATAAAACCATTGCTGATGTTCCGCATCAATACCATTTGGTGCGAAGTGCTGAAGACAAAGCGAAGCTCATTGCAACGCTCGAAGCGGCTGGAGAATTCTGCTTCGACACTGAAACAGCAGACCTTGATTCCATTACCGCCACCATTGTAGGAATGTCGTTTGCTGTGGAGCCAGGTGAAGCGTGGTACGTGCCGCTGGAAGGAACCGAAGAAGATAAAAAGCGCACATTAAAAGTATTCGAACCGCTCTTCGCCAATGAAAAATTGACACTCATTGGACAGAACATCAAGTTCGATTACAAGGTGTTGCAGACCTACGACATCACCATTCACAATCAGTTGTGGGACACCATGATTGCACATTACCTGATGAATCCCGACCTCAAGCATGGAATGGATTTCCTAGCGCAGACCTACCTCAATTACAATCCGGTTTCCATTGAAACGCTAATTGGGAAAAAGGGTAAGAACCAAGGTAGCATGGCTGATTTGTTGCCTGAAGCCATCACTGAATATGCGTGTGAAGATGCCGACATCACGCTTCAATTGAAACGGGAATTCGAAAAAGAAATCGAAAAAGACCATCTGAAGAAACTCTTTTATGAAGTGGAGATTCCGCTGCTGAAAGTGTTGGCCCACATGGAATTGGAAGGGGTGAACCTAGACTGCGACAACCTCATAGAGTTTAGTCAGACCTTGGCTGTAGATGTTGATCGGTTGAACGCTGAAATTATTGAAATGGCGGGCGAAGAGTTCAATGTAGACTCGCCCAAACAACTTGGTCCGATCCTATTCGAAAAGTTGGGCATTGGCAAGAATGTACGCAAAACCAAAAGCGGACAGTACGCTACAGGTGAAGATGTGCTTTCAAAGTGGGAGCACGAACACAAGATCATCGGCAAGATTTTAGATTACCGTCAGCTGCGCAAATTGAAATCGACCTACGTTGATCCACTGCCAGAAATGGTGAATTCAACCACCCATCGCCTACACACGCAGTACATGCAAACAGTGGCAGCAACGGGAAGACTAAGTTCGAACAACCCGAATTTGCAGAACATTCCCATTCGTACAGAACGCGGAAGAGAGATTCGAAAGGCCTTTATTCCAAGGGGTGAAGGATACATTTTACTCGCGGCGGATTATAGTCAGGTAGAACTTCGAATCATTGCCGCTTTGAGTGAAGACGAAGGCATGATTCAAGCATTCTTGGCAGGAGAAGACATTCACAGAGCCACCGCTGCCAAGGTGTTTGGTGTGCCCATTGATTCAGTAGACCGCGAAATGCGAAGCAAGGCGAAGGCGGTGAATTTCGGCATTATCTACGGACAAGGCGCTTTCGGACTGGCGCAGAACTTGGGCATTAGAAGGGGAGAGGCGAAGGAGATCATTGATAATTACTACACGCAATTCGCGAAGCTGAAAGCCTACCAAACGCAGAACATTGACTTTGCGAAGGAACATGGATTTGTTGAAACCATTTTGGGGCGAAGACGCTATTTAGCGGATATCAATTCCTCCAACGCAGTAGTCAGAGGGTTTGCAGAACGAAATGCCATTAACGCACCGATCCAAGGTTCAGCAGCCGATGTGATTAAAATTGCCATGATTTCCATCCATGAAGAGCTGAAGAAAAAGAAGTTTAAGTCGAAAATGATCATGCAAGTACACGATGAATTGGTCTTCGATGCGCATGTGGATGAACTAGATGAACTTCGTCCGCTCATAAAAACGCACATGGAAAGTGCGGTAAAAATGGCCGTTCCTTTGAAGATTGACATGGATGAAGGTGCAAACTGGCTGGAAGCACACTAGAATTTTCTTTCCTACTGGTTGTTTGTAAGTCACAAGAATTCAGCAAGTTGGGGCTGAATCATCGGCTCTTGTTTGTTGTATATAGTCTTATTCCTACAAATGTTAGTTTGTGTAGTCCTACGAATGGTGCGCGCATGTTGAAATAGATTTGTTTTCAAACTAACATGAACCTATGTATAACTTTTGTGCGGGTTTACCGTAGAACAAAGCATCATACCTAATTTTCCTTTTAGTTGAAACAACGATGAACACAAAAAACCGAATTATGTCAGCCAGGAAATTGACCGTTTTCACCCTAACGGTAGCTTTCTTTAGTGGAGCTGTTTTATTCTCAAGCTGTGGCGAAGAGCCAAAGGCAGAGAAACCAGAACAAATGCCAGAAGAAACTGCCAAAGAAGTAAACATTAATGATCTAGAAGGTGCTTCAATATCTTCACGAAAAGAGACCATTAAAAAGATCTTCTACACCATTCCAGCTCCTATGGAGATGGCAAGTTTAATTAAATCTTCAGGTGCAGATTACGACAGTGATGTACTGAACAGTGTGGACAACATTGAGAATTACATTACGAAGAAGCAACAAGCCATCAATCTTGGTGTGTACGGTGCTGATCTGAGCTACACCACGATGTTTGAGCGCACGAAGGAGTCTTTGTACTACTTCTCTGCAACCAAATCGCTTGCTGAAGACCTTGGCGTTGGAGGCATCATTGATGACAACCTCATTACGCGGGTTGAAGCGAACAAAGACATCAAAGATTCGTTGCTGAGCATTGTATCAGATACCTTCTGGTCTTTGAATGCGAAGTTCAAAGATGACGGACAAGAAGATTACTCTGCCTTGCTAATTGCAGGTGGATGGATTGAAGGTCTATACCTAGCCACCAACCATGTGGAAGGAAATGCTGAGCTCAGAAAGCGAGTTGCTGAACAAAAGTACTCACTTGATGACCTTGTTAGTCTTCTAGGAAGCTATGACAACCAAGAGAATCTAGCCGATATGAAGGCAGATTTGGAAGCGTTGCAGTCAGTTTTTGCTGAAGTTGAAATAAATAAGGAAAAAACTGAAACCTCAAAAGATGAAAGCGGTACAACTGTAATAGGTGGCGCTTCCACTGTGACGATGTCAGATGAAACACTGGCAGCTGTGATGAGTAAAATCACAGAGGTAAGAGCGAAATACATTCAGTAAACGAAAAGCCTAGAACAACGATGAAGTTCCTAAGAATAATACTACCCGTCCTTTTAATGCTTCCACTCGTGTCTTCAGCGCAGTGTAGAAGTTTTACAAAGAAGAAATGCCTACCTGAATTAGAAGGGTACGTGCAAAACGATAACTTCAATAGTGCAGTATTGATCCCTGGTGATGAAGCTGAGTTGCTACTCACTTTCTACGCAGGAAAAGAATATAGACTATTGGTTTGTGGACACCCTGTATTGGGAGACCTTGATTTTGAAGTGCTAGACACGGATGATGAGGTGATCTACACGAATGCGGACGAAGCAGATAAAGCTGAAAGTAAGTTCGATTTTAAAGTTGCAACAACTCAGCAATTGATTGTTCGCATTCGAGTTCCCGAAGCAGAATCTTCTTCGACTCTGATCCATGAAGGCTGCGTGTCAGTCATGATTGGTTCGAAAGAGAACTAGAACAAACAGAACATATTGATTAAAAGCCGGCGCTCACAAGTGTCGGCTTTTTTGTTTGCGTTTGCCACAAGGGAAAAGGCCATTCATCCTTCAAAACGCTGTTGAATAACATCCATGTGATACTTTTCGACCAAAAGAAAATGCTCTAGAAACCACTCATCCAGCGCTCAAAATCGCCGATACAAGTGGGGATAGACTGGCCAAAACCAGCAGCAAGAATGCCATGTTTATCCACCGCTTGCCCCCGTCAATGAACAACCACGGGATGAACCAGGCAAAAACCATAACGGAAGCCTGTAAAGCCAGGAACATGGAGTAGGAAGAGAGCGTTCCAATTACGCCGAAAAACCCGATTGAGAACATCATTAACACCGCTTTTGAGTTTTTCGACTTGTTGCTGCTTGAACCAAATGTTCCAAGCATAAACAGAAAACCCACAATGCCAGCCAGGATGAGCAATCCCATGCTCACAGATTTAACCATACTCCACGAGTAGGGAAGAGGGCCCTCAGTTGGACCATAAAACCAGCTGTTCAAAGGAATGTCGAATAGCCAAAGTACAGCGCCAAATTGTAAAAAAGGAAGCATAAATCCGATGATGGGAAGGCTCAATTCACGCCAGTTTGCAGCTCGAGTATAAAGCACTGATGCAATCAATGCAACACCTAAAATGGCAAACGGTCCGCAGCAAACACTTGCACAACCAATTAAGAAACCAGCATTGAAATAGCTGCTCGCTCCGTCGTTTTCACGATAGACCTTGAGCCCTTGGTTGATACCAAGTATCGTAAAAGTATGGGCGAAGAGCACGGGTGAAAAGGGCGAAGCAATAAATCCACACATCATTAATAGGGCATACCACCAACCCGCCAAACTATTGCGGTGAGGCACAATTTCATGTCGAACAAACATCCGATTGAACAGAATTCCATTGAGCGCAATAACGCCGCCTGAGAGCCACAGATTTCCGTTGAATGAAATGCTACTGAAAAAAGAATTTGATGACAATAACCAACTTGGAGAAGGATGCAGTTCAGGACTTGGGAGGGCGAAAACAATGTAGGCCAGCATCAAAATCAACACAGTTACAGGGGTGACTGCAAAGGCAATGGGCTGATTTGATCTCAGTATTCGTAACATATTTTATTTCTTCCAAGTAAAAATTCAAATCAGAGTAGAACTTTCACAATTGAATGGCTATTTTTGCCCAAAGCTTTTATTATGACACCTCAAGATATATTATATCCATTAGGCAAGGTACTCGAATCTTCATTCGAAATCGGATTACTTCCTATCACTGATGCATTCAACTGGGTTGCTATTGCTGGTGGTTTCATCGGACTTGCTGTATGGGTTCGTATGCAATTGAAGTACACTGCTCAAGCAGAAAGAGAAGGGACAATCAACTAATCCCTTCTTTGCTTTTATGCTTTGGCCGGCATCTTTCTAAGGTCAAACCCAATGTCTTTTCGGTAGTACATGCCCTCAAATTGAGTTGCATCAATGGTGGCGTAGCTCTTTTTAAGTGCTTCTTCCATGTCGCCAGCAACGCTTGTGATCGCCATCACCCTTCCGCCTGAAGTTTCAACGTTTCCGTCTTTCATCTTCGTTCCTGCGTGGAAAATAATTGAATCTGCCTCTTTGGGTGTGCTGATTGTTTTTCCCTTTTCATAGGCCTCTGGATATCCGCCAGAAGCAAGAATAACAGTCGTTGCAGTGCGCTCATCAAAATCTAAGTCGCATTCTGACAAGGTGTCTGTGGCGATGCCTTCGAATAAGTGCAGTAAATCACTCTTTATGCGTGGTAGAATCACTTCCGTTTCAGGATCGCCCAATCTGCAGTTGTACTCAATCACATAAGGGTCGCCTTGTACCTTCATCAAACCGAAGAAAATGAACCCTTTGTAGTCAATCTTGTCTCTGTGCAAGCCTTTCACGGTAGGAATAATCACCTGGTTTTTCACCTTTTCCATGAATTCAGGATTGACGAATGAAACGGGAGAAACAGCTCCCATTCCGCCTGTATTCGGACCAGTATCACCTTCGCCAATACGCTTGTAGTCCTTGGCCTCAGGCATCATTTTGAACGATTTTCCGTCTGTAATAACGAACATAGAGACCTCAATTCCTTTCAGAAATTCTTCAATCACAACCGTTGATCCTGCCGCACCAAATGAAGAGTCAATCAGCATGGAATTCACTGTTTTCACGGCCTCATTGTAGTCTTCTGTGATAATAACTCCTTTCCCAGCAGCCAATCCATCTGCTTTAATCACATACGGAGGCTTCAAAGAGCTCAAAAAGTCTTTCGCATCCCCCACGTTGGCCTTCGTGAAGGCGGCATATTTCGCCGTAGGAATTTTGTGCTTCTCCATGAATTTCTTCGCGAAGTCTTTACTTCCTTCCAAGCGCGCGCCTGATTTACTTGGGCCAATAATGGTAATTTCTGATAAATCTGGACGACCAGTGAAGTAGTCTGAAATACCTTCAACCAAAGGCGCTTCAGGTCCTACAACAACAATCCTGATCTCATTGGCTAGCGCGAAATCGGCTACAGCACTGAAATCCATAATGTCTAAGTCAACATTTACGGCTAGGTTTGAAGTCCCCGCATTTCCAGGAGCTACAAATAACTTCGCTAGCATTGAACTCTGTGCAACTTTCCATGCGATGGCGTGCTCTCTTCCGCCAGAGCCTAAAATCAAAACATTCATAGGACGAATTTTCTACAAAATTAGCACTTTGAATGGGTTGGTCAACGGATGTTTATCAACAGGTTTTGCGGTTCTCTGTGTACTTTCACACATATTTGCAGTTAAATGGAGAAACTTCCCCTGTCTGTTGTCATCATCACGTTCAATGAAGAACGAAATATTGCACGCTGTTTGGACTCAGTATCCAACATCGCGAGTGAGGTCATTGTGGTTGATTCGTTTTCAAAAGACAAAACGAAAGTCCTTGCCTTGGAGCGAGGTGCAACAGTGCTTGAACATGCATTCGAAGGACATATACAGCAAAAGAATTGGGCGTGGGAACAGGCTTCAAATGAATGGGTATTGAGCCTAGATGCTGATGAAGCATTGGATGATGAATTGTCGACCTCCATTCGAAATGTCCTTTCTCAACAGACTGAAAAAGAAGGGTATACCATGAACCGCTTGACAAACTATTGTGGCCATTGGGTGCGTCATTCAGGGTGGTATCCAGACACTAAAATGCGCCTCTTTAGAAAGGGTAGAGGGCAGTGGGGTGGCGTGAATCCGCATGATAAATTTGAGTTGCATAGGCCAGAAAAAGCCGGACATCTTCAAGGGGATATCTTGCACTATTCATACTACAGCAGAGAAGACCACCTCAAGCAAATAGAGTACTTTTCGAACATCGCTAGCAAAGAATTGCACGAACAAGGCAAGACCATTTCTACCCCTATGATCTGGTTGAAAGTTGTGGCGCAGTATGTTAAAAACTTGCTCTTGAAAAGTGGGTTCAGAGACGGAAAGACAGGATTTACCATTGCCAGATTGAGCGCCTACGCTACCTATCGAAAATACATCAAATTACAGCAAAGAAATGCCGGAAACTACGCCTAAACACATACTGATTTCTAGAACAGATGGAATAGGAGATGTTATCTTGACGCTTCCATTAGCGGGTGCATTGAAAACGCTTTTTCCTGACTGTCAGATAAGTTTTTTAGGGCGAAACTATACCAAAGATGTAGTGGCGTGTTGCGCGCACATCGACCATTTTCTGAATTGGGATACCGTGGCCGAAGATTCACTTTACGAGCAAATAAAACTGCTTAAAAGTACTGGAGCTGACACCATTTTCCATGTGTTTCCGCGAAAGCAAGTGGTTATTGCTGCTGCCGCCGCGAAAATCCCTGTTCGTATTGGAACCGCTCGACGGATGCATGCATTTTTACGAATGACACACAAACTGTGGTATTCCAGGAAAGACTCTGACTTGCATGAGGCTCAGCTCAACCTCAAAATGTTGGAAGCGCTGAAGATTAAGCAGAGCTACAAGGAGGCTGAAATAACAGACTTATACGGATTTAAAGCGAAGCCCATTATGAACGGTGCTGCGCTTGAATTACTTCAAAGTCCGTTTAAAGTGATGTTGCATCCCATGTCGCATGGCTCAGCTGTAGAATGGCCACTTTCGAAATTTGGTGAACTCATAGAAGCCGTAACCCCCCATGGAGTTTATATTGGCGTTTCTGGAACAGAGCGTGAACGAAATGCCATTGGAAATCAATTGCCGTGGGACAAAGTTGTTGACTTAGGAGGGAAATTAAGCCTAGACCAACTCATCAGTACCATTGGGGCTTCAAACGGATTGGTAGCGGCTTCTACTGGTCCGCTTCACATAGCTGCGGCCGCCGGAATTCATGCCTTGGGCTTGTACTCACCAAAAAGACCAATCCATCCGCTGCGCTGGAAACCCATTGGCAAACAAGCTGAATACCTAACGTCAGCTGCTCACCCAGAAGATGGAAAGCTAGACATTCAAGTAGATGATGTGGCTGAGCGAATTCTAGAATGGAAAGCCAATTTCTGACTGGCGAAGAGCGAACTAAAGAAGGCAAAGAAAGTAACTCCAGCCTGTGTTTCTAGTGTGTCTTCTGTAACGAAACTCAAAGCTACTATCACGCAAAAAGTGGTGAGTAAAAATCCTCTTTCTGAACCTGCAACGCTGAGGGGCATGAAGATCACCATAATCAATAATAGCACTCCAGCCACGCCAAAAGCAACCCAAAAAG
>CAYGUR010000008.1:0-21156 GCA_964353035.1 uncultured Comamonadaceae bacterium | reverse complement strand
GGTATTGATTGTGGGCACGCAGCCTGAATTGAGGTTCTAATTGACTATCAATGGCATCATACGCTGAAGCAAATTCAGTTTTTACATCTCCCGTTCCTACGCCCACCAATGGATGCTCAGTGATAATGTGCCCAGCAGCCCTCCAAAACTCCAATCGTTGTGTGATGGAATTCCCAGATGGATTGCCACCGTTGGCAACATTCGCTATTTCAAAGAATATTTTATCGAGTCGTCTTCGCAAGCCAGAGTGCTCGATTTCAAGAACGGTTGCCACGCCTGACTCAACAAGTCGGATATCTTCTTCAGTAAGTTTACTCACACCAACCGAATCTTTTCGATAGCCTTTTGATGCGAGGTACCGCACGAGTGTGCCCTTCAACAATTGTCCTCTTGCGTCTGTGCTGTCAAGACCAATAGCACTCCTTTTAGCCCATGCGTGTTGCATTTCGCCCCAAGCAATGTACCTCCAAATGAAATTTCCGTTTTCGCGAATGGTAGACTCTTTACTGTGAAAATAGGCTTCGCCCCCCTCAGAATGAGTATCCAACTCTTCCGTGTAGCGCTCGTCTAGGTGGAAATAATCGTGTGCCAAGTAGCTGATTCCACTTATCAACAGAACGATACAAATGGGGAAAGAAATTCGAAGCACCCTTCGCACTGACTTTTGTAAGAAGGAGGCTTCGTCAGAGACCAAAAAAAGAAAGCCAACAACAATCATCAAGATTGCTCCGGTGAGCGATTCAATGACGTACATGAAGAGCATGTTGATGAAGAATAGCACCAAGGAAAGCACTACGCGCCTTCGTTCTGAGACCCATAACATCAAAACCGCCGATGCGAAGACCAAAAGGATGCTGAAACGAATGTGTGAGATGAAAACTGAAATTTCACGAATGTTTGAATAGTCCTTTTCCCAAATACCGAGCGGGATGGCCAAACACAGAATAGCTGATGCAGAGCAAGCTAAAACAAAAAAGACCCACATTCTTCGAAAGGAAACGCCTTCAATGGGTCTTGCGGTGAACATCACAACAGGGAAAAGCAAAAGTGGAAGCTTTTTCCGAATGTCACGCATACCGTAGTCAAAATCAGTTGTGTGAATAAGGCCTACAATGTGGATGAGGAAAACCGAAATTAAAATCCAAAAGAGTGGATTCTTTAAGGCTTTTGCCCAGCGGTATTTTCGCGCATTTCTTTCAGAAAAAAGTTGATCAAGAAACCATGTTCCAAGAAGCCAAAAGGAAGCCACGCTCATTCCAAAATTGGAGAAAGGCAAGGAAACCACAGTTAGGATCAGGCCCAACTGATAGAGAAGCGAAATGGCTCGTACGGTGTTAATCACTTAATTGTCAGCTCCGGCTCCGCTGAGAATGTTGTTGTATTCTCCAGCAAAGACCTCAAATGCACGGTTAAGATAAGGATCATGCGCCAATCCGTAACGAATTGCACCTTTTTGATAGTAGTATCTGCTCACAATCTCCTCTTCAACCGCAAATTCAATTTGTTCACGGAACTTCATCAGGTCTTCTTTCTTCTTCGGTTCAATTTGAGCCTCTAGTGCGGCGAATGCGTCTTCTGCTCCTTGGTAGTATTTTTCAAACTCAGCTACTTCCTTCAATTCTGCCAACACTTTTTCAGTGCGGGTATCATAGCTGAAATCTTGTCCCAAGGCGTAATCTACAAACCCCTGGTATCCATTGTCGCCCAAATCAAACTGCTCAGGATCTGCAATGTTTTCGCTTTTCTGAACGTATTCTGTGGCATACTTGAAAATCAATTGATTTCTAAATAGACCACCTAAAATATTGCTGAGTTCCTCATTTGAAACTTCCGTATCTGGGGCGATTCCGCGTCCGTCGTAAACGGTTCTTCCACCCACAGTTTTAAACGGTTTAATCAATGAATCAGCCACTTCACCAACTTGTCCGTTCTCTCTTGAAGAGTAATCTAGCTTCTGAATGCACCGTCCGCTAGGGATGTAATACTTTGCTACGGTCAATTTCAGCTTGGTATTGTAGTTGGTGTCTTTCGTTTGCTGCACAAGCCCTTTTCCATAGGTTGTTTGTCCAACAACTACGGCACGGTCTAAGTCTTGTAAAGCTCCGGAAACAATTTCGGAAGCACTGGCAGATCCGCCATCTACAAGCACAACGAGCGGGAGGTCAAGCGCAATAGGGTCATTCAATGCCACGTGGGTTTTGTTCCACTCTTCCAGTTTCCCTCGGGTACTAACGATTTCTGTTCCTTTTGGGACGAAAATATTGACAATGTTAATGGCTTCGCGAAGCAGTCCCCCTCCATTTCCACGCAGGTCGAAAACCAATTGCTCCATGCCTTGGTTGTCTCTTAAATCAGTCAATGATTTTCGAACTTCATTGCTAGCGGTCTTCGTAAAACTTCGAAGGTGGATGTAGCCCGTTTTGTCATCCAACATTCCGTAGTACGGAACATCTGGGATTTGCACATCTTGACGTTCTACTTCGATGACCATTTCTCCTTTACCCGGACGGTCAATGATGAGTTCGACCTTCGTTCCCGCTTGTCCTTTCAGCAATGAACTGATGTCAGATACCTCTTTCCCTTCAATGGACTCACCATCAATTTTTTTGATCACATCTCCTGCAATCAGTCCGGCAGAATGCGCCGCGAAGCCTTCATAGGGCTCTGCAATGGTGATTTGGTCATCAACTTTATTGATCATAGCACCAATCCCACCGTATTGTCCGGTAGTCATGAACTGATAATCCTCAATTTTCGATTCAGGATAGTAAACCGTGTAGGGGTCAAGCGACTTCAACATGGCGTCAATTCCCGTCTTCATGAGTGTGCCAGGCTGGGTCTCATCTACATAATAGATGTTCAGTTCTTTGTAGAGCGAAGTGAAGATTTCTAGGTTTTTCGATATTTCAAAATAATCTTCTGTTGCTACGAATGAGAATGCCCCAAAACAAAGTGGGAGCAAAAGTAGCCAGGTTCTTTTACGAAGTTTCTTCATCATCTGATTGATCTTTTCTGAATGAGTGCGATACAGGAAAGTTAGGTATATCTTCTATCAAACGTCGTGTTAGCGCTCTTATTTTAACATCCATTTCATTTTGAGTAGGCAATGAATTCCCTACATAGATGAACATTAGCGCCATTTGCATGCCTTCTTCTTCCAGCTTGATGTAAACAGGGTGCTTTTGTCTTCGCCATCCATCGCGCAAGAGTCGTTTTATACGATTGCGATCAACGGCACGCTTAAACTTTCGTTTGCTCACTGTTACACCTGTTTGCGCAGGGAAGGGGGTAGCAAGATTGCATTTTAAGCACGTGAGAATGAGGGGATAGTCTTTGTAGGACTTACCGCGTTCAAAGAGCATGCTCAAAACACTTCTATGTTTCAGGCGTTCTGCCTTGGAAAATGTAGCGCGAATCATCAAAGAGCAGTCTGTATGAAAGACTTACCCTTTTCCATTGATGTAGTTTTCAATCGCCATCGACATGGAAGGAGCTTTCGGGTTAGGAGCGCTGATGTTAACAGTCAATCCTTTTTCTTCCGCAGCCTTCACAGTGGTCGGTCCGAATGCAGCAATACGCGTGTTATTCTGCTCAAAATCAGGGAAGTTCTTATACAAAGACTCAATTCCACTAGGTGAAAAGAAGACTAGCATGTCGTACTTCACATCAGACAGGTCAGAAAGATCACTGCACACAGTTCGGTACATCATGGCCTTTGAATAGTGAATCTTATTCTCTTCCAAAAGTGATGGGATAGATGGCTTCAGCAAATCAGAACAAGGCAACAAAAACTTCTCTTGCTTGTGCTTCTTGATCGAATCCAACAAGTCAGAAAAACGAAGCTGTCCGTGGAAAATCTTACGTTTTCTATACACAACATATTTCTGTAAGTACAAAGCTGTCGACTCTGAGATGCAGAAATACTTCATGGAGTCTGGAACGGTAACACGCATCTCTTTGCACATTCTAAAGAAGTGATCAACCGCATTGCGTGAAGTGAAAATAACCGCACTATGCTCCAAAATTGAAACGCGCTGTTGTCTAAACTCTTGTCCCTCAACCGCTTCCACGTGAATGAAAGAACGGAAGTCGATGGTCAAAGAGTACTTATCTGCTAAGTCGTAGTACGGTGATTTTTCCGTAGTGGGCTTTGGCTGAGATATTAAGATTGTTTTTACTTTACCGCTCATTAGATTACCTTACGTATTCTTATCTGGCGCTCAGCAGTTGAAACTCATAGACATCCAAGCCTTAATCAACACCGCTAAGGGCAAAATTTCGAGGGTGCAAAGATACAAAATTATGTAGTTCAGAGATATGCGTTCTTCAATTGCTGCAATTGTCCCTCGCACCAAGCGAATCAGATAACTGAGAAGTAAAAGCCCAAGGCCCGTCCAGATGAAAATTTGCGACGGTTTCCCGTAGGTGAGCGCCATAACGATGCTTAAAAATAAAATGAGGAAGGCTGCGATTTGCGACAGAATAATCGTGTTTCCGAAGTAAATCCGCAAAGCAACTCCTTTTGAACTGAAGTTGTCTACCGCAGCAATGGCAAGCATCTTCACCAAATAAACGAGCGACACTACACCAAATAATATGGCGTAGTTGCCGAAACCTCCCCAACAGGGAGCATAGGTTTTCTGTGCTAAAAACAAGAACAAGGCTATACTCGCCGTCATCAACGGAAAGCCTATCAGCCAATCAATGCGAAGCCCAAATTCACCCTCTGCAAATGTCTGCTTGGCAATCCTGTAATGCGTGAAGTTCCATTTGCCCAGTTGAATGTACGACGGAAATTGAACCCGGTACACGGCCCATACGGCCATAGTGGAAATGAAAACCCAGATCATCCAAGGCTCATACAGGTAAACAAGCTCCCTGTTGTTTATGACTAATTCTGCTTCTTCCACTGCAACAAAGGTCGATTATTCAGCATATTAATCAAGCTGATGTCCAAGTACACACGTGATTTTCTTTTCAAGCACGTCGCCGTCAGGATGAAAAGCCTCAAAGAAAACAATGTAAATCCCAATGGGGTTTTTCCGATTGTCATCGCTGATTCCATTCCATGAATACGTACCCGTTATGCCTAAAAGATCATTTTGTACCAACTTTCGAACAAGCCTTCCTTCGTCGTCATAAATGGTAAACGATCCTGCATAGCCTTCCCGACTCATCGTATAACTGATCAAACAGTTGTCTTCAAACCCGTCGTTGTCTGGAGAAAAAACCTCAGGACTCACAGAAATTTCTGCGGAAGATAGATTTTCAGAAAACTGACTGTTCAGGTACCCGGGTGTGGCATACCCAACAACGGTAGAGGCGCTGTGCCAATTGGTGGCGTCGTCTGAACTGCGGTTCGGATTTAATCGTTCGAATGAAACACCATCAGTATCATCTAACAGCGGGTAGTGCCAATCTTCGGTGTACGCAACGCGGTCTGAAATTTCAAAAAGACTGTCTGTCAGCACAACTACGCCCTCGGAATTGGAATAAGTAGGCAAATTATTAACTTCCAATATGCGCTCAATTTGAGCATCGGCATAAAATGAGGAAACGCCTAAAGCACTTTCAGTCAGCACCAAGTAGTCTCCTGGAAAAAGGACGAACTGCGTTTCTGAAATGGGTTCGAAATTATCTGGAATTCCGTTCGCCTCATTGCCCAACTGCCATCCTTCAATACTCAAGTTTTTAGATGAGCGATTGTAAATCTCAACGAAATCGCTTCCCCCATCGTAGGGGTTGGAAAGCACTTCATTGATAATCAGGTCTCCAGGCTCTGCCTCTTCCGGTACTGCAAACTGCACCAATTCACTACTGCCAGAAACATTCCCCCAACAATCTGTGGCGCCATTCACTGAGCAGAAATAGATTGTGCCCGTGCTAAAACCACCGTCGTACGTGACAATTAAACTTCTTCGTTCAGGATTCACCAAACTCACATCCAACTGCGCGTATTCCAATTCAATGATAATGTTGCCTTGCTGAATCACAATCATCGTTTCAAGAACGTCTTCAGTGAGTTCGTCCAATTGTTCGTCAAAAAACAATTCCAATGCATCAGGACCGCTCACAAGAGCATAGAGTACTTCTGGTGCCGTTTCATCAGGCTCAGTGCTCAAAACAGAGTTTTCGGCTCCGGCTGTGGCTCCTTGCGAGGCCACACTTGCAGTCCAGTTGTCGCCGTCACTGCAAGGGTCTTCCAAATTAATGAGCTCCAGGCTGTATCCGCCCTCCTGCTTCTCTATGTCGTTGTACCAAGCTAGCCTATAGCTAACCTCATCCAATACCTCTTCTGCGTCATTCAACAGCAGCAAAGTCCTTCCACTATTTGTTAATCCGGGGAAGCCAATGAGGCCAACCTTGTTTTCGTACAACAGGAAATCCAAGAGGTTATTTTCACTGGTGAGGATAAGGTATTCACCTGCTGCTAAAAGCACCTGGCCCGGAAATTCTGCATCGTTCAACTTTACGTTCGTGAGCTCAATCAGGTGGTCTGAAGTATTTAAAATCTCAACGTATTCTGAGTTGGGCGAAGGGAGTTCTGCGTCTGGATCTGCCATGATCTCAGTGATGCGCAAATCACCAATTTCGGGCGCGAATCCTTGAATCAGGTCGAAGTTGACGTCTCCATCAACGGCATTTCCAGAGCAGTCTTCAATGTTTGAAAGACTGATGGAATAGGTGATCCCAGGTTCGAAAGGCTGATCAAAAAAGAGAAGTAAGGCCGAAACATTGTTCGCAAACGAAGCATTTGTAAATCCTAAATCGGGTGAAATCGCAACGCCAACCGTAGCATCTAGTCCTGCAGCTAGGGTCTCATTGAATGCAATCAAAACCGAAGTTTCTGAGACAATTTCACTCGACAAAAAAACAGGTGCGTCGCCATCTGGTGTGGTGTCTAAAACGCTGTTCTCTTCCCCGGGTGTTCCTCCTTGAAACGAAGAGGAGGCAGTCCAATTGCCGATGCCAGAACAGCCTGCTTCCGGATTGATTCGTTCCAAGGTAACGCCACCATCACCCACAAAATCTTCGCCGTACCAGCTGTCTGAATAGGCTACGATGTCAATGATTTCGTCAGCAGCATTCAACAAAGTAAGGCTGTCGCCAGCATTCGAAAGGGCCGTGAACGAAGGGATGCCAATCACATTTCCATAGGCTGTAAACTGGTCAATGGCGTCTTCGTCACACAACAAAACAAATGCGCCAGGCGAAAGCACAAACTGAGGTAACACTTTCGATGTGGTGCTGTTAATGAATTCCCAATCTGCAAGGTCAAAAGCAGCCTCGGTGGTGTTGAGTAGCTCTACAAACTCAAATTCAGGAAGGCCTAGCGCTGGCGTAGGGTCTGGCAACAATTCATTGATGACAACGTTTCCTGCTTGGGCCTCTTCTAGGTCGAAATAAGTGAAATCCAAATCTTGCGAAACAAGGGTGTTTCCAGCCAAATCTTCTACATTCGAAACAGTCAGAGTTAACTCCAATTCTGAGGTAAACGCACTGGAAAACGTGAGGTGCACTAAGGTAGGGTCAGCGTCTAACAGGGCTGTGTTCGGATTTGAAATTCCGTTGCTCACGGAATAGTTGAGTACGTTTTCGGCACTCACCAAATCCAATGGTTCGCTGAATTGAACGTCTAAATTGTTCTGGTCAACGACGGTAACACTCTCCACCGTGGGAACCTCTTCGTCCACAAATTGATTTCCGAAATAAATGTCGTCAAACTGAAAATTACTGGAATTACTAACGGTGTATGTGCAGGTAACACCCACATAGCTTGAGCTGGCGTAAGTAGCGTCAAATCCTGTAGCTTCCAACTGGTAGGTTATGCCACCAGTAGGGTCTGCAAAAAGTGTCCAGTTTCCCGCGTCATCACGCACTAAGCGAATGCGAATTTCAAACGAACCGGCTACCAATCCCAAGGAGCCAACTAAGATTTCGGTTGGAGCGTCACCGCTTAAATCATCACGAAACAAGCGAATGGCATCTTCACTTCCTGACTCACCTAGCAACAAGAAGTAGCCTTGGGCGCCTGCTGAAGATGCGCCGGTGAACGACAAATCTTCTTGAACACTGGAAAGGTAAATGCGGGTGAAATTGTTCGAAGAGCCTGAAAAACTGTGCTTCACCCAGAAATTCCACTCTTTGTTGTCAAGTGTTTCTGGAGCGAATCCGGTTGAAAGCCATGATTGCGCCGCTTCGTCGTCCTGAACTTGCAATCGGTTTGATGCGTTTACAATGAAATTCGAAGTTGTTCCAGTCCAAATCGGATTGAAGGTGTAGTCTCCATCAGAAAAATCATCGACTACTTGTGCGTGCGTCAACGTTTGATTGCAAAGTAGCAACAGTAAGAGTAAATAGCGTATCATTCGAGCTTTTCGAGGCATGTCAAGAGGCTAAATATACTACTTTTGTGGAGCAAGAATGTGCAATCAACAATTTCTTAAAGATGAACCCAAACGGACTGCGTGTAGCCGTGGTAGGAGCCACAGGAATGGTAGGAAAAACAATGCTCAAGGTCTTACAAGAGCGAAATTTCCCCATCAAAGAATTGATTCCAACAGCGTCTGCAAAGTCAGCCGGATCTCAAATTGAGTTTGCAGGAGAGCAAATCACAGTGGTGACCCTAGATGAAGCACTTTTGCGTAATCCTGATGTAGCAATTTTCAGTGCAGGGTCTGATGTGAGCATTGAATGGGCACCTCGCTTCGCGAAGCAAGGAACAACTGTGATTGACAATTCTTCAGCTTGGCGCATGAATCCAGACATCAAATTGGTGGTGCCCGAAGTGAATGGAAATGTCTTAGTGCCGGAAGACCTCATCATCGCCAACCCAAACTGCTCTACCATCCAATTGGTCATGGCGCTGAAGCCTTTGCACGATAAATTCAAGGCGAAAAGGGTGATTGTTTCTACCTATCAATCCATTTCAGGCACCGGTATGGCCGCCATGGAGCAAATGGAAATGGAACGAAACGGTCAAGATGGGAAAATGGTCTATCCGTATCCAATTGACCGGAATTGCTTGCCGCATTGCGACATCTTCCTTGAAAATGACTACACCAAAGAGGAAATGAAACTGACCAATGAGACGTGCAAAATCTTGAATGATGACAAGGTGCTCGTAACCGCTACTGCCGTGCGTGTGCCTGTTTCTGGCGGACACAGCGAATCAGTAAATGTTGAGTTTGAACATCCTTTCGAAGTGGGAGATGTCCGCAGAACTTTGAATGCTTTCCCTGGAATAAAAGTGCAAGACCAGACAGATACCAATACCTACCCAATGCCCTTGTATGCGTCGGGGAAAGATGAGGTGTTCGTGGGACGAATCCGTAGAGATTTCACCCGCGAAAACACCCTGAACATGTGGGTTGTAGCAGATAACCTACGAAAAGGTGCGGCGACAAATGCAGTTCAAATTGCTGAATACCTCTATCAACAAAAACGCTGGTCTTAACGAACTGTATCTCCCGGATTTCCGCCTTTTTCAGGGGTCACAAACGAAAGATTTCCTTGCGCGTCTTCTGACATCAACACCATTCCCTGGCTCTCAACGCCTTTAATTTTGCGGGGTTCAAGGTTGAGGAGCAATGTAACTTTCTTGCCAAGAATGTCTTCTGGTGCATAATGTTCAGCGATGCCTGAAACAACAGTGCGCTCATCAACACCTGTGCGAATTTGAAGTTTTAGAAGTTTTTTCGTTTTCGGAATGCGCTCTGCAGCAATGATTTCGCCAATGCGCAAATCCAAACCAGCAAACTGTTCGAAATCGATACTTTGTTTTACAGGCTCAATGTTCTTCTCTGCTGATTGCGCTCTGGCAGCTTTCAGCTTCTCCATCTGTGCCTCTACCGTGGCGTCTTCCACCTTGGCAAAGAGAATTGGAGTTTTTTCAATGTGTGTGCCCACGCTCAACAAATCAGCACTTGCAGCATTCCAGTCTGTATGGGTTGTTCCCAGTGCGCCGGCGATTTTTTCGCTTGTAAAGGGTAAGAATGGATTGAGTACAATTGGAAGGTTCGCCGTTACTTGAAGACACAGGTAAATAATAGTTTTCACGCGCTCGGGATCGGTTTTCATCAACTTCCAAGGCTCTTCTTCTGTCATATACTTGTTCCCAGCACGTGCCAAATTCATGGCTTCCAATTGTGCTTCGCGAAATTTGTAGGCACGTAGTAACTGAGCCACTTTTCCAGGAGTTTCTTCAATGGTTTGAAGCAAGGCTTTGTCAACGTCTGTAAAAGCATTCGGTGCTGGAACTTGTCCGTCGTAATACTTGTGCGTCAACACCACCGCTCTGTTCACGAAGTTGCCCAAAATATCTGCCAACTCATTGTTTACACGGTCTTTGTAGTCGGTCCAAGTGAACTCACTGTCTTTCTGCTCTGGCATGATGCTGCACAAAACGTAGCGTAATTCATCTTGCTTACCAGGAAAGTCTTCCAAGTACTCATGCAGCCAAACGGCCCAGTTTCTAGAAGTAGAAATTTTATCGCCCTCCAGATTCATAAACTCATTTGCAGGCACATTGTACGGAAGAATGTAATCTCCATGCTCTTTGAGAAGAATAGGAAAGATCAAGCAGTGGAAGACAATGTTGTCTTTCCCAATGAAGTGAATCAAATGGGTGTCGTCTTCTTGCCAGTAAGGTTTCCAGTCGTTGCCTGTTTGTTCCGCCCAGCGCTTGGTAGCAGTGATGTATCCGATTGGAGCATCTAGCCAAACGTAAAGCACTTTTCCATCGGCACCTTCAACAGGAACTTGCACGCCCCAGTCAAGATCTCTGGTCATGGCCCGAGATTGCAATCCGCTGTCAATCCATGACTTACACTGACCAATCACATGTTTCTTCCACTCTTTTACATTGTGCTGCTGAACACCATCCAACATCCCGTTTTCGATGTAGTCTTTGAGCCACACTTCGTGATCACCCATTGGCAGATACCACAACGATGTTTCACGCAGAACTGGCTTGCTTCCGCTCAACACAGAGCGGGGTTCAATGAGGTCGTTCGGACTCAAAGCGCTTCCACAATTCTCACACTGATCACCAAAAGCTTGGTCGTGAGAACATTTCGGACAGGTTCCAATGATGTAGCGGTCAGCTAGGAACTGATTCGCTTCTACATCAAAGTACTGCTCTTCTGTTTTTACTTCGAAAGATCCTTTTTCCAATAGTCTTAGAAAGAACTCCTGTGCATTTTTGTGGTGTTCGGGCGAAGAAGTGCGATCATATACATCGAATGAAATTCCAAAATTTTCGAAGGTAGTCGACATCAAATTGTGATAGCGGTCAACAATTTCTTTTGGTGTGACTCCCTCTTTCTTCGCGCGAAGCGTAATGGCCGCACCGTGTTCATCAGATCCACAAATCCAAACAACATCTTCGCCCGCCGCTCTTAAATAACGCACATAGATGTCAGCAGGTAACATTGCACCGGCAATATGTCCGATGTGCAAAGGCCCATTCGCATAGGGAAGGGCGGAAGTGACCATGTAACGTTTTGGATCTTTCATCTGAATTTGTTTCGTTCCTGACTGCAAAATTATTTCTTTTCAGCAGATTTGTGCTATGAATCGTATTCCATCCGCATTATCAGTTGGAGATGTGGTCACTTTGGTGGCTCCTTCTCGCTTTACCACCGAAGAGCAGGTGCAGGCTGTCACTCGTTTAATCGAAGCTGAAGGGTTTCGGGTAGAGGTGCCAGATGGTTTGTTGGCGAAAGAAGGTCAGTTTGGCGGAAGTGATGAACACCGTGCGAAATTGATTCAAAGCGCTTGGGACAAACCCGGAAAAGGCGCCATTCTCCCTATGCGCGGCGGATATGGAGCTGCGCGTTTGCTTCCGCTGTTGGATTTCAACTCTTCGTCTTCCCCGAAGTGGATGTGCGGATTCAGCGACATTACAGCGCTCCACGTTCAGCTCAATCAACTTGGAATTGCCAGTTTTCATTCTCCTGTAGCATCAACGCTCGTGAGCGCTCCAAGGGCTTATCAAGAGCAGTTTTTCGCGCAGCTGAAAGGAGATGTAAATGCACTTTTTTCGCCCTCAAGCGAAATCATTGAAGGCACCTGTGAAGGTGAGCTGATTGGTGGAAACCTCTCTGTGCTCTATAGCCTGCATGGCACACCGTACTTTCCTTCATTGGTGGGTAAAATCCTTTTTTTAGAAGACCTAGACGAAATGTTGTACCACTTAGACCGTATGTTACTCAATTTCCATCTTGCAGGCATTTTTAATGAGGTAGCTGGAATACTTGTGGGACAAATTTCAGACATGCGAGACAATACCATGGAGTTCGGCTTCAGCACAGACAATCCGTTTGGAAAAACCCCGTTCGAAATCTGTTCACGGTATTTCAAGGAGCTAAATGTGCCCGTTTCAATGGGCTTCGCTGCCGGACATGAAAAGGAGAACCTCACGTTGCCTTTCGGACAACATGTTAAAATGACTGTCACAGAGTTTGATACCAATCTTGAACGTTAACGCGAACTTCCTTTCAAGATACATTGTTACCTTCGCACTAGAAAAATTGAGCCATGTACGGAAAGCTAAAAGAAGAACTACAGAAAGAGTTGAAGAATATTGAAGAAGCGGGATTGTTTAAGCATGAACGCATCATCACCTCACCTCAAGATGCTGAAATTCAAGTTTCAACAGGAGAAACAGTGTTGAACTTTTGTGCAAACAACTACCTCGGGTTGTCTTCGCATCCGAAGGTGGTAGAAGCCGCTAAAAAAGCAACCGATACACATGGTTTCGGGATGTCATCTGTGCGTTTCATCTGCGGAACGCAAGACATTCACAAGACACTTGAAAAGAAGATTGCCGATTTCCTGCATACAGAAGATACCATTCTTTACGCAGCAGCATTTGACGCAAACGGAGGGGTGTTCGAACCTCTTCTAGGCAAAGAAGACGCCATTATTTCTGATTCATTGAACCATGCCAGCATCATTGATGGAGTGCGATTGTGTAAAGCAGCGCGTTACCGCTACCAAAACAACGACATGGCTGACTTGGAAGAGCAGTTGAAAGCTGCTGAGGGAGCGCGTTTCAAAATCATTGTAACAGATGGTGTGTTCTCCATGGACGGCTATGTGGCGCAACTAGATAAAATTTGTGACCTCGCTGACAAATATGACGCGTTGGTGATGGTAGATGAATGCCATGCAACAGGATTCATCGGCAAAACTGGCAGAGGCTCAGTAGAACTGCGAAACGTACTAGGCAGAGTAGACATTATCACCGGAACCCTAGGAAAAGCCCTTGGAGGAGCGATGGGTGGATTTACAACAGGACGAAAAGAAATCATCGAGATGCTGCGCCAAAGATCACGTCCATACTTGTTCTCGAACTCACTTGCACCATCTATCGTAGGGGCTTCTATTGCCGTTTTCGACTTGCTAGACGGCTCAACTGAATTGAGAGATAAGCTAGAAGCGAACACCAACTATTTCAAAGAGGGTTTGCGTCGCATTGGACTTGATTTTAAAGATG
This sequence comes from uncultured Comamonadaceae bacterium, assembly GCA_964353035.1. Taxonomy (GTDB): domain Bacteria; phylum Bacteroidota; class Bacteroidia; order Flavobacteriales_D; family Sanyastnellaceae; genus JAQWQB01. Next base: position 7,655 of record CAYGUR010000008.1, on the reverse strand, counting down.
GTGAATCAGCCATTGTTCCTGTCATGTTGTACGATGCGAAATTGTCGCAGGTCATGGCAAATAGACTTCTTGAAGAAGGCATTTACGTCATCGGATTCTTCTACCCTGTAGTACCGAAAGATCAGGCTCGAATTCGAGTGCAATTGAGCGCTGCCCACACGCAAGCCCACTTAGACAAAGCCATCAACGCGTTTGAAAAAGTAGCGAAAGAGCTTGGCGTGATCAAATAAGACATGCAAGTTGATTTACTCATTGTAGGACAAGGTCTCGGAGGTTCAGTTATGGCTTGCGAGGCGCTGCATCGTGGATTTTCCATAGCAGTTATAGACAACGGATGGAAATCGGCCGCGTCTACCGTGGCAGCAGGCATGTGGAATCCCATCAGTTTTCGAAAAATCATTCCTGTTTGGAGAGACGAAGCATGCATGGAGTCGCTTGAGGAAGCCTATCCGCGCTATGAAGAATGGCTTGGAGCGAAGTTTTTCCATTCAATGCCCATTGCGCGCGTTTTTCCCAATGAGGAATATGCCAACCTTTGGAAAAGAAAGATGGACGAAGGAATGAAGTGGATTTCCTTGCCCGAAGTGCCTTTCAAAGCGCCTGTTGTAGCCCCATTCGGACATGGTATAGTCAAGAGCGCTGGCTATATTGACATGCCTGTTTTTTTGAGCGCTGTGCGCGAAAAGTTGACGACAGAAGACGTGTTGGTGGAAGAGGAATTCGATGAGGATTTACTTCGTTGGGAAGAAGGATGCTACAAGTACAAAAGCGTTGAAGCGAAGAAAGTTGTTCTCGCTGCCGGATTAGCAGGGAAGGACTTTAAATCGATGGTCGGACTCCCACTTAACCACAATAAGGGTGAGGTGCTGGAAGTAAAAACGGATGAGTTCGAAAAAGACATTGTCCTCAACAACGGCAAGTGGCTACAACCGAGGGGCGATGGCTTGTTCCGACTAGGTTCTACTTATGATTGGAAAGATGCCACACTTGACCCCTTGCCTGAATCAAAGGCCATTTTACTCGAAAAAGTCAAGAAAATGTTTCGCGCTCCCATTGAAGTGATTGACCACATCGCAGGACAAAGACCAACCGTTCGCGACCGCAGACCGCTGCTCGGAAGGCTAGATGACCATCAATTGTATTCCTTCAACGGACTAGGCACTAGAGGAGTGCTAATAGCTCCTCTGCTGTCCAAAGAGCTCTTCAGTTTTATGGATGGATCAGCTGACCTCCATCCAGAAACCAACCTCCTTCGTTTCCGAAAAAGAAATTAAACTTTCAATAAGTATTGAAAGTTCAGAATTGTTTTCTACATTTGTTTCATGGAATTAAATGAAGCGAAAGAGAAATTCATTAGCAGTTGGGGTTCACTGGGCTCCAATTGGGGGATCAGCAGAACCATGGCCCAAGTGCATGCCTTGTTGCTAGTGAGTGATGAGCCTTTGAGTGCAGAAGAAGTGATGGAATCTCTCAACATTAGCAGAGGAAATGCCAACATGAGTTTACGTTCCCTGATTGATTGGGAATTGGTAGAGAAGCTGCACAAACTCGGACAGCGAAAGGAGTTTTTTAGTGCTGAAAAAGACATGTGGAAAGTGGCCACACGTATTGCCAGAGGGCGAAGGAAAAGAGAGCTGATGCCTGTCCTTTCTATTCTAGAACAAGTCAAAGAAATTGAAACTACAGAGGCCAATAAGAAAGAGGCTGCCAGTTTCATCAAACAAATGGAAGAAATCGAAAATTTCACACAGCGCGTTGACCGCATGTTTGATCGATTAGATCATGCAGATGAACGGTGGTTTTCTTCCATCATCTCAAAAATCATGAAACGTTAAATCATTAGATATGAATAGTACAGGATTTGGTGTCATTGCTTGGCTGAGTGCCGGTTTGACCCTAGTAACGATCGTAATGCTTTTAGGAAGCCCAGTCATTGGTTTTATGCTGATGTTCTTACTTGGAGTCTTCCACATCATCATCGCACTTGTGATGTTATTCAGAGCAAAACGTCTGAAAGAGACTTTACGGAAACTGTTTTACGCCTACTGCATAGGTGTACTGGCTTATTTGGGAATCGGAGTTCTAATGATTTTTATTTTCGGTGACTCTGGAGATGAAGGCATTGTTGCAGCTGGTCTCTTCGCTATGGTTTTAGCCATTTCATTTAGTGCCTTGAAATTTGTGATTCACAATACGGATGCCGAAAAGAAGTTCCAAATCACTGATGAAAACATTCTCGACGCATAAACTCGATTTTTTTTGCTCGGAAAGTTCAAAAAATACTGAAAGAATGAGAAGTACAAAAAGAAAGAAACTAGTCATTGCCGGAGGAAGTGGCTTTTTAGGTAAATCATTGATTTCACACATGGCGAAGGCTTTTGATGAAACCATTGTACTCACACGCAAGTACCACCCGAATCATGAGAACGTGCGTTATGTGAGATGGGACGGACAGCATGCTGGACCGTGGATGGAAGAAATGGAAGACATTGACCTCTTGATCAACCTCTGTGGAAAATCAGTCAATTGCAGGTACCATCAGCAAAACAAGGCTGAAATTCTTCAATCAAGAGTAAGGTCAACATTGGCAATTGGAGCAGCAGTAATTACCGTCAATCATCCACCCAAATGCTGGATGAACGCATCAAGTGCCACAATCTATGCAGATGAAATGAGCACGCCTCATACAGAAGAAAACGGAAAAATAGGAAACAGCTTCAGTGAAGACGTCTGCAAAGAATGGGAAGCAACGTTCAATGACATTCCAGTTCCAGACACACGAAAAGTTATTCTTCGAATGGGACTTGTGCTGGGCAAAGAAGGTGGCGTATTGCCAGAAATGATGCAGCTGGTAAACCTCGGACTTGGTGGTACAGCAGGCCAAGGAGACCAACGCATCTCTTGGATCCACGAGGCTGATTTGGCCCAACTCATTCTGAACGCTTTTGAACAAGAATGGGAAGGCGTAATCAATTGCACGGCACCAACGCACCCAACCAATAAAGAATTCATGTCTGAATTAAGAGAACGGATGAATCAGAAGCTCAACCTCCCCATTTCCAATTGGATGTTAGAGGTAGGGGCTTGGATGAAAGGAACGGAAAGCGAACTGATCACTAAAAGTCGGTTTGTCTATCCAGAGCGTGCGCTCAAAAAAGGATTCCGATTTAGGTTCCCTCAATTGGATGTGGCACTCACCAACTTACTAGGACATGAGAAAAGGATGGTATAACTGGGTGTGGAAACTCAAATTTAGTTGGGCGAAAAGGCAGGGTCACTTCCTTCCAAACGTTGAAAAACGATTGAAGTAAGAATGATTCTAAGCCTTAAATCCGTGTGATTTAGTAGCTTTGTCGAACAAGATAGGAACTGGATTTGTTACTTTATTAATCCAATCAAAAACCGAATTCCATGCTAGCAAAGAAAATAGAAAAAGCACTCAACGAACAGATTAGAATAGAAGCGGAATCTTCTCAATTCTACTTAGCAATGGCCTCATGGGCGGAAACAGAAGGTTTGAATGGTGTTTCGCAGTTTTTGTACCAGCATTCAGACGAAGAGCGTATGCACATGCTGAAGCTTGTGAAATTCGTCAATGAACGCGGAGGAAAAGCTGTGATTCCAGCGCTGACACAGCCACCAAAGACCTTTGATTCCATTCAACATGTATTCAAGAACTTGTTGGATCATGAGACGATGGTGACCTCAGAAATCAATAAAGTTGTAGATGTTTGTCTCTCTGAAAAGGACTACACAACACACAATTTTATGCAATGGTACGTTTCTGAACAAATTGAAGAAGAAGCTCTAGCACGCGCTATACAAGATAAGTTGAACCTCATTGGAAACGATAAAGGTGGTATGTACCTCTTCGACCGAGATTTGCAAAATCTTCAGGCTGAAGTTGGAGCGTAAGACTATCCACACGTCCAAGTTCAAAAGACACTCAAAGCCCTGACAAATCGCTGTCGGGGCTTTTTATATTTGCTAGATACCTTGATTCGAAAACATGAAATTACTTTGGTTAGGATTGGCAGCATTGATATCGGTCTGGCTGCAACAACCTGATCAGACCGACCCCGACCTCGATGAGACAGATACAGTGGCGATAGCAAAAGCCAATTTCTTGTATCAGTTTGCGTTGGGGAATGAGTGGCCCACCCAAACAAAATCAGGATACTTTCGTATCGCAGTCATAGGCAGCCCCAATGTGTACCAAGATTTGGTTGCAAGGTATGCCTCTAAACCAATTGGCAATCAACCTATTGAAGTAGTGCTGTTGCCTGATACTAAAGTGAACGAATACTATCATATGATCTACATTGGAAAGACTAAAAGTACTCTCCTGCCTTCCATCATGGATCAAGTTGAAGGTCAACCAACCTTGGTTGTGACCAATGCGAATCTTAAATCGCAACAAGGAGCTGTAATCAGCTTCATTGTCAAAGACAGCATGACACGCTATGTTATCAATGCTGTTGAAGCTGAAAAACGAAAAATTATTATCGGTTCTAAAATACTCTCATGGGCAATTTCAAACTAACATATCGATGCCTCTTGGGTGCCATCCTGCTCTTCATCTCCAGCATGAGTGTAGCTCAAGTTAGCAATCCGCTCACTGATAGAGCAATTGTACTCTACCAAGAAGGAGATTTGATGGCGGCAAGAGATGCGATTTTGGAGGCCATTCAGTCTCCTGAAGAGCAGAAAACAGCATACGCTTGGTTCGTCAAAGGATTTATATTCAAAGAAATTTACAAGCAAATAGAGAAGTCAAACCCCTACTCTGAAAACCGTGAAGTAGCCGTAGAAGCCATCGAGCGATCAATGGAGTTGGATTCCACCAAAACACATAAACAAAACAACCTGAAGGCGCTTTCCTATATTGCCTCAACCTACTACAATGACGCGGTTAAACTGACCAAATCATTGAATTTTGATAACATTGATGAACCGTCCGTCTTTTACGAAAAGTACAAAGAACTAGACGCCATGGTCAATCCAGGGAAATCGTACGTGCAACAAGACGTTGAAATGTACATGAACCTCGCCAAGGGATGTCGCCTGCTCTATGAAAAGGACATGGAGCAAAATGTGGCCTACTTTGACCGTGTTGTGGAATTTTACATGAAGGCCCTTGCACTCAATCCAGAAGAGTATAGCGCAAACCATAACTTGGCCATCAACCTCTACAATAGAGGCGTATTCAAGATTCGGGAAATCAATCACAATACAGAAATTTTTGAGCTGATTCAGATCCAGGAAGACTGCGTGCAGTACTTTAAGCAATCACTCCCGTACATGTTAAAAGCGAACGAACTCAACCAAGATCGCGAAGAAACAGTGAAGGGACTTATGGCTATCTATCGGAGCTTGAGCGATGATGAGCAGGCCATGATCTATGAAAGCCAACTGGATTCCATCCTTAAAAACGGAGGGAAATAACACAATGAGATGGAGATTCACAATACCATGGAAAATTGGTGTCGGGTTTGGAGTCTTCATGATTGTAGTGTCAATCTTGTTCCTGCTTACAAGGAATGTGCTGCTGGAAAGCAGAAAAATCAATGCCGAAATCAATGAAGTTTTTGCTCCTTCAATTGAGCAGTTAGAGGGCCTTTCGAGGGATTTCAATAACTCAAGAATGCTCATTCGAATCTGGGCAACAGCGCAATCACGAGAAGATGTGCTGGAAAAGGTCACCCTCACTGAACTCATCAATTCCAGTATCCCTCAGAAATTAGTCCACCTGGACTCCCTTTCAAGCAACTGGTCCAAAGAGAACAACCAACAGCTTGATAGCCTCAATTTTGAAGTAAAACGACTCTTCACAGTCTACAAAGAAATTCAGCGGATGCTCCCAGACTTCCAAAGCTATCTGGACCTTCAGCGAAGGATGGATGCGGAATTTCTTATCCTCGAGGGAGAAGTGGTAGACCTGACTCACCAAGAGATTCAATACCTCATTGATGACTTGCTCATTGCACAACGCCATGGACTGCTTGATTCTACAAGAACGATGGACGAGCTTGGTGATCAGCTCAAGTGGTATGCAGGAAACCTGTCGATTTTCATCCTGGTCTTCGGTTTGATCATTGCCTTTGCAGTTTCAAGATCCATAGTAAAGCCCGTGAGTGAACTGAAGCGCACTCTCCTGTATTTGGGAAAAGGAATCTATCCTAGAAATACGGTTAGCGTTACTTCAGATGAGATTGGCGACATGGCTTTCGCAGTGAACAGATTGGTTGACGGACTCAAAAAGACTCGGGAGTTTTCCTCGCAAGTGGGTGCCGGAAATTTCGAGGCGCAATACACCCCGCTTTCAGAAGATGATGAACTCGGATATGCGCTGCTAAAAATGCGTGATGACCTTGCCGCCAATGAGCGTTTACTAGAGCGAAAAGTAGAGGAAAGAACCAATGAAGTGGTTCGTCAAAAAGAAGAAATTGAACGACAGAAAGAGCGGGTAACAGAACTGTATAAAGATCTAACAGACAGTATTAACTACGCGAAACGCATCCAGCAAACCATTCTTCCAACCAAGGAATACATCTTAGACATGTTCCCAAATTCCTTCGTTCTTTACAAACCTAGAGACATCGTTTCTGGCGACTTTTACTGGTTTAAAACCTCGGGGAAGAAAAAACTGTTTGCTGTAGTAGACTGCACCGGACATGGTGTTCCAGGAGCTTTCATGAGTTTGGTAGGACACAATGTGCTCAATCAAGTGACGAAGGTATTTACCAAGCCAGCCCAAATTTTGAACAACCTGAATCGACTAGCGTCTGAGGCGCTTCATACTGAAAGTGAAGGCGAAAGCCAACTATCCGACGGGATGGATTTGGCCTTCTTGTCAATCGATAATGCTACAATGGAGCTTGAGTTTGCTGGTGCCTTCAATCCGGCCTACATTGTTCGTGATGGAGCACTTATTGTGCTTGAGCCAGACCGCTTCTCCATAGGTTCTTTTGATTATGGAGAAAAAGAGTACCAGAATCAGGTAATGCAGCTGGAACCGAACGACATGATTTACATCTTCTCAGACGGATATGTAGATCAATTCGGCGGACCCAAAAGCAAAAAGTTCATGAAGAAGAAGTTCAGAGAACTGCTGCTGCAAATAGCACATTTAGAGGTAGAAATTCAGCACCAAAAGTTGAATGAAGCGCTAATCACATGGAAACGTTCATTAGATCAAGTAGATGATATTCTTGTAATTGGGGTGCGCGTTTAGTAGGTCGTAAACACAGAGCCACTGAGCTTGTAATTGTCAACAGGATTGAGGCACATCACTGGAATCTGAGATTCATTCGTGATCATTTGCTGCTCATATCCACCGCCAATAATATTCATCAAGCCTGCTTCATAAAAGTTCATGATGGTAATCAAATCAGCATCAATCTTTGTGGCGTGCGCTAAAACAGCTTTCACAAATCCACTTGATTTCTCTGCGGAAATGGTCACGTTGAATTCAATGTCACGCTCAGAAAGGAACTTCTTCGCAAAGTTGATGTTGCGTTCAAGTTGGTTCTTCAAAAACTCATCTGTTTCTCCAGGAGAAATCAAATGTACGCGGCTCTCAAAATACATGGCCATGTCTGCCACAAGAGCCAGTTTCTGCTTGGTTTCTTTGTGAAGGTCAAGCGGTACCACAA
>CAYGUR010000007.1:12590-30194 GCA_964353035.1 uncultured Comamonadaceae bacterium | reverse complement strand
CCTATAAAGTTGCCGCTGAGAACAAGGGGCCCTTTCTTCGTGAACTGCTTAACGAAGGCAAATACGCGCAAGTGCTCATCTTCACTTCGTCTGGAAAAAGAGCAGAGCAAGTGGCGGGAAAACTGGAGAAAAACGGCATTTCCGCCCTCCCCATGCACGGAAAACTAAGTCAAGGAGCTCGAAACACCGCGCTTGCGAAGTTCAAAGCGAAAGAGCTTCAAGCCTTGGTGGTAACAGACCTACTTTCAAGGGGTATCGACATTGATGTGCTGCCGTGTGTGATTAACTATGAACTTCCGCGCTCACCCAAAGATTACATCCATAGAATCGGACGAACAGGGCGTGCTGGCGCTTCAGGAACTGCCATTTCATTGGTCACGGAAGAAGACCTGCACCACTTCAAAGTGATCATGAAGAAAACGGGGCAATGGGTTGATGTGTTAGATAGCACAATCCCGCGAGATTAAGCTGCAGAGTTAGTTCTGTCTAAGCCTTCGCATTTCTCAAGAAATCACCCCTTTATTCTGTTCATTCGGTTGCAATAAATCCCACTGATTTCCATACAAATCTTCGAAAACAGCTACCCTGCCGTAGGGTTCTTGTTTCGGCGGACGAACGAATACAATCCCCTTCGCTTGCATTGCGGCATAATCCCGCTGAAAATCATCCGTAAACAGAAAAAGAAACACCCTTCCTCCCGTCTGATTTCCAATGGCGGCAGTTTGTTGTTCATTGGCTGCTTTTGCCAATAGCAACGAACATTCAGTAGCCCCAGGAGGAGCAACCATTACCCAGCGCTTTTCTTCACTCAACTTTGTGTCTTCTAGCAACGTGAAATTAAGTTTGTTGGTGTAGAAATCAATGGCATCATCATAGTCTTGGACTACAAGCGCGATGTGGGCGATGTGTTGTTTCATGGGTTGAGCAAGCTTTCCGTCGAATTCCAAATGTACACTTGATTCTTGTAATCACGCAGGGCCTTCCGAATAAAGTGAAGAACAAGTACCTTAGGTGAATCAATAGATTTGTATGTCATTTTTGCGAATACTCATTTTCACTGTTATCATGCTAGCCTTTGGGTCGTGCAAAAAAGAAATTTCTGAACAGCACCATCAGGAGTTGATTGGCAATTGGAATTCCAATCTGGGAAATAACATGCACATTCTAGAATCAGGAGGAGGCTGGTTCAATGGCGATTTTTCTCGTAAAGTATGGGTTCAAAATGCGCGTCCAAAACTCATCTTTGCGGGTGAGCTCAACGGTCTTAGCAACCGCGCTCGGACAACATTTTTCATTGAATTGGGTCCTATCAGCGCAAGAGACACGTTGTTTTTTGAAGATTTTATCATTCCATCAGGACAACAGTTTATGAAACTGATCAATGAAGATCTGAATGAGGAGTATTTTCGAAGAGATTCATTGTAGTCTGGTGTAACCCAACGTTAACCCTACACGGTAAGAAGAGCTTCGTCTATTTGATTTTCGCCACTCACCGAACAGTCCAATATTCATGTGCTTAATCTTTAAACAGGTGGTTCTCATTCCAGCAGATAAATGCAACGCATTCTTATACTTAGGCCAGTTCCATTCCCGATAATAATCCATCGATAAGAAGTTGAAATAGGGCGAAAATTCGAAAGAATCTTTCAGCCGAAAATGTCCGGAAACACCTTCTGGGAATATCAATAAAATGAACAAAGAGGCGATGGTTTCGCCACTGGCATTGCTCAATCCTTCTGATCCAATCAAAGACACGATAGATGACCCACCCGGAATGTGTATTTCGCGGTAATCATTCGACCCTTTTACCAAATCGAAATCCCAATTCAATCCGATGTTTTTGTGCACTAACGCTTCAAAATTGATGGAGAATTGTTGGACTAGTTCGTTTTCAAAAGTACCCATTGAATATTCAAAGCTGGGCGAAATGTAAGGTTCAAAGGACCTGCTTTGGGCATTTAATGATCCGTGCAGGGCAACTAAAAATACAAATCCTACGAGTGAGGCAATACTTCGCATAGAGCTACCAACTTCTGAAGAACGAATTCGTTCTATTTTACAAGAATAAGCAATTAACACACCTGTGCTGTAAATCAGAATCTACACTTTATTCGTACACAGGAGAAGCAATCAAATGTAGTGGTTCCCATGTATGGTTCTCTGGCTAATTCAGATTCAACTACCTTCGCAGTAAAGAAACACGGAACAATGCACACTTTTGAGGATTTCAATCTAAATCGTCCGCTCCAACAAGCAATAGATGATCTCAAGTTTGAGCGTCCAACGCCGATCCAAGTTGAAGCTTTTCCTATCATTCGTTCTGGGAAGAACGTAGTAGGAATTTCGCAAACAGGAACCGGGAAAACCATGGCGTTTATGTTGCCTTTGTTGCAAGATTTCAAATTTTCAAAAGACCCTTCGCCCCGAATTCTGGTCCTTGTTCCCACCCGAGAGTTGGTGGTGCAGATTGTGGAAGAAATTGAAAAACTCACCGCTTACATGAGCCACCGGGTTGTGGGTGCTTATGGCGGTGTGAACATCAGCACGCAGGCCCTTGAATTTGAAGAGGGTGCGAGTATTGTTGTTGCTACGCCAGGTAGGTTGTATGATTTAGCATTGAACGGACAGCTCAAGCTGAAGTCTGTGCAAAAACTGGTGATTGATGAAGTGGATGTGATGCTTGATTTAGGTTTTAGGTATCAACTCACAAATTTGTTCGATATCTTGCCTGAACGCAGACAGAACCTCATGTTTTCAGCAACTATGACTGCTGAAATTGAAGAGCTCATTTCTACTTTTTTCATTGCGCCAGAGCACATTTCCATCGCCGTGAGCGGAACACCGCTTGACAACATTGATCAAACGGCGTACGCTATTCCGAATTTTTATACCAAGGTAAACTTGCTGAGAATGCTCTTGCGCAACCAAGACGAATTCCACAAAACCATCGTCTTCGTTTCTTCAAAGAAAATTGCTGACCGTTTGTATGACACCCTTGCCCCTAGTTTTTCATCGCGCATGGGCATCATTCATTCGAACAAATCTCAGAACAATCGTTTTGAAACGGTCAATGCGTTTGAAGAAGGACGAAGCAACATCCTCATCGCCACAGATGTGATTGCGCGTGGAGTGGATTTTACTGAAGTGTCGCATGTCATCAATCTAGACACTCCTGAATATCCTGAAAACTACATGCACCGGATTGGTAGAACAGGTCGTGCAGAAAAGAAAGGACATTCAATTCTGCTTTTTACTGAGAACGAAGAAGAGTTCAAATTGGCCATTGAGGTATTGATGGACTATCAGATTCCGCTCTTGGATCATCCTGAAGGACTGGAAATATCTAGTCAAAAAGCACCGGAAGAACGTGCACACCAAGGGGCTACCAAAAGTCACCATCGGAATACCAAAAAGTTTGAATCAGGAGGGGCGTTTCACGAAAAGAAAGAGAAGAATCGAAAGGAAAACCTCGGAAATTCTAAGAAAGTAGCGAAGGCCAGTAAGTTCAAAAAGCCCAAAACCAAAGGTGACAAGATTCAGAACAGACGGAAGAAGTAGTTGAGCTACCGTTTCGGAAACTCAGTATTGTCAGTTGTATTCAGGTGATTTCCTCACTTACGGAACTCACATTTTGTAACTACTGTTGATCTTGGTTTTCAGGTTTTCAATTCGCAGAACCCCTCCCTCATGAACAAGTGAAAAATCAACATCGTAAGGAATGCATTGTGGCTCAAGGAGAAATTGAATCTGTCCCGGCAACTCAAAATCTTCAGTAGAAACTAAACTTAAATTGCGTGAAAAAGTGGTGTTTTGGCGCACAAAACGAACATTTTTCTCAATAATTGAGTCAAATTCTGCAATTGTTGACGGATTTTCATTTATTCCTTTGTCCACGGTCATGTACGTTGATAAAGGGATGGCAATGTCAAAAGACAGGTAGAAATCGTCATCAGACAATGGCGAGATGACGTATGAACCACTGTCCAATGTCAAGAAGGCAGAGAGTGAATACGTGTCTTGAGACTCTTGAAGCAAATCTAGTTGAAGGTCAAACCCTGGTTGAATTGGCGTTGTGGTATCAACAGCCTGCGTGATTTCGTGGACTACTTTTTCATTCTCCTTTGTGGAGTGTGTGCAGGACAACGTTAACAGGGTGAGTACTATCCAATACATTCTCATTTGAAGTTCAATTTAGTTGAAAACTGAAGATATTGATTTTCCTCCCCAAAAAACGCCATAAACCCTACACTGCGGTATTTTAACATCTATTCTATTAGATTGGGTTTCCAATAGTAAGTGGTATTCAAACTACTACGAATTGTGTATTTTCACAGCTCAATGAAGAACCACCTAACCATCGGTATATTAGCACATGTTGATGCGGGGAAGACCTCGCTGACAGAGTGTCTTCTTCACAAATCTGGTGCCACGCGAACAAGGGGAAGTGTAGACAAAGGTTCTGCCATTACAGATGGTTTGGATTTAGAAAAAACACGAGGCATTTCCATCAAATCAGCCACCGTAGATTTCAGTTGGAAGGATCAACCTATCACCCTCGTTGACACCCCAGGTCACGTTGATTTCTCAGCAGAAGTAGACCGAGCGTTGGCGGTACTGGACCTCGTTATTCTGGTCATTTCAGCCAAGGAAGGCGTTCAGGCACACACACTCAGTCTGTGGGAAAGCATCAAAGAAAGAAAGCTGCCGGTGTTGATTTTCGTGAATAAAATAGACCGCGATGGCGCAGACCTCGAACATGTCTATTCAGATTTAGAAAAGGATCTGGGAGCGAAACTTTTCGCACTCAACTACGCGGATGTAAGTCAACCCAGCCTCCCAAGGTTAGTATCCTTTTCTGAACTCCATCCCTATCTTTCAACTGCAATTATTGAAGCATCTTTTGAGCATTTAGCAGATGTAAATGAAGCATTTATGTTGGACTATCTAGGTGGAAATACAAAAGATTTAGAGCCCATATATAAACTTGGAAATGAGAAAATAGAACAAGGTGAACTGACTGGACTCATCTTTGGAAGTGCAAAATTAGACTTGGGGATTAACCTCCTTTTAGACACCGTCGCTTCACAATTTAGCGTCAAACAAGCCCTACATAATGAGCCTTCGGCGAAAACGTTCAAAGTAGAATACGACACAAAACTTGGGCGTCTTGTGCACGTGAAATCTTACGGCAGTCCACTCAAAAGTAAAGACGTCATCTGGTCACAACGGCTCGAAAAAGACATCAAAATCAATCAAATCTATCAGTACAAGCTGGGGGCACTGGAACAAACTGGACAGTTAGCCGGGGGCGAAATTGGTGTGTTCACAACATCTGATACCATACCTTTAGGTGATGTGCTAGGACACCCAACCTTTGATAGTTCGTTCACACCGCTAAGTCAGTCAGTGCTCTCTGTTCAGGTAGAAGCACAAGAAGAAAAAGACTATCAAAAGCTGGGCGAAGCGCTCGATATCTTGAACCTAGAAGATCCTGAGTTGGCCTTCAACTGGTACAAAGAGGAGCGTGAATTCCACCTGAAAATAGTAGGGCCTATCCAGACAGAAGTGCTCAAAGACAGTTTGGATTCACGTTTTGGTATTGCTGCTAACTTCCTTTCGCCCCAAGTGATTTACAAAGAAACGCCAAGCAAAACTGCTGAAGGCTACGTGCGATATTGGATGCCGAAACCGTGCTGGGCCATCATGACGTTTTTGATTGAGCCGGGCGAATTGGGAAGCGGGGTCTCGTTTGAATCAAAAGTGCCCTTAAACGATATCAGCAATAAGTACCAAAATGAGGTGGCACGTGCAGTTCCTTGGTCGTTAAAACAAGGCATCAAAGGATGGGAAGTCACCGACATCCGCATTACTTTGATTGAAGGTTCTGAACACACTGTGCATTCCAATCCAGGCGATTTTTTACTGGCCACACCCATGGGCATCTTGCGAGGGCTCGAAAACGCAGGAACGGAGCTGTTAGAACCGATGTACTTCTTCGAAATCAAAGCGCATCAAGATGTATTGGGTTCTGTTTCCAGTGATCTCAATCAAATGAAAGCGCAACTCAACGCGCCCGAATTCGAAGGCGAAACATTTATACTGACAGGCAGGGTCCCCGTAGCCCAAGCAATGGATTACAGCATTCAATTCAACGCCACCACTTCGGGGAAAGGAAGGTTGAAACTGACCCTAGACGGGTATGAAAAAAACACTACAAGTGAAGAGAAGATTCGTCCGTATAGAGGCGTTTCCCCTCTGGATGAATCGCAATGGATTTTGCACCAACGAGGTGCGTTTAAGGCTGATGAGCGTTAGAAATCGCGTGTGAATCAGCCCTGCCGCTTTCGCTGTGTGTAGTCAACAAACTCCTTTCCATCATACTTCCAAAGCTGCCCGTAACGACCCCCAAACCACAGATTGCCATCACGGTCTTTGATGGTGAATCGGATGTCGACCATATTCGGCTGTCCTTCTAAAGGAAAAGGCTGAAACGTTTGACCGTCATAACTGCACATTCCGTTTCGACTGAAACTACCGAGTAGCAAGGTACCTTCTTCGTCTTCATAAAAAGAAGAGACATTGTTGTTACACAAGGCGTCAGCTTCAGTAAACAATGTGAACTTTTCACCGTCGTAGAAGCTCATTCCTCCGGCCCGCGTACCGAACCAAATGTTTCCCGACCGATCCTTAAAACTGGTCATGATCATATCGTCCCCAACCCCATCTTCGATGGTATAATGGGTGAAGTCAGAGCCATCATATTTGCTCACACCGCCATGGGTGAAGGAGGAAAACCAGATGTTTCCATCGTCATCTTCGGAAAGACTCATGATGATGTTGTGGTACAGTCCGTCTACTTGCAAATCCCCTTTGTCTGCTAGATAACTAGTGAAGTTTGTTCCATCGTACTTGTACGCTCCAGCTCCATTGGTTCCCAGCCAGATATTGCCATCTTGCGCTTGAAGTAAACTCATAACACCATTCGGGTTGACAATAGGGTAAACTTCGTCAAGCCAAACGCCAGTGGTGTCTTTGAACGGAATTTCGATTTGCTCAAATTTTTCTCCGTCATAAGTGCTGATGCCCCAATTTGTTCCGAACCACAGCTTTCCGTTTTCGTCCTGAATTATTTCATTGACTGAATTCCCACTCAGTCCGTCTTTTACAGAATAATTCGTGAACGACGTGCCGTCAAAACGAAAAACACCTTCACGGGAAGTGCCGAACCAAAGGTCACCGTGTGAGTCAAGGAAACCACAGAAGACTACGTCCCCAGAATCGTACTTTTTCAATGTTGGCTCTTCGTTTTGAGCGAGCGCTGAAATGGATTGTTCTGTTTCTATACTCTTACTTCCTTGTTGACAAGCACCTGCAAAAATGGGAAGAGAAAGAAAAACAAAAATGTGAGTGAGATTCATGGATCAAGCTTTATTCAAAGGTATTCAGCCAAAGAAAGCAATCAGTTTACTTGTGTAAATTAATGTAAATTGAAGAAAATTGGCTTCCATAAACAGCAAGCAACGAATAGCTTTGTAGCATGTTCAATAAAACAATTCTAGTTGTGTTCTTTTCGGTTTTGAGTTTGGTTTCAGCTCAGAGCTTCGCTACCTCTTCTTCTGACGAAGGTCACATAGAAGTAGCCATGCGTATGATTGGACATGAACTCTTGTTGAGCACTGGAGATAGCACCTCCCGAATTCTTCCGGTGACAAGGTTGGGGAACAGGTACAACATTCAGTTTGACACTGAGTTTCAATTCAATGCGCAAGCACTTGTTGCAACAGTAGACAGTGTAATGGCGTTGACTGAAATTACTTCGTCTTACAGGGTTGAAATGGAGGAGTGCACAAGTGACGCAATCATTTATAGTTTTGAAGTCAATCAAGCTGCAGAGCCAGATTTAATTCCTTGTGGAACCCGAGAGCAACCTGCTAAATGCTACAGTCTTTTCATCACCTTGCTTGATCCACCGATAGCATTGTCAGAGGAAACAACTATGGGTTGGTCCAGCATGAAATGGATGGTGTTGGCGTTGTTGGTGATTGGTTTGTTGGCCTTCGTTCTCCGAAGAAAAACAACTGCTGAGCCACCACACAACCCTGATCTTATTCATCTCGGCAAGTACATTTTCGACAAACGAAACATGTTGCTTTCGTATGAAAACACCACCACCGAACTGACTAGCAAAGAGAGTGAGTTGCTGGCTACACTGCACTCTGCGGCCAATCACACATTGAAAAGAGAGGCCTTGTTAAATGCCGTTTGGGGTGACGAAGGTGATTATGTGGGACGCACCTTGGATGTCTTCATTTCTAAACTTCGAAAGAAGCTAGAGGGTGACCCGAATATCAAGATCACCAACATTCGGGGAATTGGATATAAGCTGATATTAAACGACTAAAAGCGCATTCTTTGATTGAAATTTTACTTTCTTAGACTGATGTCGAAAGTGAATGCTAAATCAAATTTGTGAAAACAACGCTTATTACCGTCATTGGTTTCCTGTTTGCGCTTACTACTTCTGCGCAGAAGCGTTTTGATGTGTTCAATGTGACAGGGAACTACAACATGGCATCAACAGACTCGTTGAGCAACAATGAAAGTGCCGTTTCGGCCAACCTGAGCATTCCCATTGTTCTGAAAGACAGCTCCGTATGGTTTACAAGCTTTGATTATCAGTATTATTCCATTGGAAATACTCCTTCAGAAACAGCGCCCATCAATAAATTCAATGTGCATGGATTCATCCTTCGCACCGGATACATTCTTCGTTTGAATTCATCCCAATCAATTCAGGCATTGGTGATTCCACGCATTATGACTGATTTCCGCGCTTCGACCCAAAAAGCCTTTCAGCTGGGAGGAATTTTGATGTATGAAAAAAAGAAAAATGAAAATTTGACTTGGCGAACCGGCATCTACTACAACAATGAGGCCTTCGGAACACTCATTGTACCCTTACTTTACTTAGATTGGAATGCGACGAAAAAATTAAAAGTACAAGGCTTGTTTCCTATCTACGGAAAGGTTTTTGTTCAGCCTAAACCACAACTCAGTTACGGAGTGCATTTTGTAGGATTGACCACCTCATACAGCATCAATGAAGACCAGGTTGACAATCATTATGTAGAACGAAATGCCATTGACCTTTCGTTGTTTGCCAATCAGAAGTTTTTTGGGAATGTCTTTTTAGAAGGGCGAATTGGTTATTCAATCACCAAAGATTACGGCCTGTATGCGCAGGGAGATAAGTTAGACCTAGCGCTTCCTTTGGTCAATATTGGCGACGATCGAAATCGGTTAAACACCGTTTCAGGAAGCACAACACCTTTTGTTCATTTGCGGTTGATTTACAGCGTCCCTATTGAATAGCTAACCTTCGTTCTTATCCCAACACCACACAAAAGCTTTTCAACCCGCTGAGAATACTTTGCTCGGCGTGCGATGCCAAAATCAATCCCATGATTTTACTGATGACCGAAATTCTATAGTCGCCATTGCGCTTTTGCACCACCCCTGCGCCTCACAAAGAAACCATCGAAATCATGACCACAAGGAGTACCAAACTGGTGGTTATTGGATCCCTCATGAAATAGTAAATAATTAGGATTCATTCTGCTGGAGTTACAGTTTCACCAATCTTTGTGCTTGGCTAGACCCGTCAAACAACTGCAAGTGCATTACATAGATTCCAGAAGCTAAATGGCTTAAATTTAGCGTTGTAGTTGGTTGAACAATCACCTGACAAAGACATCCAGAGTAGTCATAAATGAGAACTTCTTGAATCATATTTGCTTGGTTCAAGAACAATTCATGCTGTACAGGATTGGGATAGAAAAGTCTGTTTTCACTGTTAGAAAAGGATGTTACGAACGTTTCAGTACAATCTGTTTCGGTCACCGTTCCATTGCACGCTGAAGCGAGTGGGTCACCACCCGAACCCAGTCCATAATACTCCCCCTCCATTTCAACATCATAAAAGGTGTCTAACAGCTCGAACGTGTTTGTTTCGATATTGATTTTAAAAAAATCATCTTCGTTCGTCACCGCAATAATGTACTCTTCATCACAGGAATCAAACCAATTTGAAATGCCCCAGATACTTCTGAACTCTGTCATTTCTGGTGGAAGGCAATAGATGCGTTTTACTTCTAATGTTTCGAGGTCCAGTGCTTTAATGAAACCATCAAAACTTACAAAAACCAAAAAGCCTTGATAGAAACCAATATCTCCGGGAGAATACTCACCTAGGTTTGTGATGAATTGTTCTTCCTGAGTAACCAGATTATAGGCGTACAAGTCATTCCAAAAATTAATGGTGTAACAGTTGAAATTTCCGTCACACCCAAAGGCGGTATGTCCGGCTAAAACTGAATACTCATAAACAGGTATAGTTGTTTGGTTTTCAATATCGATCAGTGTGATCACACCCGCTTGAGACAATCCGTAAAGTTGTCCGTCTGGCGCAACGGCTATATCGCCAAAGATAGGCGCATCCTCTCCCAGGGTAGCTAAGAGGGTCAATTGATTGTTCGCCCCAAGTTCATAAATGTAGGCCTCATTGATGAAGGCATTGAAGGAGTAGCCGTAGGTTGACTGGGCCTTGGCATCTAACAACCAGCAAAAGCATAAACCATAAGACAAAAAAAAGGCGAATGAGGTTTTCATACTTGAGTGGTTGAAAATGAACAGTGTGAAATCAAAATATAAACAAAAACATTAGAATCTACAATTGCGCTATTCCTTCACACCTCTTCCTCTTCCCACAAAAGGTTCGCCAAGTTCGTTGGTCAAAGCGTATTCAAATTCAATGCTGTTCTCTGACAGCGTTCCAGAACACTCTACTGACTCCCAAGCCCCGTCATTTGATGGTTCGCCTTGAACCATGAATGTGCAATTTGATTTATTTACAACAACCTGAAAGCCTTCATTGCTTAGGTTCGAAAGTTCCATCCATTCAGGATTATTGTCACAGGTGATGACCTCTAGGACATATGTTTGCTGATGCCATTCTTGGGAAATTGGAATCAGCACTGAGTCTTGCACGGCATAGCGTCCTGTAACTTTATTTCTGTTGCTGCATTGGTCCTTATCGCATCCAACATGGCTTAATACAAGTACGGCGAGGAAGAGTTTGGAAACGATGTCTTTCATGAAATTGAATTGTGAGACCCATCGCAATTGGGCATACGTTTCGACAAGCCGCAAACACAATCGTTGATTCCTTGCCCATTCAAGATGCGTTGTCGGTATTTTTCAATTCGGGAGGTGCGCGTAGCAGATTGTTTGGCGGCAGAAAAGAACAAGTTATAACCACGTTGTCTTCCAGGAGTCAACGCCTCGAAGGCTGTTTTAAAGTCGTTGTTTTCTTCAAAAAGCTGCAACAACTCATCAGGGAAATTTAGCTTTTTACTTTCCTTCTTCTCTACTTTTAGACCCGACTTTTCGATTTCAATTGCTTCGAAAATGTACGATTTGATCAGCCCCAGTTCATCACTGATTTGTTGCACACTTGTGAACTTCATAAATCGAACTGATTGTGAATTTGCTCCGGGCTTTTCAAGTATGCCTTCAGAATCATGCATCAACACGCCTTTGAAAAAGCTAAGCGCAACGAACGGTTTAAAATTGGCAATGATTAAGATGTTCGCACCTTTGTAAGTGTAGCAAGGTTGCTTCCATTTCAGTTCTTCGGTCAATCCGCAATCGAGCACAATTTCGCGCAGCTTGACCATTTCTTTTTGCCACCGATCTGACTTTTCAATGAAGTCATCAATTTGAGGATTCATGATTGTAAATTAACAGTTTTGAACTGAATCCTCAAAGGAGAACATACTAGGTGGAGTACCTTTTCAGTTTACATAAAACCGTTCAAATGCTTCGCCATTGAAACGCCAAGCGCCGGCATTGTGAGAGCCAAGCCAAACAACACCATCATTGTCAGTGTAGCAGGTAAACAGAAAGATATCTTCTCCGTTGTTTTCCAACGGAAGGTAGCTCAGCTTTTCTCCGTTGTAACGGGATACTCCATCATCGTACGTAACCATCCAGAGATTGCCTTCGTTGTCTTCAGTCACCCCCATGAAGTAGTGCACTTCTTCGGGAATAAAGGTAGATCCATCAGCTGTGCCATCATGGCGCTGATAGGCCATCCTACCCGTCTCATCAACAGCCGGAAAAATGGTGTATCTGTGACCTGTATTGCAAAACCAAAAATGTCCATTTCGATCTTCGATGATTGACCGAATACCAAAATCTCCACCATTTGGTGACTTTGTCATTTGCTCTTCGTAAAGCCAACTAATGGTTTCTCCGTCATACCGAAAGACCCCCAAGGAAGCCGTTCCAAACCACCAATTTCCAGCCTTGTCTTGGTAACTGGAATAGATTCCATTCGGATTGTACGATGCATTCGGATACTGCGCGGCGAACAACACTGACATCTCCGTTTCCGGAAACGAAAGGGAATGCAACTTCTTTCCATCGTACCGAAAGGGGCCGTTGTGATTCCACCCCATTCTGAACCACAGGTCATTCGGATTGAGCTCCCATTCAGCGTTTTCAATAACTTCCAGTGTGGTAAATTGCTGACCATCAAACTTACTTACACCCTCTGTTGTATCAAAGTAGAGGTTGCCTAATTGATCTTGTTGAATCCCGATGACAGACATACCGCATAATCCATGTTCTGTGGTGAACTGGGTTAGCTCTCCATTACTCAGCTTGAAAACTCCTTCACTACCAAACCAGTGATTGCCTTGAGCATCTTGAAAAATTACATTTACGCCAGCTGGAAGTTTCGAAACCGGAATTCCAGTGAAAAGCACTTCAGGATGACCTTCACCTTTCTCTGAACTTGTCTGTGCTTTGCATGAGAAGAACACACAAAGTAAAAAGAAAGCAAATAGGGTTAACAGCTTGTTCATGAAATAGATGTTTTTCAGTAAAGCTACATTGAACGGTCCTGAATCATTCATCTACAATGTAAATTAAGGTAAAATTGAGCAGCATTACTTGCCCATTTGACGGCTTCGTTTCATGAATCCTTCAAAGCATCTTTCCATTTATTCAATGAGTCTAATACCCGCTCCAATCTCGAAGGTAACATTTCTTGAATGAAAGAGCTGAATCGTTTGTTTACTTGTGTTATCCCATTCGCATAACCATTATACAGTGATTCGTCGCTTCCTAACCAATGATACACAGGAGGATTGTCTCCGTCTTTGAAATAGAAAAAATGGAATTGATCATAACCCAAAGCGTTGATGACCCAAAAAGGATGCTCTAACGAATAACCCTCTTCATTCATGACTGCTTGAGCTTGCTCTTGTAATTCTTCAAGGAGCGAAAATGAAAATTCTACCCCACTCCAATAGAGCCGATGTTCTTTCCCCATAAAAAAGAGGTACTCTTTGTAAGCTTGAGGAAATTGAACATTCATCTTCTTTTCAAGGGTCTCAATTTCCTCAATGGAACATCCTTCTGGTGCGTATTCCTCCATCGGATAGACATTGTTATTGAACACTGTTTTTTGAGTCTCAAATTTTTTAAAATAGTGGAACTTCATTTTTCTTAAAATTGTTACTTGATGGTCTCCCAGTCGCCTGCGAACATTCCGTAGATGAAAATACGGTCAAACCTCCAATGCTTATTCACTTTATAGTCAGCAGGCTTGTAAGAAGAAAATGCTGACCATTGCTCGCCTTCAACAATCAACACCAACCACGCTTCATTGTACTCCTCATTCCAACCTAGTTCTACAAGTCGGCGGTTTTTACTCTCAATTGCCGTTGACAAATCCTCTGCCCGGACGGCTTCGCTCCATCGTTTGGAAGGTTCATCCCAAACCACATTCTGATCTTCACCAGGTCTGAAAATTCGGGTGTGTTCGATGCCTATAGTTTTGCGCTCAGGAGTGAGCATGATCAAGTCTGGAGGATCCTCCTTTTTCGCTTCAAGCGAAGCAAATTGAATTCCAGCATTCACCAAAAACTCCTTGACTTGTTTCTTTTCAATCTTTTCTTTTTCCTGTTCGTTGGATTGATGTCGGTGTTTCACAAAATATCCTTAAAAGTTCTAATCCCCCATAATATACTCAAGAAAATCATCAAATTCTATCAATTTTAATCACCTGTCCTTTAGCAATATAAACCACTAACCCAGGGTGTTTCATGAGATGATTACCTCCTTTCTAAACTGTTTACTTATCTTTGCACCCCCCATCCTGATATTGACTAAAATCTGAAATAGTATGTTTTCCAATCAAAGGGTGGGTTCTCCATTGCAACTAACTGTGTTGCTTTTTGCTGTTCTAATTTCAAATTGTTCAATTGCTTTCGGTGCTAAAGTTTCGGCTGACTTGAGCGCAATTGTTGATGGCTGCACAAATCCCGCGGCATGCAATTACAATCCTATTGCAACTACTGATGATGGCACCTGTATTTTGCCTGATGGCTGCACAGATGCTTCAGCCTACAACTTCGACCCCGCAGCAACC
The DNA here is from genome assembly GCA_964353035.1 of uncultured Comamonadaceae bacterium. GTDB lineage: Bacteria > Bacteroidota > Bacteroidia > Flavobacteriales_D > Sanyastnellaceae > JAQWQB01. The sequence continues at coordinate 15,697 of CAYGUR010000007.1, read as the reverse complement.
TGCGATGATGGAAGTTGTGTAGAAGCGGCCTCCGGTATCAACTTCGCCGCGAATGATGATCGCGTATACTTTGACAATGTTGATGGATTTAATGCTTCTGCTTTTACAGTGCAAGTGATGTGCAAACTTGGAAGCATTAGCAGCTATGGCACACTTTATCATTTAGGAGATGCATCTGAGTCTGCCCTTGAAATTTATACCCAAGGGAATACCAATATTGCCGTTGTTTTTAATCGCAACAATAGCGCAGTCTCTTCTGTGGTAAGCGCACCTGGGTTGCCGTTTGATACGTGGTTCCAATTGACTGTAGCTTATGATGAAAATGACGATTTAGACATTTACTACAACGGTTTTACAGTAGGTAGCACAATAGTGAACGCTGCTCCTGCAGTTACCCCAAATACCAAAGGATGGATAGGCCATATGCCTTCGAATTCATGGGGTCAACTGAGCTCTGCCAATGGGCAATATGATGAACTTCGCATATGGAACCGAAAACTAAGTGCTGAAGAAATTCAACTTCAATCGAACTGTGAGTTGGACTTAGCAAGCACTGACTTGTTCGCCTATTATTCATTCAACCAAGGCGGACTTAACGCAGACAACTCAACCGAGACAACTGTGATTGACCAAACAGGAAACGGACATGACGGAATACTCCAAAACATGGCTTTGACTGGGACTACATCGAATTGGAGTTCAGGCTCATCACTTATCTCTGGAACCTGTGCAGCCCTCATTTCAGGATGCACTGACATCAGTGCTTGCAACTATAACCCGAATGCAAGCATTGAGAATGGCTCTTGCCTTTTCATTGGAGCCGCATGTGATGATGGAAATGCATGCACTGAAAACGATGTGATCACCGCTGATTGCAACTGCGAAGGAACTCCACTTGATGTAGATGATGGCATTGCTTGCACCATTGACTACTGCGATAACGGTGTTGTTATCCACATGCCTGACGACTCCCTCTGTGATGATGGAGACCCATGCACCATCGATACATGTGACCCTGTGAACGGGTGTGTTCATACACCTGCCCCAGATTCAGACGGAGACGGTGTATGTGATTTAATTGAGGTTGCCGGATGTGATGATGCAACAGCCATCAATTTCGACCCAAGCGCTACTGACAATGATGGTTCATGCATTTTCCAAGGAAGTGCACTCCATTTCAATACTTCTGGCTTCAATCTAGACTATGTGACCGTACCAGCAGATGCGAGCCATGATTTTGGCAACCAAGCATTCACGGTTGAAACATGGTTTCGAATGGAGTATGCCACCGACTTTTCAGCATTGATCACCTCTTTTTCCATTCCAAATGGTGGTTGGGCGCTTCACAGAAACAATCCGGTTGAAGGAAGTAATGTTATTGAATTCATCGTTGGAAACTCAGCAAGTAACTATGAAACAGTTGTAACAGGTCCGCTCCAATTTAATCAGTGGTATCACATTGCAGCAATGAAAGATGGGGGCTTTATTCGCCTCTACTTGGACGGGGTTGAAGTGGGATCAACCGCCTCGAACAGGACCCTGCCGCTCTTTGATATCATGATTGGAAAAAGGTATGTTGACAATCCACAATGGGCGCACAAAGGCGACCTTGACGAAGTGCGTGTTTGGGACAGAGCACTCACAGAATCCGAAATCCTAGGACGAATGAATTGCGAACTTAACGGAGATGAAGAAGGCCTCGTTCGCTATTACAAATTCAATGAAGGAATTGCATTTGGCGATAACTCAGCCATTTCTACCATTTCAAGTGACGACTTAACAAACCCGGTTGACGGCACCATCGTTGGACTTCCAATGACGGGATCGCAAGGAAACTTTGTTATCGGACAAGACCTCACCGCTCCATGCCTCAACTTGGTAGATGGTTGCTTAGACCCAACGGCATGTAACTACAATGAAAACGCCGATTTTCAATTGGTAGACTGCATCTATCCAGCGGGATGTGAAACTTGCTCTGGCGAAACTGATGGCACCGGGACTGTTCTCAATGGCGATGCAGATGGAGACGGCATTTGTGATGTAGACGAAGTGGCGGGATGCACTGATGCCGCAGCATGCAATTACAACGCTGACGCAACGGATGACGATGGCACTTGTCAACTTCCTATACCCCTCAACTTAGGAGGTAATCAGTCCATTTGTGACGGTGACCAAATCACACTAGACGCTGGACCTGGCTTTTTAAACTACGAATGGTCTACTGGTGAAACAACGCAATCCATTACGGTAGATGCAGCAGGAACTTATTCTGTAGATGCCACTTATGGCGCAACTGCAGTTGCAAATGGTTTTGCTGCCAATACCAATCAAAATCAAAGCATTCAAATCACGCCATGGAATGTCACTCCTGAATACACCGTTGGCGCCATGATTGAATTTCCTTTGCCTACCAATGTGGTTGGATGGAACACCTTGTTCACACCTGCTGGAAGTGTGCACCATATCCTCATCAATGTGGATGGTTCACTTGGTTATTTTGACGGTTCTACAGGTGGATTCAAACCCTGCGGCTTCAATGTTAATAGCCTTAGCCCAGGATTCCACCAAGTGGTTGCTGTGGCAAGCAGCGGACAAACTACGTTTTATGTGGATGGACAAAATGTGGGTGTGACAGCTGGTATTCCTGGACAAAACATCCGATACATTGGAAACATTGCGAGTGGTCTGCAACAAATTGGCAACTTCGACAATGTGATGATTTGGGATGTGGCGTTAACACCAGAACAGATTACAGCCGCTCAATGCACGCCAGAACCTGGAACGCCTGGTCTTGTCCTCTACTTCGATTTTGAAGAAGGCGCCATTGGAAGTGCAATTGATCAGTCTGGTAATGGAAACGATGGTGCGCTTGTTGGTGCTACCATTGTAGCTGGTACAGATGACTATGGCTGCACGGCTGTTTGCACCTTGACTGACGAAGTAACCATCACATTGAATCCGCAAGGATGTACAGATGCATCTGCATGCAACTATAACCCTGCTGCACTTTGTAATGATGGTTCGTGCATTCTCCCTGACGGGTGTACCAACCCAGCGGCATGCAACTATGATTTGAATGCGGTTTGTGACGACGGTTCATGCGACTT
>CAYGUR010000007.1:0-12490 GCA_964353035.1 uncultured Comamonadaceae bacterium | reverse complement strand
TCGATTTCTGGCAGTTGATTGGTGATCCGGCCATCCAAGCATTTGATCCGTTTGCAAATGGAATATATGAGCTGGCCCTTCGCATCGAAACACTTACGGGAGTGGAACTTGTAAATGCACCGATTCAAGTAGAAGTGTACACCTTGGGTTGCACTGACCCTGTTGCTTGTAACTACGACGCAAACGCAACTGATGACGATGGAAGCTGTCTAAACCTTCTGGGATGCACAGACGCAGGAGCCTGTAATTATGACCCTGCGGCGAATTGTGATGATGCTTCATGTGAATTCACATCTTGTTTGGGATGTACCGATGCAACAGCATGCGAATATGATCCAACGGCGTCAATTGACGATGGTTCATGTGCTACTTTCCCGGGTGATGCTTGTGACGACGGAAATGTTTATACGGAAAACGACCTCATCCAAGCTGATTGCGGTTGTGAAGGAACACCAATTGACACAGATGGCGATGGCTTATCTGATGAAGAAGAAATCACCGTTTACAATACAGATCCTTTCATTCAAGATTCTGATTATGATGGACTGACTGACGGATTGGAAATTGGACTTGCAAATTCAAATCCGCTTGATCCAGATTCAGATGGCGATGGCTGTGGAGATGCCGGAGCCTTTGCTGGCCTTTGTCCGGGACAACAAGCGTGTCCTGGCGACTTCAACAATGACAACCTCATCAACGCAACTGATTTGCTCATTTTCTTAAGCAATTTCGGAGGTGTTTGCAACTAGCTTTAACCCCTTTTTAAAAGAGGCCTGCTTCACATTGCGTGGAGCAGGCCTCTTTTGTTTCTGAATACGACAAATGTCGTATTTCACCACTCCATACCCCTTCCTAAATTTGACTCAAATTTTGTTTTTATGAAGTTGAATTTTGTGTGGTTGGCCGTGGCGGTATGCTTCATCCAGTGCGAAAAAATTCCTGAGCGCTCTTTTATGACTGTTCGAGCAGTTTCTATAGACGGTTCACCATTGCAAGAAGGGCAAGGCATTGAACTAAACTATGGAGAAATCGCCGATGTTATTTTTGAATATGAATCTGATTCGCCATTGGACTCTGCCTATATCAAACTTGTTGACAATGTGAATCTCCAAATTTCTGATTCTGATTCAGAACAAATCACCAACCATCCAGAACAGGGTGATTTAAAAGGTACATTCACCTATAGCATTGACACAGAAGCACAGTTCGACCCCCCTATTGGAAATCCTGTTGTTGATCGAGAAGCGATTTACGTGATCCTAATCAATCAAGTTGGAACTGTTGCCACCTTCCAAATTAGCGTCCTCCCCTTATGAAAACGATCTTATCCCTGCTCTTGATGTTCGTTTCATTCACGGGCACCTCGCAAATAGCCGATTGGTACAAAGTAGATTTGAGCAGAATTGGCTACAAACACACCACTTTGACCTTCGAAAACGTTCCACTTTCGCTCTCAAACAACAACGGAAGTTCACCCTTTGGACAAACTGAAATCAAGGGCGGAAGTTTCGAGTTTAGCGCTGACATCTATGCCAAGCATGTGTACTTCAGCATTGATGGAAGCTCCTTTTTGGACATTGGAGCAACCTTGTTTCAATTTGACAGGACCAAACAACGTTGGTTCGACAATGATGAATACTTCGTTCTACGATCAGACATTTTGCCGATGCGACTTGCTTTCGGCTCTAACATTGGAAAGTACGCTGCTTTGTACGTCGGCGGACAGTACTCTTTGTCGAGTGTTGGATTATCGTATAAAAGCAACACAGCAGCTTACAGAGACACCCGAATAGGCGGACATACCTATGGTGTTGGCGGACATTTAGTTGCGGCAGTCAAATTTGTGAATGTTCGTTACAGCTACATGTACAATTGGCAGTCACAAGCGAAGGTGTTCAAAGGGATTGGAATCAACAATGAACTGGTTGTTTCGGCTGGGTTCGCCAATGTAGGGTTGTTCCTCAAATTCGCCCACTTCTACAACACAACAAATGCTGGGTATTTACCCGAAGATCGAACGAAACTATTCGCTAATAAATACGAAGGTGCTGATTATGAATGGCAGTCTTCACACTATGCCACACAGTTTCAATTCAGCGTTGGGATTTACAGCGCTGGATTGTTCTCTGGCATATCGAAAATAGGTACAAGAGCACTTTCAGAGACCGAAAAAGGGGTGGCGAAAGAACGCAGAGAAGAGAAAAAGCGAAAAGTGATTTACAAAGACTAGTTTGTAACAATATCACTGGACACCAATGTGCTTCTGATAAAACTTCCATGCTTCGTGGGCTACATCTCTTCCCAGTTCAAGTCCGGCTACGTTGTCTGCTTGAATGTGGTACCCTCCAAGCACACGTGAAATCCCTGCCATTTCAGCGGTTTCAGTGAAGGTCGGGAACACCAGAGTAATGGTATCACCCAAGTTGTTGGGTTCGGTTAATGCGCCTGCAACCATGACCGATTCTGATCCAAACGTGTCACTTCCTGTCCAGAGTTTCAGTGCTTCTGCACACCCGCCACTAATGGTGCTGTGGCCTGAGGTGTAGCTAGGGAAAGGCGGACATAAGAAAACATCAGGGGAATAGGGTCTCCATTGCGCACCGTCCATTTGAATCATTCCTTTTCCTTCTCCACCCCAAGCTGTAATTTCTTTTCCACCAAAGTACTCATGCACAAGCGCGTACGGTCTTGCATAGTCATAGTGCATTTTGGAGTCCCAAGATGCAATAAAGGCATCCATAGCTACCACTTGGTTGTAGAAATACATTTTCACATCTTGATCTAAGGTGTGGTCATCTCTGACGGAAACATCTTGGGCGAATTTCAACCAGTGTCCGGCTTGCTGCACAGACTGCGGACCGTCACGCATAAACTCAACGAGTGCCTTTTGGTAATCTGTGAGGTTCGCTTGCAATTCCACTACTTCTTTCACTTCGGCTTCCAATTGAGCAGAGCCAACCATAGGAGGTGGACCTGGGCGAAATTGGTCGCCCGATTTCAGTGCAATGGGTTTCACTTTGTCCCAATACGGTGTCAAACAGCCTGGGGCATATGAGCCGCCCATTCCGTCTGAAAAGTACTTAGGTTGCCAGCGATTGATGTCCACATTTTCGTCTGCTGAATTCACCGGATTGTAGCCCGTGTAATCATAATACATTTCGCCATTTGAGCCCTCTTCTTCCGCATATTGATTCGCCCCATCCCCTTTGCGCGCTTCAATCACCGCCTTTGCTGCCAGATTTCCAATTCCTTCAGGTGTTGTAGGGTCCATTGACGAGTTGTTCGGATCTAAACCCAATTCAATCATAAAATTCCGGAACAACGTGCTATCTGAATAATAGTACTCATTCATGGCAGCAAAAGCTGCATAGCTAATCGCGATTTCCTTGTTCGTGAGTGTGTGCTCACTGGCTGGTCTTCGTTCAATTCCTGCAAGGTAAACTGGAACCGCTTTTTCGTCATACATAGACCACGCATCAAAGATTGAAACGAAGATCAAGCCGAGGTAGCGCGATGTGATGGTTGGACGAGGTTTAAAGCGCTCTGTGTCGTTGGCGGTTGCTTGCAGGGCCATTTTTCCCCATTTGTACGCCACGTTATCTGCGCCGGTAGGTTCTACAACTGTTGCTGGCTCTTGATTTGACTGGCTTTGGTTGCTATCTTGACACCCGAAGGTGAAGAGCACCAGCAGAAGTGTAATGAATGTAGGCTTCATTGGACTGAATATTACAACATGCAGGTTTACAATTCACTGCGCAACATGGTCTGAGAGAGATGCGATTGCGAAGTGAAATGAGGACAAATGATTACAAGACGAAAGGTAGCATTTCTTTTAAAAAGACAGAGTGAGATCTTTTTGATTGATTGGAATCCATTTCTGATTTAAAATGAATTATTTGGGGCCCAATTTCTTCGTGAGTTTGAAGTATGTGGCATATTCCCCGCTTCGCACGTAACACTCATAAAATTCAGGGGTGTTGTTCGTGATTTTCACCTGTAATGTATCAGTTGCATAAACACCCTTTGGACCAACTAAGAGGTACTCATTGGGTGAAATCCAGTCTAATCCCAAAACTGTACTATCAGTCGGACTTGTATACTCTACTTGGTGGTCTTTGTACCTTCTGATCTCCGCGGAAAAAGATTCAAAAGTTCCTGTTTTCAAGTCTTCGATGTCTCCTGCGTACCCTTCCAAATCTGCATACTTCACCAAGGGGAAGGGGTCAAGGTCTAGCACATACTTCGACATAAATAACAATGAATTCGCGCAAAAAACTAGAATAGCAAAGGCCAGAAACACATTCTCAGTAAACTTGAACCATGTTGTTTTGAAAGATGATTTACGTTTGAAAACCAAAGCAAAAGGTGCTAGAAATAGGGCGATGGGAATGACCATGAGCAAAGGAAATCCATAAACCAATGTGACATACACCGCCTTCCATGCTGTGGTTAATGCAAAAAAAGGAGGGATAATGGGTTCAACAAGGGTCAACGCAATGATGCTTAATAACGTAATCAGGATAAGGAAAAGTGTTTTGTTCTTCATGGCTGCATCGCTGAATCAGTTGCGAATTTCGCCTAAAAATAGGCTAAACATGCACTAAATTCCAACTCTTGATTGCGACCATTGCACAGTAGTTTGCATTTGAAACATTAACTTTGTTTTCGTGTTATAAGGATCCTGTTAAATAGAGATCCCGGAGGATTACATGAATCTTTATTTATGCTTTGCATTAAACTTATAAATTAAATTATATCAATTCTTCTTCCGTCCTTTGTGCACGAAAACGAAATTCAACAACCATGAACAAAGTAACCTTCGCTAAAGGAGATGGTATCGGTCCTGAGATAATGGACGCTACCATGAAGATTCTTACAGCTGCCAACGCTAGAATCGAATGGGAAGAAATCAAAGTAGGCGAGCAAGTCTACTTATCTGGAAACACTACTGGTATTGACAAGTCTGCTTGGAAGAGCATTCGTGAAAACAAGGTGTTCCTCAAAGCGCCTATTACTACTCCGCAGGGAGGTGGATACAAGAGTTTGAACGTAACCATGCGTAAATCGTTGGGCTTGTACGCCAATGTGAGACCTTGTAACAGCTTCCATCCCTTCGTGAAAACAAAACATCCTGAAATGGATGTAGTTGTAATTCGCGAAAACGAAGAAGATCTTTACGCAGGTATTGAGCACCAGCAAACAGATGAAGTTGTTCAGTGTTTGAAATTGATTACGCGTCCGGGATGCGAAAAAATTGTGCGCTACGCTTTCGAATACGCTCGCGTAAACAACCGCAAAAAAGTGAGCTGTCTAGTGAAAGACAACATCATGAAGCTCACAGACGGATTGTTCCATCGTGTGTTTAAAGAGATTGCTGCCGAATATCCAGACATTCAATCTGATAGCTGGATCATTGACATCGGTGCGGCGCGCTTGTCAGACACACCAGAAATTTTTGATGTTGTAGTTACAACAAACCTATACGGAGATGTGGTATCAGACATCACGGCTCAAATCTCTGGATCAGTAGGATTGGCGGGATCTTCAAACATTGGCGAAAGCTGTGCGATGTTCGAAGCCATTCACGGTTCAGCTCCAGACATTGCAGGAAAAAACATCGCAAATCCATCTGGACTCCTTCGCGGAGCAGTAATGATGTTGAACCACATTGGTCAGCAAGACGTTGCCGAAAACATCATCAACGCTTGGTCTTGTACCATTGAAGACGGTATGCACACTGCTGATATCTACAAAGAAGGTGTGAGTAAAGAGTTGGTTGGAACAGATGCCTTCGCTGATGCGGTTATTGCAAGACTCGGAAAGATGCCTCAACACATCAAGCCTATTGTGTTCAAAAAAGACATTCAAATGAACTTACCGAAATACACACGTAAGGCAGCAGCCAAAAAAGTGTTGAAAGGTGTTGATGTCTTTGTTGACTGGTCTAAAGGCTCAGCAGATGAACTGGCAGCTAAACTAAAAAGCATGGAAAGCGATATCAAGCTCAGCATGATCACCAACCGTGGTGTGAAAGTGTGGCCTGGAGGCTTCGAGGAGACGTTCTGCACAGATCACTGGAGATGCAGATTCGAAGTTGAAAACGGAGCACCTGCTGATAAAGCAAGCATCCACAAAGCAATGGCTAAAGCACTTGAGATGGACATTGATGTCATTAAAACGGAAAACTTGTATGAGTTTGACGGAGTGAGAGGATACTCTTTGGGCCAAGGGCAGTAAGACCTAACATCAACGTATAAATTTTAAAAGGCAGTAACTTCAGAGGTTGCTGCCTTTTTTTGTTGGCGCTTTTCGAAACAAAACCTCCTTGTTGGCCGACTTGAAAGTCAGTAACATCAACACGTTCCGACGTATTTTTTACCGAAAAGAACACTTTCAGAAATTGAGAAAGAAAAAGAAGTGAAAATTATGAAGCGCATCAACTGCAAAGGATCAGCTATTGAAGCGTGTGTGACGAAACATGGAACCGTGGTTGCACCACTTATGACCGAATTGGTTGGCTTCAAAGAACTCACGCCGTACAAAGGTGGATGGTGTGGAAATGAAATTTATCCAGGGGCTTTCACGCCAGAATTGCGTGAGAAGGCCAGAAAATACACCCGTCTTTTTGGAGATCAACTGCGCAAAGAAGGCTACAAAGGCTACTTCGAATTGGATTACCTCATTGATCAAGACAACGGAGAAATCTACCTCGGCGAATTGAATCCGAGGGTAACAGGCGCAAGCTCTATTACGAATAATGCCGTTTTCGCGTTAGCAGATGCACCCCTGTTCATTTTTCATATTCTGGAATGGATGAACGTGGAGTATGACCTGGATGTGGCAGAACTCAATGATCGCTGGACGAATCAAGATAACGTTGACAGTTGGAGCCAACTCATCATCAAACACACTACTGACACCATTGAATACGTTGATGAAGCGCCAAAATCAGGCATCTGGAAGATGTTTAACAACGGACACATTCAATTTGACCGTATGGATACCCACCGTAGAGCCGTTGAAAGTGAGAATGAAGCCTTTTTTATGCGTATCACGAAAAAAGGCGACTACCTCTATGAAGGAGCCGATATGGGAATTTTAGTTTCGCGCGGTAGAATGATGACCGATGGTTTCCAATTGAATGCTCGAGCTAAAAAATGGATCACCGCCATTCAAGGTCAGTATACTTCAACCATGGTTGAGGATAAACGCTTGGAAGAGGAGCCTCTGAGCACCAACTTGATGAAATAAGAACGCACTACAACTCCCCTATTGCACCATTTATAAACACTAAAATTCAGAATGATTTTTAAAAGTATCAATCCGCACAACGGTCAAGAAGTTGGACAGTACACCTCCCTTACCGATGCTGAACTGAAGAGCAAGCTGGATTTGTCTTCAACCGTTTTCGCAACTTGGCGAAATGTGTCATTGGACGAACGCGCAAGACTGATGATGAAAGCCGCTGACGTGTTGAAAAACAACGTTGACGAATATGCAAAAATGATCAGCCTTGAAATGGGAAAACCCATCACGGAGTCACGCGCTGAAGTCTTAAAGTGTGCATGGGTTTGTACCTATTATGCCGAAAATGCCGCTGCATTTTTAACGTCTGAAGTCATTGAGACCGAGGCTTCAAAAAGCTTTGTTCGACATGATCCTATAGGGGCGGTATTTGCTATCATGCCATGGAATTTTCCGTTTTGGCAAGTCTTCCGTTTTGCGGCACCAACACTGATGGCTGGCAACGTGGGAATATTGAAACACGCACCCAATGTTTTTGGTTCGGCAGAACTCATTGAAGATGTTTTCGCCAAGGCAGGTTTCCCAAACGGTGTGTTTCAAAACCTCATCGTTCACCATGATGTTACAGAACAAATCATTGCGCATGATGCTGTTCAAGCTGTAACACTTACTGGAAGCGAACGCGCGGGTTCTGCTGTTGCTGCGTTAGCCGGAAAATACCTGAAAAAATCATTGCTCGAATTGGGTGGAAACAACGCCTTTATTGTTTGGGAAGATGCCAACATCGACGAAGTGGTTAAGACGGCGTTAACCGCTCGTATGCTCAATTGCGGACAAAGCTGTATTGCCGCAAAACGTTTCATTCTGCTTGAAGGGATTTACGAAGAATTTGTGGCGAAATTCATCGCTGGAGTGAAAGAAATGGCCGCTGGTGATCCGCTAGATGAAGCAACTCAAGTAGGTCCTTTGGCTAGGAAAGATTTAGCTGATCAACTGCAAGCACAAGTGAAAAAATCAATTGACGCGGGGGCTGAATTGTTGCTTGGAGGAGCACAACGTGGCTGTTTTCATGAACCCACCGTTTTGGGCAACGTGACACCTGAAATGGCCGCATTTAAGGAAGAAACATTTGGTCCGCTTGCAGCCATGATCAAGGCAAAAAGCATTGATGAAGCCTTCGAGCTATCAGAACAATCTCGTTACGGTTTGGGTGTTACAGTATGCACCACGAACGTTGACAAAGCTATTTCGATGGCCGACAGAGTGAGTGATGGCGCTTACTTCGTGAATGAATTAGTAAAGAGTGATCCGCGCCTGCCATTTGGCGGCACGAAATTGTCAGGCTACGGACGTGAACTTTCAAAAGATGGGATGATGGAGTTTGTAAATCGAAAAACGGTCTACGTAAAATAATTCCATCTAGGTCGACAACTTCTTTTTATTAATTTCCTCTAAATGCAGATTGACCTTCATTCCATTGCTGAACAAAAACCAGGTGAAAAATGGCAACATCACTTTCAGCAGCATTGGCCTTCGTATAGAAAATGGTTCCTTTCAAAATCGTCTAGAAAAACGCCGAATTTGAAAACCTGCCGTGCGCGACTAAAAAAGTACATGCCGGAGTTCTATCCTACCTATTTGCAGCTTTGCGAATTGGCTGGGCCTGATTCCGTTGCGCATCGTTTTCTATCTGGATATCAGCCCCCAGCGTACATCAGCGGATGTGCTCAAGTGGTGAATGAAAAGGAAGCCCAGCTAATTCGCAATTACGATTTCGATCCCAAACTAAGTGAAGGCACCTTGCTCTTTACCAAGTGGGACGAACAGGAGGTAATGGGAATGAGCGATTGCCTCATAGGCCTAGTTGATGGCATGAATCAAAGTGGACTCGTAGTGTCACTTACCTTTGGAGGAAGAAAGGTGGTGGGCAAAGGATTTGGGATTCCTTTCATTCTTCGTTACGTGTTGGAATACTTCAACACGCTAGATGAAGCGGTAGCTGCACTTGAGCGCATTCCTTCGCACATGAGTTACAACATCATGTTAATGAACCACTTAGGCGAACACAAATTGGTGCAAGTAGCGCCAGACCGCGAGCCCGTAATCACCAATTTGAGCGCGTCTACCAATCATCAAAATGTAGTTGATTGGCCAGAACACGCCACCTTTACAAAGACCATTGAACGCGAACTTTATCTACAAGAACTGCTGGCTTTGGGCACCCACTCAAGTGATCAAATTGCAGAGGAATTTCTAAAAGCGCCGCTGTTCAATCAGAAATACAAAATGGGGTTCGGCACAATTTACACGGCTGTCTATCAACCAAAAAAAGGTGCGTTGGAGTTGAAATGGCCCGGACTTTCGTTGCGTCAACAATTTACAGACTTCAAAGAGGGCCTCACCCCCGTTACCTATAACGAAGGAAAAATATCATCTTCTGCTTCTATTCCTGCTGCTCAGCTTCGCGAAGACTACAATACCGCCGTAGAGGATTATTGGACAGAATATGGCAAAGCATGGACTTCAAATGAGCACGAAGCCATCCAATCTGTTCAGGAACTTAGTGCTCGGATTCAAGAACTGCTGGAGCAAATGGACTACGTCGCAAAAACGGAAAGCTCCTATCCGTGGCAAAGTGAAATGAGGCCTTGGATGCGCGTAGAAATGAAAAAATAATCCGCTTTTGTTCCCTCTGTCAAGACAATTCGAAGCAAGTTGGAAGTAGTGTAAATTGTGACCCTGAATGGTATTCAGTGTCGATCAAAATTGACAACTTTTACAGAAACGGTTTACTTTTCTAGCGGTCAAATCGGTCAAATGTAGTTCCATTGAATACATAAACACTTCCTTCGCCTAGCCCATATAAAAGCCTCCCACTTTTGTCCTTGTAAATGGTTTTTGAAGTGGCCAATTCGGGCGCTAACGCGGCAGTGTAGTGTTTGATTTTCGTTCCGTCATAACTCCATAACCCATTACCAAACGTTCCAAACCAAAGATGACCGTTGCTATCTTGTTCAATAGATTGAATGCCTGTTTTGAATTCTTCTTCCGTCAATTCCGGATTGTTTTGAAGGTATTCTCTGGTGAAGTTGACCAACCTACCATCTTCGAAATAACACAGACCAAACAGATTGTTACCAATCCAAATTCGCCCTGAGGCATCCTGAAAAACGGTTCGGCAAATGCCTATTTCATTGGGGTCATTCACACACCTCAATGACGCACCATCATACCTAAACGTTCCGTGATCCATTGTACCCATCCATAGTACTTCGTTATGGTCTTTGTAAAAAGCAGAAACAGCGTCTTTTGAAGAATTGAATGGTGGCGGAAACGTGAAGTAAGACAATTGCTTTCCGTCATAGCAATAGACCCCTAATCCATTGATTGAACCGAATAACAACGTGTTCGAAAAAGCGCTCCATTCGTCTTCAGTAAGATTGAGATCTAAAACGCCTGCATCTGCTGCTTCGACCCTCTCGAACCTCCCTTCTTCCAGTTTACAAACACCATCTTTCGTTTTAATCCAAATCACACCATTGTGGTCTTCTTGAATCGATTGGATTTGATTTCCTCCGTCTATTTTTCGCACCTTAGACCAGTCTGGGCCCGGCGCGAACTCCCTTATTACACCACTTGGTAGACCTGCATTAGCCGTAAAATAAGTGTACTTCAGACCGTCGAATTTACATAGACCGTCACCATGTGAACCAAACCAAAAATCACCTCTACTGTCTTCAAAAATTGCCGTAATCATTACTGAAAACTGCAACACAGAATCAGTTCGTAACACTACATCTTCTGGATGAACGAAAACAGGTCGGTTTTCCGTCAAAAATGTACTATTCCCTTCTATGTCTTGGCTTTTACATGAGCCCAAAAAGAACAAAAACAGGACTAAAAATAGGGAGTTCGTGTTCATCGCATTTTGTCGCATACTTATCTTTTTTCAAATCTATTGAAGTGAACACTGATCAAATCATTCGAAGTGTAAAACAAGGTAAATACCGCGTAAAAAGACCCCTTTTTGGTTGCTCCATCAACCAATTCATCCATTTTCGTACAACCTCAATCGATTCTTCAATGCTGCAACCTCTTCACGCAATGCTTGTTCCTTTTCCAACAGGTTCAACACCACATCAATGCTTTCAAGGTTCATGTTCAACTCATGATGGAGTCGAAGAATTTTCTCGAGTGTACCTATTTCGTCTTGGTGGATGAACTGATCTTGCTCAATCAATTCTAATTGAATGAGTCCCATGTTACCCATTTCCCGAACGAAAGAAATTTCAATGTTGTAGTGCATACAAAGTGTTTGAGCAGGTATGAAGTTTTCTTGACTCATGATGCGTTGATTTTTTGTAGTTCTTGAAATAGCTCTTTTTCCTTCGCACTCAAGTTGGTTGGCATCTTGATGTGGTAAGTGATGATCAAATCGCCAAATGCGCCTTCTTTTTTATAAACGGGAAAACCTTGTCCTTTCAACTTCACTTTTGACTCGTTCTGTGTTTCGGGTTTGATGGTCAATTTTACCTTGCTTTTGAAGGTGTCAATGGTGATTTCTCCACCGAGTAAAGCTGTGTACAGATCCAAATCTACATTGGCGTAGAGGTTGTTGCCTTCGCGTTTGAACTGTGTATGGTTATTGATGACGAAGGTGATGTAGAGATCGCCGTTAGGTCCGCCATTGATGCCTTTTCCACCCTTCCCGCTGATTTTAATTACTTGTCCGTTCTCAACACCCGCTGGAATGGTCAGTCTAATCTTGGAACCATTGACTGTGAGCACTTGCTTCTGTGAGGTATACACATCGGTGAGCTCAAGGTGCAGTTCCGCATTGTAATCTTGGCCTTTGAACTTCGGGCTTCGGCCCTGTCCTTGTCCGGCAGAACTTCTGGCCCCACCAAACATCGATTCGAAGAAGTCTGAATACTCATCCCCAGAAAAACCTTGTTGGCTTGTACGTCGCTGTCCTTGCTGTTGCCCTTGCTGCTGTTGTTGCTCCCACTGTTGTTGGGCGTTTTCCTGTTCTTCACCGTGCTTCCAATTCTCGCCGTATTTATCGTACTTCTTCCGCGTATCAGGGTCGCTCAGCACTTCATTCGCCTCATTGATTTCTTTGAACTTCTGCTCCGCATCTTTGTCATTCGGATTGACATCGGGGTGATACTTTCGCGCCAGCTTCCGATAGGCCGATTTAATTTCCTTCTCAGTTGCGGTTTTTGGAACACCTAACGTTTTATAG
>CAYGUR010000006.1:20203-34010 GCA_964353035.1 uncultured Comamonadaceae bacterium | reverse complement strand
CTGTCAACCTGTGCGAAACTCATCCGTAATGAACCGTTTTTCTCATACATTTTTCCGCGATTCGGATTGTTTTTCATGAAGTCTAAAACGGCTGTGAACTTCGCACTTTGGTAATAAGGAGAGTCTTGGTTTGGGACGAAATACCCAATCATTTTTCCACTTTTTAGTATCAGCTTCTCGAAACCGATGTGATTGGCTATTCGTCGCAAGCGAATGGAAGTGAGCAAATGCTCTGTTTCCTGAGGAATAGGTCCGAAACGGTCTTCCAGCTCTTGTTTGAACTTATCCAATTCTTCATCGTTTGGCGTATCATCAAGGCTTCGGTAGAGTTGGATACGCTCACTGATGCTTGAAACATATTCGTCAGGAATCAACATTTCCAAATCGGTTTCCAAGGTTGTTTCTGAGACGAATTGCTGCGTGCGCTCTTGCTCTTCATTAACCAAGTCTTTGAACTCATCTTGCTTCAACTCTTGAATTGCTTCGTTCAGAATCTTCTGATACATGTCGAAACCGATATCAGTAATGAATCCGCTTTGCTCTCCTCCAAGCATGTTTCCCGCCCCTCGAATATCAAGGTCACGCATCGCAATGTTCATCCCACTTCCCAAATCGCTAAACTGTTCAATGGCTTGCAATCTTTTGCGGGATTCATCTGGCAGCGCATGTAAAGGTGGGGCAAGCAGGTAACAAAATGCCTTTTTATTCGACCTTCCAACACGACCCCTAAGTTGATGCAAATCGCTCAAACCAAAGTTTTGTGCATCATTGATGATCATGGTGTTTGCATTCGAAACGTCAATTCCAGACTCTACAATGGTGGTGGCTACAAGCACATCGAAGGTGCCGTCCATAAAGTTCGCCATCACTTCCTCTAACTGCGGACCGTCCATTTGTCCGTGCCCGATTCCCACACGCACATCCGGCACAAGTCGCTGAATCATGCCGGCAACCTCTTTAATGTTTCCCACTCTATTGTGAACAAAAAAGGCTTGTCCGCCGCGTTGAATTTCATAGCTCAAGGCGTCACGAATGATTTCCTCATTGAACGAGGTTAGAATGGTATCTACAGGATGTCTATTTGGCGGTGGCGTATTGATGATAGATAGATCACGTGCTCCCATCAAAGAGAACTGCAATGTTCGTGGAATAGGTGTGGCCGTTAACGTTAAGGTGTCAACGTTCGCACGCAGGGTCTTCAACTTGTCTTTGACACCAACACCGAACTTTTGTTCTTCGTCAATAATCATGAGCCCAAGGTCCTTGAACTGGACTTGTTTTCCAACGAGTTTATGTGTCCCAATAACAATGTCGATTGAGCCGTCTTTGATGCCTTCAAGCGTCGCCTTGAGCTTGTTTCCAGTCTTGAAACGGTTCAAATAGGAAACGTTCACAGGGAAATCTTTCAATCGTTTTTTGAAACTGTTGAAGTGCTGAATCGAAAGAATGGTTGTTGGAACCAGAACGGCCACTTGCTTTCCATCTGCAGCTGCTTTGAAGGCAGCACGCATGGCAATTTCTGTTTTTCCAAATCCCACATCTCCACAAACCAGACGGTCCATTGGAGCTTCACTCATCATGTCTTCTTTCACCGCCTGAGTAGCCGTCAATTGATCAGGCGTATCTTCATACATGAAAGAAGCTTCAAGCTCATTTTGCAAATACCCATCTGGTGAGTAAGCAAAGCCTTGACTTGCTTTTCGCTTGGCATAGAGCTTGAGCAAATCATAGGCAATTTCTTTGACGCGTTTCTTGGTTTTATTTTTCGTGTTTTGCCAAGCCGGACTGCCCAATTTATTGATCTTCGGAACTTTTCCTTCCTTCCCAGAAAACTTGGAGATGCGGTGAAGCGAATGAATTGAAACGTACAGAATGTCGCCTCCCTGATAGGTCAATCGAATGGCTTCTTGCTCTTTTCCATTGACATCAATCTTCTGCAATCCGCCGAAGGTCCCAATGCCATGGTCAATGTGTACCACAAAATCGCCCGGTTCAAGATTGTTGAGCTCTTTCAAGGTCAACGCCTCCTTGTTTTTTCGGTACCCTTCTTTGAGTCTGAAGCGGTGGTAACGCTCAAAGATTTGATGGTCAGTGTAACACAAGATTTTCCGCTCTTTGTCTACAAATCCTTCACTAAACTCGTAGTGAAGCGGATGAAACGGAGCTTCTTCTTGACGGTCTTCAAAGATGTCGTACAAACGTTCAATTTGCTTCGGTTGTCCTGCCGCAATGAGCGTAATGTAGTTCTGCTTATGGTTATTCCTCAGGTTCGTCCCTAGCATTTCAAAATTCTTATTGAAACTAGGTTGAGGTGTCATATCGTACGAAATGTGCTCACTTTCAGCAAAGTAGCTGTCTCCACCGAATTCTACTGTTTTAAACTTCGAAACAACAGAATGAAAGTGATCAGGATCCAAGAACAAGGCCTCTGGCGGGAGGTGGTTTAAGATGGACTGAAGCTTTTCGAAGTGGTGATGCGCCTTTTCGAGTGATGATTTGAGCTCTTCCTTACAATGAGCAATGTCTCTAAACCATAAGGTCGTCTCAGGACTAATAAACTCAAAGAATGATTCGTGCGCTTCTTGCAGCATTTGCTTGCCAACGTTGGGAACAATCGTTGCACGCGCCATTTTCCCGGTAGAGAGTTGGGACGAAGGGTCAAATTTCCGAATGGAGTCTACTTCGTCACCAAAAAACTCAAAGCGATAAGGCTGGTCAAAACTGAACGAAAAAATATCTACAATCCCACCTCTAATGCTGTATTGTCCAGGTTCATAGACGTAATCTACTTTTTCGAAGTGATAGGTTTGCATGAGGTCATCAATGAACTCCATGCTGTAGCTTTCGCCTAAATTCACATCGAAGGTATTGTCAACAAGCTTTTTCTTCGTCACAACCACTTCAGAGAGGGCCTCTGGGAATGAGACAGTGACTACGTTCCCCTTGTGTTTCGTCAACTCATTTAACACCTCAGCGCGCATCGCTATGTTGGCGTTTTCAGTTGACTCAGTTTGATAAGGAACACGCGCAGAGCGTGGAAAGAAGAACAATTTGCGGTGGGGCAGAAGGACTTCGAGGTCATTTAAAAAGTAGGCGGCATCCTCTTTGTCGCGCAGCACGAACAGGTGATCTCCTTGATTTTGCTCAATGACGGCTGCCGCAATAAGCGCTGTTGCAGATCCTACAGATCCTTTAACAACCGTTTTTGCGTTATCATGCGTCAGAAAATCAGCCAGTTGATGGCTTTTCCTGTCTTCGAGGTATACGTTTTTAAGTTCGTCGAGTGTCACCTAACTGAAATGGGGTGCAAAGGTAAGTTGAATAATGTGAAAGTTGTTCAATTTCAGCTTCGCGAAGCATGAAACAAGAGTACTTTACTGTTGCTTTTCAGTGGGCACAACATCATGTTTTTCAAGCATCTCCAGTGCTTTCTCAACCATGTTTTTCGACCCAATAAACAAAGGCACACGCTCATGAAGCTCTGTAGGCTCAATTTCCATGACACGACGTTTGCCATCGGAAGCAATTCCTCCTGCCTGTTCCACAATGTAAGCTAGTGGCGAACATTCGTAAAGCAAACGCAATTTTCCTTGTGGTGCAGCTTTGGTAGACGGATAGATGTAAATGCCTCCTTTGATCAGGTTGCGGTGGAAATCAGCAACCAATGAGCCAATGTATCTAGCAGAATACGGACGGTTTGTCTTTTTTTCTGACCCTTTGCAGTAGTCAACATAGGCTTGAACCCCTTTGCTAGTAGAGTTTAGGTGGCCTTCATTGATGCTGTATACTTTTCCGTCTTCAGGAATTTGCATTGTAGGGTGCGAAAGGCAAAATTCACCGATGGAAGGCTCCAATGTAAATCCGTTCACGCCGTGTCCGGTGGTGTAAACCAACATCGTTGATGAGCCATAAATAACATATCCAGCCGCTACTTGCTCATCACCTTTTTGAAGAAAATCGTTGATGTTGGCGGTGTCACCAATGGAAGAAGTTCGTCTAAAAATAGAGAAAATGGTTCCGATGCTCACATTCACATCAATGTTCGAAGAGCCATCGAGTGGGTCGAAGAGCACAACGTACTTTCCTTTTTTTGAGAGCGGACGGTCGAAGGCAACATACCGGTCGTTTTCTTCGCTACCAATACCGCATACTTCGCCCCCGCGTAAAAACGAGTTGATAAACACTTCGTCTGCGTACACATCGAGCTTCTGCTGGTCTTCACCTTGAACGTTGGTTGTTCCTTGAGCACCAAGAATATCACCCAGTCCGGCTTTGTTCACTTGCTGGTTAACAATCTTCGCAGCGATGCCGATATCTTGCAAGAGTCTGGATAAATCTCCAGAGGCATAGGGAAAGTCGGCTTGTCGGTCAATGATGAATTCGCTGAGTGTAATCATGGTGCTTTTTCAGCAGGTTGATGGTCAAAGATACCAATGTTTGAAAATGTATTCAGTCTTTTTTCGGAAAGAGAAACTTTGTGAGCCGAACAAACGCTTCAGGAGAGAGCTGTTCAGGACGCTCAGTGGCGAATTCTTCTGGCAATTCAAGCCCTTCAGGGATGATGCTTTTGAGCGAGCCGCGAAGCATTTTTCGTCGTTGGTTGAAACTCACTTTAACCACTTTTACAAAGTCACGTACTTCACAATCAAGCTCTACCACGTCGTTTCGTCTCAAGCGAATCACTCCAGACTCTACTTTCGGAGGTGGAATGAACTCGTCAGCCCCCACAGTGAAGAGGTACTCAATATCGTAGAATTGCTGCAGCAGTACAGATAAAATTCCGTACGTTTTGTTTCCTGGCCCTGATGCAATTCGCTCTGCTACCTCCTTTTGGAACATCCCAACCACCTCAGGAACATGGTCCCGTTCTTCGAAAACTCGAAAAAGAATTTGGGTCGAAATGTTGTAAGGGAAGTTTCCAACCACACCATAGGTTTCACCCAAAATGGCCTGCAAATTGGCATGAAGGAAGTCGGCCTCAATGATTTGATCCTCCTCTAAAAAGTCAGACTGTTTCAGAAAAGCAATGGAATCGCGGTCAATGTCCATCACCTTCAAGTCGGTATCTGGAAAGGCTTCAAGCAAGCAGGTTGTGAGCGCCCCCGTTCCCGGACCGATTTCGAGCAGATCAGTGTAGCCTTTGTGATGTGTCACGCTTTTAGCAATGCGCATGGCCACATCCCTGTTGCGAAGAAAGTGCTGACCGAGTGATTTTTTAGGTTTTACATTCATCTTGTCTCGTGGTGAATCACTTGTAAAACCGTTCTGAACGCACCAAATTTACCAGCGTATTTTTTTGAATGTTCAGCTTGCAAAGCAGGCGCAAACTCTTTTTGGTAACGATCATAACTCGCTTGATCTGGAGCAAGATATTGAATGGCGTAGGAAATACCACCCTCAGAAAAACCGTCAATCTTGCAAATCTTTCCTTCAAGGAACATGCCTGTATTCAATACATCCGGAATGTGAACTTCCTTCATCCATTGCAACCATTCGTCGTGAACTGAGTCGTCAATGTTCACCGTTACGTTGTATAAAATCATGTGCGAAATTTGAACAAAGGTACGCAGGCTCGAAGGAATTGTGAAGGTCAATCGAAAATGCACCTGATGTATTAGGAGTGCAGAAGAAAATGTGATTAAATTTAGGGTGTGAACTTCGACCCCGTCATACTCAGTATTCCTATCTTTTTCTTCCTCATTGGGGTCGAATTGGTGGTAGATTATTTTCAAAAGAAGAAGTCGGGAAAATCATTTTACAGACTCAATGATGCACTCACCAATGTGTCTTGTGGTGTCATTGATCAAACAACAGGTGTCTTTGCGAAAGTGTTAACCGTTACGGTGTATGTAGTGGTCTTTTCCTTTTTCGAAAACATCAGGGGATACGAAATTACTGGAAGTTGGTGGGCCTATGGGGTCTGCTTCGTGGCGGTTGATTTCGCCTATTATTGGTCGCACAGACTGAGTCACCAAGTGAATCTGTTCTGGACCGGACATGTGGTACATCACCAAAGCGAAGACTACAATCTTTCAGTTGCCTTGAGACAAGGGGCGTTTCAAAAAATGCTGATGTTTTGGATTTACCTGCCTTTGGCAATGGTAGGTTTTCCTCCTGAATGGTTCGTAATCAGCATAGGTTTTAACCTTTTGTACCAGTTCTGGATTCATACAGAGTTCGTTAACAAGATGGGGGTGTTGGAATACGTTTTGAACACGCCTTCACACCACCGGGTTCATCACGGACGAAATCCAAAGTACATCGATAAAAACCATGCTGGGGTATTCATCATTTGGGACCGAATGTTCGGTACATTTAAAGAAGAAGAGGAACGTCCAACCTATGGAATAACCAAACCTTTACAAACATTCAACCCAGTCATGGCGCACGTGCGTCCGTTTACTGATCTATACCATGAAACCCGAAGAGTCCCTGGACTTGGCAACAAATTGAGATTTTTATTCTCACCACCAGGTTGGTATCCTCAAAGCATGGGTGGATTTCAAGCGCCACCAGAAATAAAACCTGATGACGTGAAATACGAGCGGAGTTTACCCCTCGGAGTAAACGTTTATCTGCTGGTTCAATACACGTTGATCATAGGCATTACCTCCGGATTCTTGTTCGGCTTGGATGCGTATAACACAGCGGGAAAAGCAATTTTCGTCATCTTCATTTTGACCCAAGTCTTCAGCATAGGAAGTATCTTTGACCAATCGAGTCAGGGAAGAATGATTGAATGGATTCGA
Source organism: uncultured Comamonadaceae bacterium (assembly GCA_964353035.1). GTDB lineage: Bacteria > Bacteroidota > Bacteroidia > Flavobacteriales_D > Sanyastnellaceae > JAQWQB01. The sequence goes on along the minus strand of CAYGUR010000006.1, from coordinate 27,261 downwards.
ATTGGGTTGATGTTCGCTTTTTCCCTTTGGCTGGGACTTTTCGCACATCAAGCCTACCTCGCGGGAGGAACAATGGTTGCCGCCCTTGTGGCAGGCGCTTGGTTTACGATTTTGAGCAGGAGAAATGAAGAATACGTTTAAAGGAAAAAGCTTACTCGCAGTTTATGCCTTTTGGGGTGCTGCTGAAGTTTATATCGAAACCATCCAATGGGATTATCCTTTGCTCCACCTCATTGCTAAAGGCGGACTAATGCCTTTGCTGCTAATGTTGGTTTTTCTCAACCGTTCCGAAATCAAAAAGAACATATTTGGTTTTTTAGTGGCAGCACTTTCGGCTTCTTGGCTTGGAGACCTGCTGCTCATAAAGGGAGAAGATCCGAATTATTTTGTCTTGGGACTAGGTGCATTCCTCGTGGCACATGTCCTGTATGTGATGACCTTTACGAAAGCCATGCAGAAGAATCATGAGCTGCTTTTAATCAAAAAGTATCCGATGATCATTGTGCTCTTGGTGGGAACTTCAGGACTGATTTTCAAAATACTTTTTCCCCATTTGGAAGAAATGATTGTGCCTGTAGCACTCTATACGTCCGTCATCACGGCAATGAGTCTTGCTGCAATTGCTAGAAAAGATAAAACGTCCTTCACTAGTTGGGCCTACGTAACTGGCGGTGCGTTAATTTTTATGTTGTCAGACACCTTGATTGCCTTCAATAAATTTCATGAGCCTATAGCTTGGGCTTCTATTTTCATCATGTCAACATACATTGTCGCACAAGGTCTAATCGTCGTTGGATTAGTAAAACATGAGTATTAAAAAAGACGGAACCTAAGTTCCGTCTTTCTCCCATCACCTGATCACCAAACGCTCGTACCCTTTGCGCACTCCATCATCTGCCATGACGACGTACACTCCAGGAGCCAAGCTCCCAACACCCACGCTATAAAATTCGCCCCCTTCGAGAAAGTACGCTCTCTCTAAACAACACCTCCCTTCCAGGTCGAAAACGCGAACGATGGTATGGCCCATCAGATTATCACTGTTTAGGTAAACAATTTCTTCTGCCGGATTCGGTTGTAAACCAATTCGTGCAACAGTATCACCTTCAGATTTTTGATTGATGTCACCACACACAGGCGCAATAAGGTACCCCGGTGTGTTCAAGATCGCACCAAACATTGCTGTGGTTGGAAGCCAAGGTGAAGGCGGTTCCAGCGCCAAACCAGATGGCGGAATGAAGACTGTATCCTGAGCATAGTATGTTTCGGCGAAGTCAAGTCGGGCGATGTGTGTGAGCTCCCTAGAAATCAACTGATTTACAGTGGTTTGCTCTAAGAAATCCAGCCCGCAATCGTCGCTCTTGTTCAAAATGAGCAAGGCATCTTCGTACCTTCCTATGGCATGGGAAAACCGACTTTTGTCCAATTCATTGTTGAATTGTTGCTGGTAATCAGTCAGATTAACTTGACCCAATGTAATCTTGTTCAGACTTCCTCTAACCAAGTCCAACTCATTCACATAGGTGGTTGATATTTCTGGGTCGAAGGCAATGAGTCCCCGCTCTAATAATACTGTAGATGAGATCAACAGGTTTTTTCGCGCAGCATTTTTGACTCTTCGAACATAGTAGTTTGATAAATCGTGTTCCGCCTGAATTAATTCATCTAGCAGGATACAGGCTAAATGTTCATCGGGCATTTCGCCATAATAGCTCATCGACCCCATGGCTTCTTGAAGCGCCTCAAGAATGGTGATTCCGTCAAAATGCTCTGTATAGATTAACGGATAAGCGGCTAAAGCTGACGCACTTTTCACAGTTTCTACCTTGCCGGGTTTGATAGGGTCATTTTCACCACAGGTAACAACTGCTATTGGCGACTTGTCAATCAACTTCAGAATGCAACCATCATAGAGCTCCAGTGGAGAATTGAAGTCACATTCCACATCTACCATTTGGAGATTGTAATCTGATGGAATCAGCGGAACGCCATTGGGCCAAGAGTTGTGCGTCACAACTTGTTTCTGAGTGCAGTTCGCTGTGCAGTTACCTAAAATACTTCCTTCAAATAAGTAATAGGGGGTCGCCCCAAACCGATTCCTTCCATTCTGAAGATCAAAAGATGCAACTCCAGTCAAAACAAAATGCCTATCGTTTCCCCAAAACTCATTGTAGCCTCCTCCTAAATCGGTTGATAAATTGACCTCCGTATACGGTTCGGCCTTGACTGCAATGTCGCATTCTGAAATGCTTGAGCACTTCATTCGTAGCTCTCCTCCTGTCTTGAAAACCCCTGTGTGGTAATTGTCAAAACTCGAATCGCGTATATAGAGGGTTGCGTCTGAATTATCTTCCAATGCCGTGTTGAAACTCGTCCCTTCAAAACTGGATTCTAGCACATGTGCAGTTAATCCCAATGCTTCAGAGTATATCGTGCTCTCAATCAACTCAGTCCTGAAGACTCTGTATCCACCACCAAAGATGTCAAATTGTGAGTCCACAACTTTGTTGTCAATGAAACGAAGGAGATCTACTTCTAAAGTTCCTTCTAAACGTATGTTTGTGAAGTTACAGTCCTGAAACAAGGCTCCTTCTGACAACCACATTAAATGGTCATCAGATAATCCAAGAAATTCAATGTCAGTTGCTTTGATGTAGGCGTTGGAGGTGAGTTCGCTATTGTTTTCGAAGACAACTTTCCCCTCTTTCAACCATAAATCACCCAAATTCCAATTGGTTCGAATGGCTCCGCCTTCCTTCACAACAACCAAGTTGGAAGCCCAGTCTGTACCTACAATGGTCAGTCTTGAACTGTTTTCTCCATGAATTGAAAGTCCAGGGTTGTAGCATTCAATTGTTCCATTTACGTCATCTACCATTCGAATTTCAGCCTGCACTTCTGCTCCAATATGAAGCTCGCCGTAGAGTTTGAAGGTGCTTGATTCGCCCATCTTGAAGAAACATTCATCGGAAATGTACAGGGTGGCTCCTTCTTCAATCATCAGCGTGCTATTGGATTTTAAGTCGAACAGACCTCCTGTGATGTTCAGCACGCTTCCGCTTTTGAGAATGAGCTCACTTCCACCATGAACGGTAAGAGCAGCCCCAGCTGAGAGGGAAACTTCTGTGCCTGCCATGACAATCAAACTCGCAGTCCTCTCTGTTTCTTCGTCACCGATGATCAAAGCTCCGTCCGCTAGGATATTCAGGTAAGTCCCACATCCTGTTGTTCTTGCTGTTAGATGCGAGGGGTTATTTGAGAATGCTCCAGGGTCAGCAGCGAAGTGAATAGGCGAATCATCGTTCACAAGTAAGGTTCCACCATCGTAAATGTTCAAGGGTGGAATCACATTGTATTGCTGAGTTGCTAAATTGAAATAACCATTGTTTCCCGTTGAACTGGTTAATTCAGGGCCCGTTAGTGGACTGCCAAATTCGAGTTCTTCAAGCATTAGCTCCAATACTTCAGTGGTGATTTCACTGTGTTTGGTGTTACTTGAATGGGTGAGCCAACGGTCAAACGGACAAGCTTCAGGATTGGCTAGAAGGAAGGCTTCAGCATCTAAGTAATATTCGCCCGTCTCAATACCCAAAGCACTAACGGTGGGGATAAAGGAATGGAAACTAGTGTATTCCCAAGGGTCAATATGACTGTCGCAGTTCAAGATTGCATAATCGTTGATGACGGCTAGTTCTGGGTTGATTTCATCAATGAGTTGGGTCATGGAAGGTCTTGTTCCGCCAGGCGCATTGTCGAGGTGAGGAATGGAATTTGAAACAGTCGCGATTGCATGATAGCCTCCATCATTTACTATTCCCCCAAACAGACACAGCAAGTCATCGCCACAATTAATGAGGGTTGAATAATCGCCCTCAAAAATTACATTGGAGGTAGAGGAGGCGAGGTCGTGATAAGCGTCTCCGGGAGCTGCGAGAATGCGCATTTTGAACATCTCGTCTCCTAGCAAACTGCACTCGTAATTTAACAACTCTTCGCCTGAATCAATGTTTTGAAGTAGCCCATTTCCGCTGCCATTCGCAATGGCAATGTTTCGGGTGTATTCGGGATAGCCCAAGTCATTGATGAAATTCATGTAATCTGCATGACGCGACAAGGAAGTATTGAATTGAGTAATCAGCAGCTCCAATGTGGCTGGCCTTTTGAGGTAATTGTTCACGAAATCTTGCGCCCCAGCATTGAACGAAGAAGCAAAGTAGATGGCCGCTTGCATGCTGTAGGGAAGGTTGGCGCCTTGATGGGGTGAATCCAATGAAATGTAGTGGCTTGTGCAATGGGGAATTCCCGCATCTTCCATTTGTTTCAAGGCAACTCGACAGATTTGTCCACCCATGCTAGCACCCGCAATTTTCAACTCTTCATTACCCGATTTATGTGTGTTGACCAACGAAATTAAATCCATTAACAAGGCACTGTTTTTTTCAATTTCCAAGGCTCCATCAAAAAAGTCAAGCATTACAATGTCGTAGCCAGAAGCCCTCAATGTGTTGAGCATGTCTGGCATGTACTGCAAGAAAGAATACGCTGTTGACGAACCACTTGTGAACTCATACCAACCAAAGTTTCCGTTTCGAAGGACTTGTGCACCTAGCCCGAAATCAATGCCTTCAACAAAGATGAAGGGTTTGTCAAATTCACCGTCGTCACTTAGTAATGTATATGCATTCCCATTGATTGTTTCTCCATTGAACTCAGTGCTAATTCTCCATGGGAATACGGCAGTTTCTACAGGCCAAGGTGGTAAACCTGGGTCAGGAAAGGTTGAACTTCCGCCTGCTGATTTAAGCAGAATTGAAGTCATGAGTTCTTCGCCATTCCGACTGCCTTTTAACCGAATCACTTTATCAGTTGCCTGGTCATTGTAGTCCACCTCAATGGTGGTTCCAACCTCAAACATTCTAAACCCAAAGCCATCGTCTGGATCTATTTCGATGTTTTCCAATGGAGCTTCTTGATTGGAGATATACAGTATTTCTGGAAGCGTGAAGAGGTAGGTGCCTCCCGTATGGTCTGCTAAATCAATGTGTGCGAAAAATGCTTCTTTTTCGTCATAAGGTGACGCATCTCCACTGAAATCTACAAACTGCTCATCCACAAGTGTGATCAGTCCATCTGCAAGCGCATTTTCCTTGAAGTCGTGGTAATGAATGTCAACTAGTGTAATCGGAATGCTTGTGTCAGCGAGCTTGATGCTTCTTCCAATTGCATCAATGTCAGGTAGTTCAGGTATGGTTGCATTGGTGAAATCAGCATGCTGAAAAGAGAATAAATACTGCCTTTGCAATGACCTAGACAGTATTGCTTCAGATGCTCCATCAGGTGGTGTTGCGCTCAACCTAGCCATGGGCCAAAACAAACCACTTGAGAGATCATTTTCATTCAATTCACTAAAGGGAGCGTCAAGCTGTGTCAATGCCAAATTAAAGTGCAAGGCAGCACAGCAAAGGAGAAGTATCCTCTTCATATTCAGTAGGTTTTAAGTTTAATATGAAGCACTTAATGTTGCTTCACCTGCCGAAAATAGAAGGGAAAATGATACGCCCAACATCCGTTTTATAGTCGTCGGGAAGAACTTTGTAGACGTTGATTATTCGAGGGTATCACCTCTGAGCGCACGGAACCTTTTTCGTGCTTCAACTACATAAAGACTGCCTGGATAATCAGTGAGCAGTTTTTCGTAGTACTCCATAGCTTTCGCTTCATCTAAATAGATGTAATGATGCAACTCTGCCAATTTGAATAGCGCATCATCCGCTAGAATGTCGTGAAAATGAAGTTCTATTACTTCTTCTAAGTATGACTGAGCTTTTGCGTAGTCTCCTTTGCGCATGAAGATATCGCTCTTCAGCATAAGAATTTCATCTTTCAAGGTATGCGCCGGCCAAACTTCTAATAGGGAATCAACCTTGACTAAGGCCTCATCAAAGCGATTTTGATAAGCGAGTAAATCTGCTTGCGCGAAAAGCATCATTGGTACCGTTGTGGTATCCATATTGAAGTTATCTGTGATCAACAAGCTAAGGTCAATGGCGTCATTTGAAATGAGCTTTGTGGTGCTTGCTTTCAACACATCTAACTGAGCTTGTGCCCACTCAAAGTCTCCAGTAAAATAAGAGATTCGCGCATTTCGAAATTTAGCTTCGTGGCCCAAAGGGTCTTCCTTAAATTTCAACTCCACCTGAGAATAGAGCAGAGAAGCCTCCCAAATATCCCCTTCAAGTAGCTGAATATCGGCCAACTCAAGCTTGCAGAGTGCTTGAATTTTCCCGTACACACCCGGAACTTCAATGGCCTCTTCAAGTACTTTCATGGCTTTCTCAGCATTGCCCAAGTTGAACGCATAGATGTGTGCCAGCTCTTTCATCATAATGGCCGTCTCTCCGCTTTTGCCCAAGTCATTCAGCGCCTCTTCATACTTGACGGCGAGTGCTTCATAAGCGGCTTTGTCAGGACTAGGTGCTTCGTCTAACTCAGCAAAACGAGCCTCGAGCATCTCAGTGATGGCTGTGGTATAATATTCATTTGACTTTCCTTTGGAAGCCACATATTCATAGGCTTGTCTGGCCGTCAGGTAGTCGCTATTTCCCCTTGCCATGTTGCCAATTTCCATCACGCGCAATCCATTCTCTGAAAGGCGTTTGTCAAGTGCTTCGGCTTGCACCAAAGAAGAAGCAAAATCTTTTCGTTGATTGAAAACCCAAATCAGCAGCTCATTGTAGATGGTTTGATCTGGATAGCGCTGGATGCGTTTAATAAGCTTGACGCGAAGCATTTCGTAATTCTCTTCGTTGTCATGAATGCTTAAATTCCTGTTCAGTGAATTCTGTACGGTTTGAATGTAGCGTGGACTTGTAATGAGGAGGTCCATGAATGATTCAACCATGTCGTCATAATTCCCCATCATGCCATTGACATTGGCGATTTCATAGTGGAATTCATAACCGTCATTGGATGTTCTTCGACCTTTGTTGTACGTTTCCAGCGCATAATCATACAACGAAAGTTTGATGAATGCGTTTGCTAAGCTGACTGTGGTACTT
>CAYGUR010000006.1:0-20193 GCA_964353035.1 uncultured Comamonadaceae bacterium | reverse complement strand
ATTTTATGGCCTGGTCAAATTCGTCTTTGGCCTTTTCATCTTGGTCGAACTGTAAGTACAGTGCTCCCAAATCCACGTGGGCAGTGGCATTGTCTCGTTTACTTCGAATTTTTCGCTTGACCAGTTTTTCAGCTTCATCAAGTTCTCCCAACCCGACGAGTGTGCCGAGGTATTTTTCGTAGACCTCGTTTGACTGGTTCGACTTCCAGATTTTATCGTAATACAGTTTGGCTTGCTGATACTCTCCGTTGTTGTAGTAATACTCAGCCAATTCTAGGTCGGCTTGACCGAACAAAGAAGCGCTGGTAAACAGCAGCAGCAACAGGGTGATATATCGGAAACAGTTTTTCAATTTTCAATAGGTGATGTAAGAATTGAGCGTACTTGCCCTTCTAAACGGTCAAATTCACGCTTCGCTTCTTTGGCGTAACCAATGTTGAGGTCAATTTGTTTAATCAGTCCTTCAGCAACTCTTGCTTCAAGCGCGTATTGTTTACCAACGTATGCAGCGTCAATTTTGTTACCCACAGCATCAACGGTTGCAGAACTATCTAAGGCATTTCTGAAGTTGGTGAGCTGATTAAGTGTTCGATCAGTTTCTCTGAGAATGGTCTTGTGCTGCTTAGGAAAATCTTTGATCAGTCGTTTGGCGCTGTTGTACTCGCTGAAAACAACAGCTTGTTCCTCAGTTAGTTGATTTTTGAACTTCATGGTCATCTTGCTCATGTCTTCCTTGATGACATTCAGTATCCGCTGTGTTTCAGTAGCATCAACCTCTTTGATGTACCGTTCGTGCGCTGCTGTTACTTCTTGACGAAGGGAATCAATGCGTTGAACCTCTTGAGTGAATTCAGTGTTAGACGTCGCGCAAGAGGCTAGTATAGAAGTAATTACAATAAAGAAAAGAAACCTCATTGAGTTGTTTTTGAACATGTGATGAAGTTAAGCATTCAATGGCTTCAAAGCTGCAATGAATGTGCCAAAAAATTGCAAACTACAACTACGAAATGAAGTCAAATCCAGTGTAAGGACGAAGTGCTTCTGGAATACGGATTCCGTTCTCACCTTGGTTGTTTTCAAGGAGTGTGGCCACAATTCTAGGCAATGCCAGAGCGCTTCCGTTCAAAGTATGAACAAGGTGCGTCTTTCCATCTTCTCCTTTGTAGCGCGCTTTCATTCGATTTGCTTGAAAGGTTTCGAAGTTCGAAATAGATGATACTTCAAGCCATCTGCCTTGACCTGCAGACCAGACTTCTAAATCAAATGTCAATGCGGATGAAAAAGTCAAATCTCCACCACAAAGACGAAGTGTTCTGTACGGAAGCTCTAGCTTTTTAAGTAGGCTTTGCACATAACTAATCATTTCATTGTGGGTGTTGTAAGAGTTTTCTGGGTGGTCAACAACAACAATTTCGACTTTGTCAAACTGGTGCAAACGATTCAGTCCGCGAACATCTTTTCCGTAAGAACCAGCTTCTCTTCTGAAGCAAGGTGTATATCCACACAGTTTGATAGGAAATGCATCTTCCTTAAGGATTTCGTCACGAAAGATGTTTGTCAAAGGTACCTCAGCAGTTGGGATCAAATACAAATCATCTACTGGCATGTGATACATCTGTCCTTCTTTGTCTGGAAGATTTCCAGTTCCGATTCCAGAAGTCTCATTCACTAGGAGCGGAGGCATGTATTCAGTGTAGCCTGCTTCAGTTGCTGAATCTAGAAAGAATTGAATCAGTGCGCGCTGTAGTTTGGCACCTTTTCCTTTATAGAGTGGGAAGCCTGCTCCAGTGATTTTCACGCCAAGTTCGAAGTTGATGAGGTCGTATTTTTCAGTGAGCTCCCAGTGTGGAACAGCGTCAGGACCAAGGGTAGGGATTGTTCCCCATTCATCTACTACTTCATTGTCTTCATCAGAATTACCAAGCGGAACGCTCTCATGTGGAACGTTCGGTAATTTGTAAAGCAATTGCTTGAGTTCTTCATCGATTTTATGCTGCTGATCTTTCAGTTCCTGCGTGCGAGTTTTGAGCTCTACAGTCTTTGATTTCATCGCTTCAGCTTCCTCACGTTTGCCCGCTTGGAAGAGTTGACCAATTTCTTTTGAAATGGTATTACTTTCAGCAAGTATACCATCAAGTTCGAGTTGACAAGCTCGTCTGTTCTCGTCAGTTTTAAGAATGGCATCCAAGGTCTCTCCTGCAGCGAGGTTTCGCTTAGAAAGCGCTTTTTCTATAGCATCGCGGTTGGCGCGAATGTCTGTCAGCGTGAGCATAAACGTTCGGTTCTAAAATGTTCCCAAAAATAACAAACTCCCAACCGAAAGGAAGGGAGTTTGAATATCTTATTTACAGTCGATTTTTAGTTGACCTCAATCGGCTGAACAGAAACGAAGCTGCGGTCATTGCGCTTTTTGCGAAATTCAACCACTCCGTCTGTTAGAGCGTACAATGTGTGATCTTTTCCGATACCAACATTGGTACCAGGGTGATGCTGTGTTCCACGCTGACGAACGATAATGTTACCAGCGATACATGCTTGACCACCGAAGATTTTTACTCCGAGTCGTTTCGACTCTGATTCACGACCGTTCTTTGAACTACCTGCTCCTTTCTTGTGTGCCATGTTCTTTCAGATTACTTTGTTTCACGACCACCGTCAAGTTCATCTTGCCATTTTTTCAGCTCATCCCATTTGCCTTCAGCAGCAAATTCAGCTTGTTTTGGCCACGTACTTGGATCGTGTGCTTTATAACGATTTCCTGCTTCCGCAAGAATTTCTTTAATGTTTTCAACGTCAGCTTTTGCTAGATCTGCATAGCTTCCAATACCAGCAGCTCCAAGAATCTCAGCGATTTTTGGTCCGATACCTTCTACTTTCGTCAAATCATCACCTGATGCTGCTGCTTTAGGCGCTGCCTTTGCCGCCGGAGCTGCTTTTGGTGCTTCTTCCTTTTTCGCTTCTTCAGCTTTAGGCGCTGCAGCTTTCTTAGCTGGCTTAGCTCCGCTTGCTACGATGTCTTCAATGCGAATCTCTGTAAGACTTGCACGGAAACCATTCTTCTTGCGGTAACCTTTACGACGTTTCTTTTTGAAGATAATTACTTTATCTCCTTTAAGGTGTCTTTCAACCTTTGCGGCAACTTGTGCACCGCCGATAGCTGGGGCGCCAACTGAAATCGCACCGTTGTTATCAATAAGGAGGACTTTGTCAAAAGTCACTTTTGCTCCCTCATCTGAATGCAAACGGTTTACGAAAACCAACTGGTCTTTCTGTACTTTGTACTGGTGCCCTGCTATTTCTACTATAGCGTACATAACTTTACTTATTTGGGTCGGCAAAGATAGTGAAAGTTTTCAACATCATCCAACATTTCGCTTGCCTGCATTCACTAAATATACTCCGAAGAGGATAATTAGGGCGAAAACACCGTGCATCCACTCCAAATGTTCGCCATAAATCCATCCCCAGAATGCAGCAAAAACAGGTATTACATAGGTCACTGAACTGGCAAATAGTGCGCTTGTTTTCTGAATGAGCCTATTAAATATAATTAGCGCCCCAGCTGTTCCAATAGCAGCCAAAACGGCAATTGCTCCAAAGCCAATCCAACTTTCGTCTTTCGTTTCAAGCGTGAAGAAGATGTCGCTTAGGAACAAACTGATGAAACAGGGAATCGACATAAGTCCCAATGAAATGCTGGCAATTGTGATGGACTGTAAATGGGCAAGCTTGTTTCGAATAATGTTCACGCTAAAAGCATATAAAATGGTGGCAAAGACGATTAAGATAGTGCTGAAAAGATGCACTTCCCCTGAACTGTCTTTCAAACTCATCATGCCAAGTGCCCCCGCAAATCCAATGAGCAATCCAATGAGTTGAATTGATTTGTACTTCGTCCCAAAAACCAAAGCCGCAACAGCCAAAGTAAAAAGGGGTGTTAAACTGTTCAGCATGCCCGCTACACTGCTCGCTAAATGAACTTCTGCTGCTGTGAAGAGGAAGGCTGGAATGGTGTTGCCAATCAGCCCAACGAGTCCGAGCCAAATCCAATCTGATGATGAAACACGTCTTAAACGTGTGAGCGAGAAGGGCAATAACACAATGCCCGCAATAGCTATGCGCATGGCGGCTACTTCCCACGGCTTAAACAGGGCCTCACCAGAAGAATTAAACAGTCCCAATTTCATGAGAATGAATGAACTTCCCCAGATAAATGCCAGCAATAAGATGACGGGGAAGAAGCCCAGCGAAGGCAGTTGTCTTTTCATTTGGCAAAATTAACATTCGTACCTTCTAATTTGTCGCTACCTTAAGTAACTTTGTATATTCTTATTCGTCTTAGTTTTGACCAACGTAAAAACGCAGAAATATGAAACTTCGAAACGCCTTATTTCTTTCTTTAATTGCAGTTGTATTTGCCTGTAATTCAGGCTCGAACGTTCGTATAGAGCACTCTGAGCAAGTAGCACAAGCTGAAAAAACAGTAGCGAAGATTGCTGTTGATGGGATGATGTGCGAGATCGCTTGTGGCGGAAAAATCAGAAAAGAACTTTCGGAAATGCAAGGTGTAGCCAACGCTTCAATCGAATTCACAGAAGGTGCTGACCTCAACTATGCACTAGTCGAATACAATCCTGACCTAGTAAAAGAAGACCAACTCATAGCTTGCATCAATACCATTAGTGATGGAGACCTCTACGCAGTTAAGCAAATGGAAGTAATCCATTATTCTCCTTCCGAAGAGATTGAACAAGGCGCAACAACCGAAGACGACATTGAAATGTCTGAATCAGCATTCCAAATGCCCGGGATTTCAGACTTGATTCAACGGATTTTCGACTCCGTTTTGTAACGATATAAAATTGCAGTTTAAGGGACCTCTTTGGTCCCTTTTTTTATGTCGAAAAATGCCCTTCCCTTCCATTCGCAAGCTGATGTGATGTACCTTTGCAACATGACTGCCTTGGAGAAAAACATCAAACGATTTGCTTGGATCAGCCTTGTTTTCGTTCACCTTGTAATACTAGCAGGAAGCGTTGTTCGAATGACAGGTTCGGGCATGGGCTGTCCTGATTGGCCGAAATGTTTCGGATACACCATTCCTCCCACTTCTGAAGAAGAAGTAACTTGGGTTGAAGGACGATCTTTTCTCGCCGGTCAAATGATTGTTCACCAAGAAGAATTGCTCGTTGCTCAGTCTGATTTTACGAGTAGCGCTGAATTTAACAGCGACAACTGGAAGACCTACGATAAACATGACTACGCCATCTTCAATCCAGTGCATACGTGGGTTGAGTTCATCAACAGGTTGATTGGAGCGCTGACCGGAATACCAGTGCTGATCTTGGCTGTTCTAACCCTGCTTTATAGCATTCGAACTCGTAGAATTAGCATAGCGTTGCTGGGTTTTGCCACCCTTTTTATGCTAGGCTTTGAAGCGTGGTTGGGCAAGCTTGTGGTAGACGGAAACCTGATCCCTGGATCCATTACCATTCACATGTTCGGCTCAATTTTGATTGTATTCTTGCTACTCACGTTGATTCGAAAGATGGATCGAAAAAAATTGGCATTAACAGACAGAAAGGCTAAATGGGTATTGGTGACCTTGATCGCACTCGGGTTGCTGCAAGTGTTTTTCGGAACGCAAGTGAGGGAAGAAATTGACGAATTGGTTCATCAAGGAATACTAGATCGGTCATCGTGGATTGCTCAGCTTTCTGAGATGTTCATTGTGCACCGAAGCTTTTCTTGGGTCATTGTGGCGCTTACGGTCTTCTTCGTTTTCCTTGTGCGCAGGGCGAAAGTATGGAGCATAGAAGTGAGCCTTCTCGTGGCATTCGTCGTCTTTCAATTTGCGGTTGGAGTGGTGTTCACCTATTTCGATATGCCTGCCTTTTTACAGCCAGCACACTTGTTGGGAGGAATCGGATTGTTGGGGGCGATGTGGTCTTTGAACTTAAAGCTCAAGAAGGCTTAGTTCTGCTTGTAAATGTTCAGCTTCAACGAAAAAATGTTTGAGTACAAAGCGGTTGATTGGTCACCAATATCAGTCAATGCGTAGTCCAAATAGATGCGCTTAATGCGCAGCCCGATGCCCACATTTGGCTGATAGGTCAGCTTTCTAGACTCATCAATTTCAGTGATGTACTGCAGATTTCCAATACCTCCTCTGATGAACAACGTTCCTTCATAACCTAACTCAAGTCCGAAGTTGGGATCAACACTAATCGGATTGCTAGAGATGACTGTATTTCGTTTTCCATCTGTTGTTACAATCAAATCCAAAGCTGTAATCAAATCCAATTTTTGACCTATTTTAAATTCGCGTGCCGCCCCGAGAATCAATCGAGGAAGGGTGAGTTCCAACGCGTTTTCTGGAAGTTCGTTACCAGTGAGCAAGAAGGTTTGCTGCGTTTGCTCATCCAAGGTAATGTTCCAAGCATTGAATGTGGAGGTGATGTCGCGGGCCATTAAACCGAAGCGCCATTTGTCTCGCGTGTAGGTAGCGCCAACGTCCAGTCCAAACCCCCAGCTTTTAGCAAAATCTCCAATCTGGCGGTAAATAATTTTGGCAGAAGCCCCTACGTTGAGTCCAGGCGTTTTTAATTTCCGCGCATAGCTGAAGACAAAAGCGTAGTCAGCAGCAGAAAAAGAAGTGATGCGATCATAATTGATGTTTCCGTCAGCATCAATCAGCTCAGTGGTGTTCGGAATGTTGTCTACTCCAAAACGAATAAGTGAAAAGCTTCCAGCAGAAACGCTGTCTATTCCTTTGCCAATGGCTGCGTAGTCATACTGTGCAATGTTGGCGAAATAGTTTGCGTGCATTCCTGAAATTTGAAGGTCACTTTTAATGCCCATCAAACCAGCCGGATTCCAGTAGCCGGCTGTTACGTCGTTCACCACTGAAACTTGCGCATTCGACATGCCCAGTGCCCTGGCACCAACTCCGATTGCGAGGAATTCATTGCTATATTTTGGAGCGGCGTTTTGTGCCACCACTGTTAAGCACATGAACAGAGAGCCGAAAAGAAGTCCAATTGTTTTCAAATGTGACATGCGTCGTTTTGGTTGTGAGCGAAGTTCGCACGAATTTATGGGATTATACAATCAAGTTCCCCCTTTTCCTAACTACCAACAATTGAAAAAATTGTATTGACGATTCCTTCTGGGGTATAATCTTCAGATAAAATGCTCGAAATACTGTTCTTGTTCAATTCATCCGCAGTTTTTTGTCCCAACGAAATTACGTTCGCATTCACTAGAGGTGGGTTGACGTCTAGAAAGCTTTTCACATTTGACGGACTGGTGAAAACATAGATGTCTTGTGGGGGCAGTTCAATGTGTTTTGGAAGGGTCTTGTAGAGAACGTATTCACGACATTTTTCTGGTCGAAGTGCTTGTTGGATGGTACGTACACTCTGATTCCCAATTGGGAAAAGAACAATTTTATTTTGGGCGAAAAGAGCGAAGTCTTCAGCTACCTTCTGAGCGTTTCCAACACCTTCAAACAGTGGTTGGATTTCTGTTGGTAAAGCCTTCGAAGTGCCTTTGCCTAAGGTGCACACAGGCCTGTCAGGTATTCCGTATGCTCTTATAAAAATAGTAGCAGCAGTGGGAGAAGTGAAAAAGAGGTAATCAGAATCAGGGAGCGGTTCAGCTGGCAGAATTGGAATCTGCTGAATGAGCGCAAGGTCTGTTAAATTCCAACCGTGTTCCTTCGCAATGTTGGCGATGTAAGATTGAGGACCAAGATTTCGACTAATAAAAAGGTTCAAATCAACTTATTTAAGCTGGGTTATGGCCATTTGAGCTACTTTTTCAGCGCTGTCACTTTGATGTAAGTGATATTCAGCTGAAGATGCGTTACTGGATTTGTACATTGTGTGAAGGTGAAAAACTCCATCAATGTGCGCGCAATAGGCACCAAACGGAACTTGGCAACCGCCTCCCAACGAGCGCAGCACATTGCGTTCGATTTCCACACAAATGTGATCGGTGTGATTCAGAGGTTTTAGCAAGTCAACCAGAGGGTCGTTTTGGCGTGTTTGTAATGCCAATGCACCTTGAGCTGGAGCAGGAACGAAAACAGCAGGAGAGAGGTCTACCACTTCGAATTCAGAAAGGTCAAGTTCCAATCGTTTCATCCCAGCTTTTGCAAGAACTATCGCGTCATAGTTCTGATCACGTAACTTTTGAATGCGCGTTGGGACATTCCCTCTAAGGTCATTGATTGTTAGGTCAGGCAGGTGGTGCATAAGTTGAGCCTTCCTTCTTGCAGAAGAGGTGCCAACAGTGGCGTCAGTGTGAAGCATGAATTTCCCAGAAGGGTTAACACATTCTCGACGAACGAGGAGGGTGTCTTCGACGAAGCTTCTTTCAGGAACAGCGGCGATGGTGAGTCCTTCTGGCTGCGCTGTTTCCAAGTCTTTGTGTGAATGCACGGCCAAATCAATGGTGCCATTCAGCAATGCCTCTTCAATCTCCTTCGTGAAGAACCCTTTACCTTCCATTTTATCAAATCCCAAATGCTGAATTTGATCCCCTTTGGTTTTGATAATGTGAATGTGTGGTTCCAGTCCGAGTTGGGTAAGAAGCGCAGAAACATGGTTGGCTTGCCAAAGTGCAAGATCGCTTCCTCTTGTTCCGATTGTTACTTTCATCAATTGTTCTTCGTGTTTTCTAGAATCACCTTTTTGGCGAGTTTCATAGGAACACTAATGTACTTCTTCTCCATGTAGCCTAAAATTTTCTCCAGGACTTCTCGGGAAGATTCATCAAGTTGGTCTAATTCTTTGGCAAACACTTCGCCCATTGCGGTCTCGCGAATGTCTTTGATGGTCTGAGGGATTTCACGCATGGCCAACTCAATTTTGCGTTGCTTCACTTGGTCTTTGAAGAGTTGAATAGACTCAGTGAGAATTGAGTCACAAGCGTTAATTTCTTTCGCACGGAACGCCAAGTTTTGTGTTGCTTCGTTTTGCAACTCTTGCATGCCGACGAAACGGACGTGATCCATGTGTGTTACTTCCTCACTTACATCTGAAGGCAAAGCCATGTCAATGATGTCAATGTTTGCTCCTTCGCGTTGCCCGAGGAAGTCTGAGGTAACAATTGGATTTTCGCTACCTGTGCAGGTTACAATGACTCTGAATGCTTCAATCTGTGGTATATGAAAGAGTTGAACAGCTTTCCACCCTGGGTTTCCAGCGGTGAGTGCTTGAGCCTTTTCTAAGGTTCTGTTGGCAACTGTTACATTGGAGTAGCCTGCTTTCTTAAGGAAACGTGCAAAATTCGCATTCGTTTGACCTGCTCCAATGATCAGTATGGGTGTCGCAAGCGAATGATTCCAAGCTTTGAAGCTTTTCCAAGCTAGGGAAACAACAGAAACTGGCTTTGTTGCGATGGCTGTCTCTGTAAAAATTCGTTTTGATGTCTCTATGACGTTTTTCCCCGTCAGTCTCAACAAATCACCGCTAATGCGATATTCCCGACCTTCATCAAATGCTTTGCGCACTTGAGTAATAATTTCGCGTTCGCCAAGCACCATTGATTCTAGTGAGGCTCCAACTTTGAGCAGGTGGTGCAAAGCCGCTTCGCCCTGAAAGCTTTCAAAGGCTTTCAAAACTGTGGATTTGCTTTCACCAGAAATGCCGAAAGCATCTAGAAGTTGGTTTTGCCTCCCACTGCAGAAATAGACATCAGTAGAAATAATGAACTCAACCCGGTTACATGTACTCAAGTAAACGAGTTCATTCACATTCATCAATGCTTTGAGTTCACGTAAGAAAGTTTCTCTTCGCGCATCTTCCACATGAAATTGTCCTATGAGATCCAAGGGACAATTTTTATGACTCAATGATATGACTTGTAATTTCTCCACTGCACCTTATTACGGTGCAAATATCGGAAGTGTCATGCTACGCAATGTCATGAAATTGTCAGTGCTAGCTATTAAGAATGATTCTATTCATAGCAGATTGTAAAAAGTTCCGAAAGCATGAACAGTAAATCACTGGTTCCCACAGAGCCATTGTTGTCAACGTCTGCGTCACAATCACTCATGCATCCGAAATCTTGGAGCAGTAAAAGAACGTCAGCAACGGTTACGTTTCCAGAGCTGTTCAGATCGGAGGCACAAAACGTTGGGTTTCCAGGGGCAGAGCTAAAGCATTCGTTTTCAAACACTACAGTTTCAGTCATTCCTGGGCCTTCTGGATCGAAGATGGTACCGTCTGGATTCAGTCTTCGCAGTTGCAAATTCAAGCAACCTGAAATGTCATCATTGGAGGTAAACTGTCCGATCAGCACCCGTCCGTTCTCATCTGGTGTATTCTGCGGAATGGCAGAGAATGTAGTGATGTATACGCCAGCGCCGAATGCGTCATTGATTAGCAAGTTTCCGCCTGCTTCCCATGCAGCAAAAACCGCTGGATCTGGAAGAACAAAAACCTGATTGTTGTCCATTTGATCAGCTCCAATGGTTAGCCAGGAGTCATATGCCAATTCGGGCCAAGTGGCGAACAAGTCGGCATCAATATCCAAGGTTGTTGGTCCACCCAATGGACTTTGAAAAAACGCAGTTCCTGCGGTGGTTAGTTCTAGTGGGGTTGATTCGTTAACTCCGAAAACAATTTGAAGCTCATAGTTTTCTGGGATTTCGGCATACAGTCGGTAGGACATTGGACTCCCTCCAATTTGAGTTTGAATAGCACTTAAGGCGGGTTCAGGAATGGACTGTTCTTCTATTACAAGATTCACAGTTGGGTTTTGAGCGAAGGCACACAGCACGCTGAGGAACCCAATTAGAGTGGTTAAGGTTTTCATAAAATCTGACTATTTGTAATGGTAAGTTAGTTATGAAATTTTGAATTACCATTATAAGAGGTTGATTTCATGGTGAATAACAAAAAACCTCCTGAATCTCTAAGAGACCAGGAGGTTTTTGATTTTGTGTTATTCGCTTATTAGTTATGCACCGCACATTTCGCAATCAGGACCATTCTCGATTGAACAAGCGATTGCTTCTTCACTTTGAGCTTCTGCGGCCACTTGAGTTGCTGGAGCAGACTGGTATTTCTTGTCTACAGTGAACTTAATGGCATCACGTGCTGCTTTTGTTCTAAGGTAGTACATACCTGTTTTCAATCCTGCTTTCCATCCGTAGAAGTGCATCGAAGTCAGCTTTCCGAAGTTCGCGTTCTCCATGAAGATGTTGAGCGATTGAGACTGGCAGATGAAGGCTCCACGGTCAGCAGACATGTCAATGATTGCTTTCTGAGAAATTTCCCAAGCTGTCTTGTAGATTGCTTTAAGATTGTCAGGAATCTCATCGATGCCTTGAACAGATCCGTTCGCAGCGATCAGACGGTTTTTCATTTCGTTATCCCACAAACCTAAACGTGTAAGGTCTCTCAGTAGGTGTTTGTTCACAACGATGAACTCACCTGAAAGCACTCTTCTGTTGTACATGTTTGATGTGTACGGCTCGAAGCACTCATTGTTTCCGAGGATTTGCGCTGTTGAAGCTGTAGGCATTGGAGCGAGCAACAGTGAGTTACGCATTCCATGTTCTTTGATTTCTTCTTTCAACACATTCCATTCCCAACGGTCCGATGGCTCAACTCCCCAAAGGTCGAATTGCAATTTACCTTGTGAGGCTGGAGAACCTTCGAATGTTTCGTACGCTCCTTCTTCTTTCGCCAAATCTTTAGAAGCTGTAGCAGCTGCATAGTAGATGGTTTCGAAGATGTCTCTGTTCAGTTTGCGTGCTTCTGGGCTATCGAATGGGTAGCGCATCATAATGAAGGCATCTGCCAATCCTTGAACACCAATTCCAATTGGACGGTGACGCATGTTTGAGTTGCGTGCCTCAACAATTGGGTAGTAGTTCCCATCAATAATGCGGTTCAAGTTTTTTGTTACTTGGTAGGTCACATCGAAGAGACGTTGGTGATCAAACTCACCGTCTTTGATGTATTTCGGAAGTGCCACTGAAGCAAGGTTACAAACTGCAACTTCGTCTTCTGAGGTGTACTCCAAAATTTCAGTACAAAGGTTTGAAGAACGAATTGTACCAAGGTTTTGCTGGTTAGACTTGCTGTTTGCAGCGTCTTTGTAAAGCATGTATGGTGTTCCCGTTTCAATTTGAGACTCAACAATTTTATGCCAAAGATCTTGTGCTTTGATGGTCTCACGTCCTCTTCCTTCCTCTTCGTACTTCGTATAAAGCTTTTCGAATTCAGGTCCCCAAGCATCAGTCAATCCAGGGCATTCGTTCGGACACATTAAAGTCCACATACCATCTTCTTCAACACGCTTCATGAACAAATCTGGAACCCAGAGTGCATAGAATAAGTCTCTTGCACGTTGCTCTTCTTTCCCGTGATTTTTCTTCAAATCAAGGAAGTCATGAACGTCTGCATGCCATGGCTCAATGTAGATAGCGAAAGAACCTTTGCGTTTGCCACCACCTTGATCAACGTAGCGAGCAGTATCATTGAATACCTTCAACATTGGAACGATTCCGTTTGAAGTTCCATTTGTACCCTTAATGTATGAACCTTTCGCGCGGATGTCGTGGATAGCGAGTCCAATTCCACCAGCGTTTTGAGAAATCTGCGCACATTGTTTAAGCGTGTCGTAGATACCACTAATACTGTCTGCCTTTGTTGTTAGGAGGAAGCACGAAGACATTTGTGGTTTTGGCGTACCGGCGTTGAACAAGGTAGGGGTAGCGTGGGTAAACCAACCCTCACTCATCATGTTGTAGGTTTCAACTGCGGCAGTCAAATCTTCTTTATGGATACCAACAGCAACACGCATCAACATTTGTTGAGGACGTTCAGCTACAATACCATCAATTTTCAGGAGGTAAGAACGCTCAAGTGTTTTGAACCCGAAGAAGTCGTAATTGAAATCACGGTCATAGATGATGTTAGAGTCAAGGAAATCACTGTTTGCTTGGATGATGTTGTATACATCTTCAGCGAGCAATGATGCTTTCTCTCCTGTTTTTGGATCTATGTAATTGTATAGATCAGTCATCACCTCAGAGAATTGTTTCTTAGTTCCTTTGTGGAGGTTCGAAACGGCAATACGTGAGGCAAGCAGCGCGTAGTCTGGATGCGTAACGGCATTGGTCGCAGAAACTTCAGCTGCAAGGTTATCTAATTCTGGAGTGGTCACGCCGTCGTATACCCCTTCAATCACTTTCATAGCGATTTTCGTAGGGTCTACAGAAGGGTGCAGTCCATAACACAGCTTCTTGATACGAGCTGTAATTTTGTCAAACTTGACCGCTTCTTTACGGCCATCGCGCTTTTTTACAAACATGTGCTTCCTCTTTTGTTGGTTCTGTAAAGGTTCAAAAATGGAAGAATACTCTCCCTACACGGACGGGCCGTGCATTATAAATTTATTTCTTAAAGTCAGGTTAGGTAACGCTTTTAGAAGTCTTCGTCAGTCGTGAAGGCCGTGTTTTCCTCCTTGTTCATGATTCCAGCTTTCTGGTATTCAGCCACACGTTTCTCGAAGAAGTTTGTCTTTCCTTGGAGGGAAATCATCTCCATAAAATCGAATGGATTCGTAACGTTGTAAATTTTGTCATTGCCCAATTCCAATAGGAGTCTGTCGGCAACAAATTCAATGTATTGTGTCATCAGATCAGCGTTCATTCCAATCAGTTTAACTGGAAGTGCGTCAGTGACGAATTCTTTTTCAATGTTGACTGCTTCAGTGATAATTTCTTCCACTGTTGATTTTGGCAGTCTGTTCACCAAGTGCTGCGTGTAAAGTAAGCATGCGAAATCACAGTGCATACCTTCATCACGAGAGATCAACTCATTTGAGAAGCTCAATCCGGGCATCAAACCACGTTTCTTCAACCAGAAGATAGAGCAGAAACTTCCTGAGAAGAAGATTCCTTCAACTGCTGCGAAAGCTACAAGTCGTTCAGCAAAAGATCCATTGTCAATCCAGTTGAGTGCCCAGTTCGCTTTGCGCTTCACACAGTCAAGGGTCTCAATGGCATTGAAGAGTTTGTGCTTTTCTGCCTTGTCTTTGATGTAAGTATCAATGAGCAGAGAGTAAGTTTCAGAGTGGATGTTCTCCATCATGATTTGGAACCCGTAGAAAAACTTCGCTTCAGTGTATTGCACTTCGGCAACAAAGTTTTCTGCCAAATTTTCATTCACGATGCCATCGCTGGCAGCAAAAAATGCCAAGACATGTTTTACAAAATAACGTTCATCATCATTCAGCTTGTTGTTCCAATCTACCAAGTCTGGTTCAAGATCAATTTCTTCTGCTGTCCAAAAACTCGCTTCCGATTTTTTGTAGAAAGACCAAATGTCATCATGTTCTATTGGGAATAGCACAAAACGATTCGGGTTCTCAGAAAGAATCGGTTCGTTCACTTGTGTGTTTTCTGGTAGGACTTCTTCGATAGCCATTTGCTTTTCTTGTTGGTCGGGAGCTGCGTTCTCCATGATACAAACGTGTATTTATACCGGCGTGGTGTGTAACTAAATCTCTTTTTGGGGGGAGGTTCTATGTCCTCTTGCCGATTGTGAAACTAGATGATTACCCAGTCAATAATCGACACAACAAAAGTTGTCATAAATCAACCGTGAGTCAACCTGAAACAATTCACATTCGGCCTAAGTTTTTAACACCGACTGTGGATGAGTTTCTGTAGCCCTTTGTGGGTGGGCGAAGAGGGTGATTTGAAATTGTTACTATCCTTGAAAATCTCATTTTAGGACGAAAACGTGGCATCATTTTAGTTAGCAAAGTGTTGATAAAAATCGACCTTTTTTTGGTTGGAATTCCATCTATTTTCACCTTCTCAAAACCATGACATCAACCGCTTCAAGGTTGACAGGATGTCAGTCATTTTTCTTTGGCATTAATTTAGCACACACAGAATCCGTCAGAAGCACAATGAAGATTGTATTTTTGTGCTCTCACAGCTCAAAAAGCTGCGTACCTCAATTGAAAGAAAAACATGTTCGGAACAGTAAATAAAATCCTCAAACGGATCCTCGGTGATAAAGCCGAAAAAGATATTCAGGAGATTCAACCTATTGTAGATGAGGTGAATAAGGTGTTCGCCCAACTCCAAGGAGAATCGGCAAATCAACTGCGTGAACGAACCCATCAGCTTCGCCAAAAAATCAAAGACAGTGTTCGTGGTCAAGAAGAAGAAATTCGCCAATTAAAGCTCCAAATTGAAGCAAATCCTACCATGGACCTTGATGCCAAGGAGGCAATATATGAGCAAGTTGACGCACTTGAACTAAAAGTGAACGAACAAATTGAGGTTGTTTTAGAAGAAATACTGCCAGAAGCATTCGCTGTAATTAAAGAGACTGCAAGAAGATTTAAAGAAGATGCTCCCGTTCGTGTAAAAGCATCAGAATTTGACAAACAATTGGCAACAGAGCGCAATTCAATTTCGATCGAAGGTGAAGATGCACTTTGGGACAATGCATGGCTTGCAGGTGGAGGCGAAATCAAATGGGATATGGTGCACTATGATGTACAGCTCATTGGTGGTATTGCCCTGCACCGTGGAAAAGTAGCGGAGATGCAAACCGGAGAAGGAAAGACATTGGTTTCGACCTTACCCGTATTCTTGAACGCCCTCGCTGGAAGAGGTGTACACCTTGTGACAGTGAACAATTACCTCGCCATTCGAGATTCTGAATGGATGGGCCCGTTGTTCGAATTCCACGGATTGAAAGTAGACTGCGTAGACAAACATACTCCAAATAGCCACGAACGCAGAATGGCTTACCAAGCTGATGTGACCTACGGAACGAACAACGAGTTCGGATTTGATTACCTCCGTGACAACATGGCAACCAATCCAGACCACTTAGTTCAACGTAAGCACCATTTCGCCATTGTAGATGAGGTAGATTCTGTGTTGATTGATGAGGCGCGTACTCCCTTGATCATCTCTGGTCCCACTCCAAAAGGTGATCAGCATGAATTCAATGAGCTCAAGCCTCGTGTGCAGCTGCTCATCAACGCGCAGAAGCAAGTAGCTACTCAGTTCCTCGCCGAAGCAAAACAGAAGCTGAAGAAAGAAAATCCAACCAAAGACGAGCTAAGCGAAGGTGGATTGGCACTTTTTAGAGCGTTTAGAGGTTTTCCGAAAAACAAAGCGGTCATCAAATTCCTCAGTGAGGAAGGAATGAAACAAATCTTGCTGAAGACGGAAGGGTACTACCTTCAAGACAATCAGCGCGAAATGTGGAAGGCTGACCAAGAGCTTTTCTTCGTCATAGACGAAAAGAACAACCAGGTAGAACTCACTGAAAAAGGTATCAACCTGATTTCGCAAAACATGGATGATGAGAATTTCTTCACCATGCCTGACATTGCTACCTCTCTTGTAAATATTGACAATTCGTCTAAGTCAGACGAAGAAAAATTAAAAGAGAAAGAAACGGTTGTGCAAGATTACTCAGTGAAGTCTGCACGTATCCATACCATGAACCAACTGCTAAAGTCATACGCCTTGTTCGAGAAGGATGTTGATTATGTGGTGATGGACAATAAAGTGAAAATCGTTGATGAGCAAACCGGTCGTATCATGGACGGTAGAAGGTATTCAGACGGTTTGCACCAAGCCATTGAGGCAAAAGAAAACGTAAAGGTTGAGGCGGCAACGCAAACCTATGCCACTGTGACACTTCAGAACTATTTCAGAATGTACCACAAGTTGGCGGGTATGACTGGGACAGCTGAAACAGAAGCACAAGAGCTTTGGGATATCTATGAGTTGGATGTGATGATTATTCCAACGAATAGACCTATTGCCAGAGAAGACAAACAAGATTTGGTCTACAGAACCAAGCGCGAAAAATACAATGCTGTTATTGATGACATTGTGAAGCTTCGCGAAGCAGGGAGACCAGTACTTGTTGGTACAACAACCGTTGAGGTTTCTGAACTTTTGTCGAAAATGTTGAGCATCCGTAAAGTTGATCACCAAGTTCTTAACGCGAAGATGCACCAACGTGAGGCGGAAATTGTAGCCGGAGCTGGTAAGTCTGGCGTGGTGACCATTGCAACCAACATGGCCGGACGTGGAACGGATATCAAACTTTCTCCAGAAGTGAAGGCTGCTGGTGGTTTGGCCATTATTGGTACAGAAAGACACGATTCTCGTCGTGTTGACCGTCAGTTGAGAGGACGTGCCGGACGTCAAGGGGATCCAGGAAGTAGCCAATTCTACGTGTCGTTGGAAGACGACTTGATGCGTCTGTTTGGTTCAGATCGTATTGCGAAAATGATGGACCGTTTGGGCATTGAGGAAGGTGAAGTAATTCAGCACTCAATGATTACCAAGTCTATTGAGCGCGCTCAGAAGAAGGTGGAAGAGAACAACTTCGGTATTCGTAAGCGACTACTCGAGTATGACGATGTAATGAACTCTCAACGTGAAGTCATTTACAAGCGAAGAAGACACGCCTTATTCGGAGAGCGAATCAAATTGGACATTGCGAACATGTTCTATGAACTAGCAGAATCAATTGTTCATTCGACCCAAGGAAACAAAGATTTCGAAAGCTTCCAGTTGGAAGTGCTGAAGAATTTTGGAATGGACTCTCCTGTGAATGCAGAAGATTTCGCCAACCTGTCCCCAGACAAATTGGTGTATGACCTTTACCAAAAGGCTGAGCAAAACTACCAGCGTAAAACGGCACAATTGGCTCAAACGGCCTTTCCTGTGATCAAGCAGGTGCATGAAGACGATTCGAACACCTTCCAGAATATGGCAGTTCCGTTTTCTGACGGGATCAAGACTTTGCAAATCGTGGCAGATATTCAACGTTGCTATGATTCGAATGGAACAGAATTAATTGATTCACTGGAGAAGAATGTGACGCTGTCATTGCTTGACAATGCATGGAAAGAACATTTAAGAGGAATGGATGACTTGAGGTCAAACGTGCAACATGCTCGTTTTGAGCAGAAAGACCCGTTGTTAATCTATAAGTTTGGATCATACGACTTGTTCAAAGCCATGATTCAGCAGCTGAATGCTGATGTTGCTTCGTTCTTGATGAAGGCTTCTTTACCTGGTAGAGCTGAGTCTATTCAACAAGCCAAAGCACCAAGTCAGCCTGACATGAAAGGCTTACAGATTTCGAAAGCAAGCGTTGAGAACTTGAACGAGCGTTCAGCCTCAGCACAAAGTAGCGCTAGCGGACAAGTAGCTGCAGGTGTTCAGGCGCCACCACGTCCGAAACCGCAGCCAGTGCAACCTAGAAAAGCAGAAAAAACCATTGGACGAAATGATCCTTGTCCGTGTGGTTCAGGCAAAAAATACAAGCAGTGTCACGGCAAAGAAGCTTAATTAGAAAAGTGTCGGTCCTGTAATAAGTTGAGGCACCTTTGGGGAAACCTGAAGGTGCTTTTTGCTGTATTGCGCAAATGAAATGCAAGATTCAGGAGTATTGATGCTGTCTGGTTGGTGCATCAATAGGAAGACAGAATCTAGTCCGCCGGCGCTCCATTCTTGAATGCGTTTGGTCCAGTCTTCCAATCGCTGAGCATCAGAAGGGTCCAAGTTATTTCCTCCAAAACGAAGCAACAAAAACGGAGCGGTCATGCGCATGTGAACCGCATCTCTTCGTCCGGAAGTGTCTGAAATTACAGCCCCCATTCCAAGTTCTTCAAGCAGTGACCAAGTAGCTTCAGCCTCAGGGCCTCCAGTGAACCACTCTGGATGTCTGAACTCAACAGCTAACCTCAGTTCTCTTGGCCAAGATTTGAGGTAGTTACACAATTTTTCTGCGTGTTTTGGGGCGAAATTAGGAGGCAACTGAATAAACGACGGACCTAGTTTTTTCTCAAAGGCCAAAATGGCATTGATAAATTCATCTGTCAGGCCCTCACAATTCACAAATCGTCGGAAATGGGAGATGAGTTGAGGGAATTTCGGGCAGAAAACGAAATCGTCAGGCGCAGCGTCAGCCCATTTAGAAATGGTCGTTGGCGGATGAATTCGGTAGTGAGTTGCATTGAGTTCAATGGTTCCGAATTGATCACAGTACGCATTGATGAAGTTTTTTACCGGTGTTTTCTCGGGATAGATTTTCCCTTTCCATTTAGGGATGTTCCACATGGTTCCGCCACAATAAATGGCTGGTTTTTGACTTTCAAGGTTCAGCACCTTGGCTGTTTGCGGATGATCTGGAGGAAGTGTAAAATCTACTTCGCGAATGTCTTCTAGTTTTCCGAACTTCATTTAGGTAGGAGGGCTTTCAAAGGAATACGGTAAATTTACGATTGATGGATGAATTGGACGAAAAAGAAATTTTAGACTTGCCCGAAAGGGAGAAAACCAAGAAGCAAGAGTTTTTCTATTTGAGGATGATAAGCGTCGGATTGCTATGCCTAGGAGCCTTCTCCCGCTTTCAGAGCTGGCCATTTGCAAGCATTCTGCTCATTGGCGGATTGGCGCTTTGGACCATTTGGAACGTTCTGTTTTTGGTGTCATTGAAATCTCCTAGCTTTTATGAAGTGGCCTATGGAATTGGCAGACTATGTGTTTCCATCGGTATCGTATTGACCTTTATCAACCTGAGAACCGTTGGTTTGTCTTTTTTAGGTCTCGCGGCCATCAGTTTTGTTGCGGGTGTGATTGGGTCGTTTTTCGCCAAAAAGACACAGTCATAAATTAGATCGCTACGTCTGCAAAGTTGTTGTTGGAGCAGCAGTTTTTCATGGTAAGTTTCGGCGTGATACACTTAGTAAAAGAGGTTTTATTTCCTCCAACATGCCTCCTTTGCAAGGGAAAATTGAAGTACGCTTCCAATCCTATATGTTTACATTGTGAACTTACTTTGCCACTGGCGCTGCGCGAAAATGGAGTGCAGCCTATTGAGCGTTCATTGTGGGGTCGAATGCAGTTGGGCTGGGGCATGGCGATGTACGCATTTTCACGGGGAGCATTGACACAAGAATTGCTTCATCAATTGAAATACGGCGGAGATCCGCAGCCAGTTCAGTATTTTGGCGGGATGCTAGGAAAAGAGTTGAAGCGTTTTGTGGCAGCAGACCCGCCAGACATCATTGTTCCCATCCCTTTGCATCCGAAGAAATTAAAACTCCGAGGTTACAACCAAGCGGGGGACAAACCAAAACGGGTAACAAAAATGGAAGAATTCAAAA
>CAYGUR010000005.1:29704-35453 GCA_964353035.1 uncultured Comamonadaceae bacterium | reverse complement strand
AGGCAGGTTCAAAATACTTCTTAGGTGTTGACCAAATTGCGATGTGTAATTGGCATCAATGGTATGGTGTCCGCTGTTGTGCGTTCGCGGAGCAGCTTCATTCACTAGTACTTCGCCCTCCTTCGTTAAGAACATTTCAACCGCAAGTATACCTTCAAACTTCAGTGCATCAGCCACTTTCGTTGCTAATTGTTTCGCTTTTTCAGCAATGTTTTCACTGATTTCTGCTGGCGCGAAGAGGTAATCGACCAAATTCGCCCTTGGATCGAAAACAAGCTCTACAACCGGAAAAGTCGAACTTTGTCCGTCTGCGTTGCGTGCAATAATCACCGAAAGTTCCTTTTCGATTGGGACCAGGTCTTCAATCAGGCAAGGGCCATCGAAGGCATTCGCCAAATCTTCCTCTGTGCGAAGTACCATCACTCCTTTTCCGTCATAGCCTCCTGTGCGTAGCTTCAGAACGGTTGGCAAGGCCGCAGCCGGACAGTCTTTCCCGCTCTCAAGCAGGGTGAAGTTGGAAGACAGAATACCGTTGTCTGCGTAAAACTGTTTTTGAATTCCTTTGTCTTTGATGATTTCGAGCGCTTTTGGATCTGGACACACCTTCACACCTTGTTTTTGAAGGTCTTTCAGCGCCTGAACAGACACGTCTTCAATCTCTATGGTCAGCACATCTTTGTCAGCGCCAAACGCCATAACGGTGTCATAGTCTCTGAAATCTCCTTGGGTGAATGAGTTGGCTAATTCAGCACAAGGGGCATCAGCTGCAGGGTCCAAAACATGGATTTTGACATCAAGACTTGCTGCCTCTTGAATGAGCATTCGCCCTAACTGTCCACCACCTAAAATGCCGAGTTTAATGTTGTCTCCGTAAATCGCTTTCATGCTTCTTTGTAATCTATCAGTGCAGGACGTTGGGTTAACTCATGGTAACAAATCACTTCAGGAGAGAAGTAATGCACCACCATACTTTTTCGGGTCAGCTCAGGCTTATTCATCTTCACTGCGCCGTGCAAAAGGTTGGCATGCCAGATAAAGACATCTCCTTTTTTCGGATGAAGAATAGTTGACTCAGGTTGTTTTTCCTTGAGGAGCTTTTGAATGTGCTCTTCGTAGTGCAAATATGCGTCTTCGCCCAAAAGAAATTTCGAACCACCATGGTCAAAATCGCTGTTCAAGACGTATGGATATTTATGGCTACCAGGATAGTATTTCAGCGGACCTTGGTCTGGGCCGATGTCTTCCAAGGCCACCCATGCCGCCGTCAAGTATCCCAATGGATATGAAGTCATGTGGATGCTATCCGAATGGGTTCGTTGTTCACTACTTTTGGTAAAATTGATGCTTTGAAAGGGCACCATTTTCTTTCCTGCCAAGAAATCCAGCGCTTTCACAATTTCCGGGTCATTCGCTATCTGCCCCAAGCGCTTTCCTTTTTTATAAGCGAACATAATTTTCTTCCCAGAGTAGTTGAAATCGATGGAACCATCGCTCATTAACGCATCAACTTCAGCGTTCACCTCATCTACAAATTCAGAAGAATAGTGCGACTTCAAAATGGCATATCCACCGCTGATCCATGTGGCTTCTAGCGCTTCTCTGATTTCTGGAGTTAAGTCCATCCAACCTTCACGTGAAGAAAGGTCTTCAGCCGTATCACTCCATGGACGTTCATCAGGAAGGTGGCTGAAATCTGCACTTGAAATGGGCGCATAAACAGACTTTTTAATGCCGTACTGCTTGTACAGCTTCTTGTTCCTCTTCAGCATGGACCCTTTGGTCATGTTGAACATGCGGTAAGCAGGTTTAAGCCTTCGAAAGAAGCCCCAATAGTTGTCTACGAATTTCGCCATGAGTGCAAAGATAAACACCTTTCTGAGCTTTGAAGCCTGCAAAAGTGGAATGATTTATGTGCACCTTTGTAGAAGTTGTAAACCCAATTCTATGAAGTCATTGCGTATTATTCTACTCGTACTGATGGTATCATCGCTCAGTTCAAACGACGCTTTCAGTCAAGCCAAAGAGAACGAAAAACCCAAGGTTGAAGGCAATCGATGGGTGTTTGGAGGTAATATTTCTGCTCAGTTCGGAAACACGACCTTTGTTGGAGCAAACCCGAGTGTGGGGTACAGACTCACCAATAAACTCACAGCGGGTGCTGGAGGGATGTATTATTATTGGGATCAGCGTGGATTCGAAGGTGCATCCATTTATGGACCAACGATGTACGCACGAATGGGCATTGCTAACAATTTACTCTCTGAGGGAGACCGACTCTTTGCTCAAACAGACTTTTACTACCTCAACGTGCCAACCTATAACTTGTTCGACCTACCAAATACCCGCACTTGGGTACCACAATGGTTTGTTGGGGGAGGTTATTACCTTCAAATTGGAAACAATGTCTACGCCGGCCTCACGGTTCAGTACGATATTATTCAAGATCCAAACGCATTTTTCGGTTCCACCTTTATTGGGGGAGGAATATCTGTAGGCTTGTAAATTTTCCACTTAGGGTACAGTATCTTTGCCTCGTGAAAGAACTATTAGAAACCACATTTCTGGGCAATACAGTCGAAAATTGGCTATTCGCAATTGCCTTTTCAGCGGGCGCCATCATCTTGGCGAAAATCTTGTTTACCATCTTTGGTAAGATTTTTAAATCTGCTGCTACAAAAACCGCATCACGGTTAGACGACATCCTCATTGACATGCTTGAAGAGCCTATTGTCTTTGCCGTTGTAATCATAGGCATGTGGTGGGGATATGACTATTTAAGTTTTTCTGATGGGGTCGAAAAATGGATCCATCGCATCTTCAAAATCTTAATTGCCATCAACATTACTTGGCTTGTTGCTCGAATTGTTGATGCGCTTTTGAAGGAGTACCTAATTCCCTATGCTGAGAAGGCTGACTCCAACGTAGATCATGTGATGCCCATCATTCGAAAGGGCATCAAGAGTATCATTTGGATCTTGGGAATTGTTTTGGCCTTAAACAACACTGGGTATGATGTTGGAGCGTTACTAGCAGGAATTGGAATTGGAGGTATTGCCCTTGCTATGGCAGCAAAAGATTTCGTTGCCAACATCTTCGGTGGAATTACCGTTTTTACAGACAAACCTTTCTCTCCGGGAGACCGCATCAAAATTGATGGTTTTGATGGTTTTGTGACCGAAATAGGCATTCGTTCAACGCGGATGAAAACCTTGGAAGGACGTATAGTCACAGTTCCAAACCACAAATTCACAGATAGCTTTGTAGAAAACGTTACGGCTGAACCTTCACGAAAGATGAAGTTAACCATAGGCTTGACCTATGACACTCCACATGACCGCATTCGCGAAGCTCAAGAAATAATGAAAGGTCTTGTTCTTGATCATCCAAACCTAGAAGATGACCATTTCGTTTGGTTTGAAGGATTTGGAGATTTCAGCCTGAATGTTTCCCTCATATATTTCATTAAAGCAGGAGAAGACCTCTTCCAAGTGCCGAATGAATTGAACTTGTCTATTCTTGAGAAATTCAACGCTACAGGATTGGAGTTCGCATTCCCAACTCAAACGGTTTACCATCAGTCTTTGGGAGCTTCCCAGGGCAAATAATTTTTTCCACCTAGCAAGCGCATTTGTCGCTCTATTTTCTGCCCTCGTTTCACGAGATAGGCCGACGGTTTTCCCGGATTGGATTTTCGTGGCTGGGGCAAACATGCGGCAATGAGTGCGGCTTGACTTCTATTCACTTTTGCTGCAGAGCGCTTAAAATACTTTTGACTAGCAGCTTCCACCCCAAACGTTTGTGGCCCCATTTCAATGACATTGAGGTAAACCTCCATGATGCGTTCCTTGCTCCAAAGAACTTCAATGAGCGTGGTGAACCATACCTCTAAACCCTTTCGCACCCATGTTCGTGATGGCCACAGAAAGACATTTTTAGCACATTGCTGAGAGATGGTGCTCCCTCCTAGCTTCCGTTCATGGGTTTTATTGTACTCAATGGCATGGGCAATGGCTTCCGTATCGAAACCAAAATGATCTGGAAATCGCTGGTCCTCTGAAGCAATCACTGCCAACGGCAATTCAGCTGACATTTCATCGATATCTACCCAATGGCGTTCATGCGATTTCCCTTGGATCAGCTGCAACATGGTCGTTGGCGGATTGACCCACTTGTAGAACAGAACCCAGGCAACCGAAAGAATCACAAACCACAGCGCTCCTTTCCAAAGGATGCGCCATGCTCGCCTGAGAAATTTCTTCATAAAAGATTAGAGTTGAAGCTGTTTTTGTAGCTCCTTAGGCACGCCATCTTTGTGAAGCAAAATAGAGATGGTCTTCATGCGGAAATAAGCTGAAGAGACGTATTGCAGTCCGCCCGTTTCATTCCCAGCTCCCCAAGAGTTCTTGATAATGAAGTACCGTCCGCCATTTTTGTCTTTGGCGGTTCCAATGATGTGCATCAAATGGTCATCAGTGGTTTTGAAAGAATCAAACCCTTCTTGGCGCATTTCTGGCGTCACGTTCGGCTCAGGTAGCACTTTTTTAAAGTATTCATCCTTTGGTGTGTCTTCTTCAGGGTAAATCGCCATCGCGTATTTAAATGAGAATCCGCGTTCGCTCACATCTGCATCCCAAGCAACGGTATACCCGTTTTCTAGCGCGGAAACAACGGTGTACTCAAGTTCATCCAATGAAACATTGTAGAATTCGCCTTGCGAAAAATTATCAGGAACTTCCAGCACAAATGAGCTATACATTGGGTGGTGTGTGAACGAAGTAAGACTCACATAGTCATTTGCATTCAAGCCCATTGCATCACGAAATGACGCTGGTGTGTACGCTTTCCCTTGGTAGTTAAATTCCTCAGGAACTTCGCCCAAATAGGCCTCTAGAATTCCGTTGTAAGCCTGTTTCCACGCATAGCCATTTTCTGGATTTCGCTTGTCAACCAGAGCTTTTATCATTCCTTCCAGCGCCGCATCCATTTCGCCATGGTCATGACGCTCAGCGTTGTAATTGATGCCTGAATACACCTCCTCTGGAACAATGCCGTAGTCGCGCATGACGTTGATCACATCGTGGTTCAAACTTCCGGGCCCAAACTGATATTTCCCCTGATACCTCATGAACATTTCTGCTTTCTTCGGATAGGTCATGCGCACATTGTACATTTCAGATAGGTTGTGCTGCCCCTTCCCCATGCGAATCAATTCGCTTTCCAGAAATGATATCGTCGAATAGCTCCAACACGTTCCCGTTCTGCACTGGTCTTTGGTCTCTGTTCGATCAAGTACAATATCATCTTTAATGCCGTATTCTTTCACTTGTGCCGAAGCAGATAACAAGAAAAGTGAGGCGGTCACTGCAAGCAATATCTTTTTCATAAAATTTCGTCCGAAATTGTGAAGTACGACAGTCCATTTCGTTTGACTTTACGTACAAGGTGCCCGAAGATAGTTCATTGTGACTATGCTTGTCAACTCAAGATTGTTAAAAGGGGTGTGCGCAACATGAATGGAAATACAAAAGAAGGTGGCACATTTAAGCATTGAAAATCATCACAGATGGAACGCAAGAACATAGCGGTTATAGCAGGTGGCTTCTCAGGCGAGGCAGCCATTTCAGGGAAAAGTGGCAAGATGGTTATGAAGAACATCGACCGCGAAAAATTCAATCCGGTCTTGTTTTGGATTACCTCTGAAGGTTGGAACGCCGAAATAGATGGTGCGCTTCTGCCCATCGACAAAAAT
>CAYGUR010000005.1:3335-29694 GCA_964353035.1 uncultured Comamonadaceae bacterium | reverse complement strand
GGAAAGTTCCACCCAGACGCTGCTTTTATCATGATTCACGGAACACCAGGTGAAAACGGAATCCTGCAAGGCTATTTCGAACTCATTGGTCTTCCTTATACTACAGGAAATGCCCTGAACATGGCACTCACCTTCCATAAGGGGATGACCATCAATAATTTAAGAAGCCTGAATGTCCCAGTGGCTAACGGACTGCTTTTACGGAATAGAGCCGATGCAAGCAATGCAGAAATCCTAGAAATAACCGGACTCCCCTGCTTCGTCAAACCCAATCAAGGAGGATCCAGTATTGGGATGAGTAAGGTCAAAAAAGCTGAAGAATTAGACGCCGCATTGGACATTGCCTTCAAAGAAGACAGTGAAGTTTTGGTAGAGTCTTTTATGGACGGAACCGAAGTGCAATGTGGTGTAATTCCTTGGAAAGGCGAGCTAAAAGCACTTCCACTAACGGAAATTGTTACCGAAAATGAATTCTTTGATTATGCTGCTAAGTACGAAGGCGAGTCGGAAGAGATCACACCGGCGCGTATTCCAGATGAAATCAGAGACACCATTCAAGCCTTGGCTAAAAGAATCTATGTTGCTTTTCGTTGCAAGGGTATGATACGAGTAGACTGCATGGTGGTGAAAGGTGTGCCTCACATCATTGAGATCAATACAGTACCCGGATTTTCAGAGGCGAGCATTATTCCGCAACAAGCTGCTGCTGCTGGAATTTCATCGCAAGAGTTGATTTCAAGTGTGATTGAATCTATTCTGTAAGTTATTTCCGTTTACTTACACGTTCCTCGTTCCCCTTCACAAAAGCTTCCCAACCGCTGTAGCTTTTAGAAGCGCCTACAGCTCTGCTTTGAAAGTGATGACACACCGCGGCAGCTAATCCGTCAGTGGCATCCAATTCTTTCGGTAAATCTTCTGCTTTGAGCTTCAGGATTGAGCACAACATGGCCGCTACTTGCTCTTTGCTTGCATTTCCATTGCCTGTGATAGACTGTTTTATTTTTCGCGGAGCATATTCCACTACTGGGATTTGCCTGCTCAAAGCTGCCGCAAGGGCCACACCCTGAGCCCTACCAAGCTTGAGCATTGACTGCACATTCTGTCCGAAAAAAGGCGCTTCAGCCGCCACCTCATCAGGATTGAATTCATCTATCAGCTGCACACATCTATCAAAGATGCGCTGTAGCTTAAGCGCATGATTGTTGAGCTTGGAAAGGTGTATCACCCCCATGGTCAGCATCTCTGCTTTGTTTCCAGTTACCCGAATCATACCATACCCCATGATGGTGGTTCCAGGATCAATGCCCATGATTATCTTTTCCGATTGGATTGCGGTACTTTTGGCCATTCCCAAAAGTAACCAATTGCGCATTCAAAAAAAGATATGGTTTAAGTTCTTCCAGTTGGTAGTTGTTCTGCTAGCTGGCTGGTTTCTTTATTCGAAGCTGAGTGAAGGATTCAATTGGGAACTACTTTTCACCTTTGAGTCGCCCGGCTATTTGGTCTACATCCTCCTGCTCTTCCCTATCAATTTAGGCCTAGAAGCCGCGAAATGGTGGAAACTAACGCGCAGTTTCGGACAGCTTTCATTTGGAAAAGCACTTTCAAGCGTGTTGATTGGCAATTTTTACACACTTTTCACACCTAACCGCATTGGCGATGGCGCCGGGAGGTTGCATTTTCTTCCAC
This sequence comes from uncultured Comamonadaceae bacterium, assembly GCA_964353035.1. Classification (GTDB taxonomy): domain Bacteria; phylum Bacteroidota; class Bacteroidia; order Flavobacteriales_D; family Sanyastnellaceae; genus JAQWQB01. Next base: position 28,005 of record CAYGUR010000005.1, on the reverse strand, counting down.
CAGGAAATAAATCGAGGGCTACTTGGGCCTTTATCAATGGAAGCATGGCGCAATTCCTTTGCACCATTGTGGTTGGAAGTTTGGCATTGGCCATCATTCAGCAATGGGTGCAAGACACAGATTCCAACTGGTGGATCTATGCCCAATGGGTCAGGTGGCCCGTTTGGTTGGCCAGCATTGTGCTTCTGCTGCTTTATATAGAACCAGGATGGGTAGCATTGGCCATTGACGCTAGCAAAGAAGACGGATGGTTTGGCAAACGCGTGCGAACACTGCAGCACTATTCACGTCGACAAAATGCTGGAACACTCGTGTTAAGCGCACTTCGCTACATTACTTTTGCTTGTCAGTTGTATTTCGCCCTAAAACTCTACGGAATCTCAGGAGACACCTTTGAAATCTTTCTGCGCATCGGAATACTTTATTTAGCAACCACACTTATTCCAACCGTAGCATTGGCAGAATTCGGGGTCAGGGAATCATTGGCCATCCTGCTTTTTCCTGCCGCGGGCATCAGCGAAGAAGGGGCATTCGCGGCCACGTTAGTGGTGTGGTTGGTCAATTTATTGCTACCCGCTATCTTCGGTGGAGTGCTCTTTTCACAACTCAAACCTTCTAAGACATGAGTTTTGTATACATCGCCATCGGTTGTTTGGTTGTAGCGCTTTACTTCATCTTCATGATTTGGGTGTACCATCATTTAGGACGAAAAGGGACGAAAATTCCGGCCAAAGACGAAATGAGTCTAACCATCTTGATGGCATGTAGAAACGAAGCTTCACGACTTCCTCGGTTAGCGAAGGCATTGAAAGATTTCAAGGGACAGCTCATTGTAATTGATGATCACAGCGAAGATGAAACTGCTACGAAAGCCACTGAGCTTTTTCCTGAAGGAATCATACTCAAGAATGTAGGCACTGGAAAAAAAGCAGCCCTTAAAACTGGTTTGGCGAAAGCAACTGGTTCAAAGGTGTTGTGCTTAGATGCCGACATCTTGATTGGGGAAAACTGGATTCACGCCTGCCAAACCTATCTGCAAGAAAACGCCGCTGACCTGCATCTTTTTCCTGTCTTGGTTCGTGAACCTCACTCCTTTCTTGCTTGTTTTGAAGCCTTTGACATGTTGGGATTGATGACCATCACGAAAGCATCAGCCAATGCCAACAATCCCATTATGGCCAACGGCGCAGCACTTAGTATCAATAGAGAAGATTTCATTGAATGTCAAAATGAAATGCGTGAAGACTTGGCCAGTGGCGACGATATTTTCTTGTTGCAAGCGATGAAAAAAAGGGGGAAACACATTCATTTTGTTCAGGACCCAACTTTAGTGGTGGGAATAGAGCCCCACACATCAGTCAAAGCTTTTTTAATACAGCGCATTCGTTGGGGACAAAAAAGTAGTGCTTACACAGATGTATTCGCCAAGAGGGCCGCGTGGATTGTGCTTTTAGCCAACCTCTGGTTTTGCATGAGTTTGCAGTTAGCAGGTGCTTTGGGGGTGCGAGGAGCATTCTCAGCACAGCTATTAATGCTGATTTTTATTGTCCCAAAGTTGGTTTTGGATTTCATCATGGCGAACAAGTCCAACGAACACTTCAGGACGGAATTGTCACCGAAAACGCTATTCAGAGGCATCATTATTTATCCCTTTTATATCATTTTTGTGGGGATCAGCGGATTCTTCTATCGTCCGTATTGGAAAGGTCGAAAGGTATAAGCATCTTGCAGCGTGGGAACATCAGTTGAACTATCACCGAACCAACAGGCGTGGCTTCGCTTTAAAAGAACCATAGCTGCTTTGGCCGGGTGCGTTATTATTGTTGCGCTCATTCTTGTTTCGCTTTTGGGTAGTTCAATTCGTCCTGACCCTTCGCCCAATGCCAATGCCCAAAACCTTTCCATCTCAAGGCAAAAACCAGGTTTTCAGGTAGACCTGCTGACGCTTAAGGCAGATCAGGCGCCAGTCCCCATTTCGTCCTACAAAATCAATGGAAATCAACTTGAATACACCCTTTTCGGTGATGTTCAAAGCAAAATACTGCCGCTGGAAACTTCAGATACTTCAGAACTGATTGAGCACAAGGTCTTCGTGCTTGGCACAGACAAATACGGAAGAGACCTACTGAGCAGACTAATGGCAGGAACGCGAATTTCCTTGAGCGTTGGATTTATTGCAGTCCTGATTTCGCTGATTGTGGGAATCACGTTGGGCGCCATGGCAGGCTATTTTGGCGGAAAGATTGATGCACTTATTTCTTGGCTGATCAATGTGGTTTGGAGCATCCCTACTTTGCTCATGGTTATTGCAATCACCCTTGGTTTTGGAAAAGGGTTTTGGCAGGTTTTCATTGCCATTGGTTTAACCATGTGGGTTGAAGTGGCCCGTATTGTGCGCGGACAGTTCCTCAGCATACGTGAAAAGGAGTACGTTGAAGCAGCAAAAGCATTGGGGTACAGTCATACGCGCATCATTACCAAGCATATATTACCCAACGCTTGGGGGCCCATTATTGTGATTTCGGCGGCCAACTTTGCGGGTGCCATTTTGGTCGAAGCAGGCTTGAGTTTTTTGGGCATTGGAGCGCAAATACCCACTCCAAGCTGGGGGAATATGATCAAGGAACACTACGCCATGATTACTACAGACTTGGCCTATTTGGCAATATTGCCCGGTGTGCTCATCATGGTGTTGGTGCTCTCCTTTATGATGGTTGGCAATGGGTTGAGAGATGCCTTGGATGTGCGCAGTTGATTAGTACTTAATCAGCTTTAGTGTGGATAGTACTTCTTCTTTCGAAATCTGAACCAGATATACCCCGCTTGCCAAACGATCTGTTTCAATCCTGTTTGTTCTTCCTCCCAAGACCTTGGTAAGAACAATTTGTCCTGATACAGCATATACATCTGCTTGATATTCACCTTCGCCCAAACCTGCTACCGCCACATACCCTGTTGTTGGGTTTGGATAGAGCAGAAATTGAATATCAGCCTGTTCTTCGTTTAAGGTCAATGGAAATTGTTCCCATGCGCATGCAACATTTAAGTCTTGGTAGTTCGCTATGGCTACGGGTACGTCATTATAGAGCTGGATCACTTCATCAAACGGACTATCCTCATTCCCGAAAGCATGCGTGAATAAGTAGTCTAAACAAAATTGTTCACCCGAAGCCAACGGAAAAGGTGCTACGGCCCCTACCCCGCGCCGATCAGCAGGTGGATTTCCTGCAGTTATTTCATTCCAGTCAGAAGGATCTGTTGAAGTAGCTAAGTGTGGATACATGAATTGCACAATAGAGTCTGGATTGTTCGCATTATTCGCCCCATCTCCGCCATACAACAAAGGCTGTCCATTTTTCCACGTTGAATTGAGGTAATTGTAGAAATGTATTGGTAATGTAGCGGCACCATTGATGGCCGATCCAGAATTGTTGAAATACATAAAACTGAACAATTCACGGTTGGGGAAAACAACTGCTTGGGCAGGTGGATTATCGCCATACACTTCAGAAATCGTAATGGGCCCATCGGTTTCCTCGCCGTTATAACCATAGAAAAAGTCATTTTCAGGAGAAGACCCGACATAATCGTTAATCGATAATCCAATATCGAAATCAGCCCAAACTCCAATGGAAAACGTTTCGTAGTCATTTTCAGATTTGTTTGTAATGAAGTTTTTCACGTGCATCGTTCGTTCAGATGGCCCTTCAGATTCGACTAAAAAGTAAAGGGAAACCGTTTCCATTCCTGCTGATTGATCTTCGTTCAAGGTTCGCGAATCACTTGAAATTACCATGATGCATTGATCACCATAAATCAAAGGATAGTCACCAGAAAGCGGCTCATACCATCCATTTTGATTGACATCAACAAATGGAGCCAGATGAGCTGACTCGTCATATTCAACCCGGCCATTTCCCGGCCAATTCGCTATTACTTCGGGTAATTCATAATTTGGATCAAACCAATGATTTTGATGGTACTCCACTTGGTTTCTGGAAATGGCCCATGTTCTGAAATAGCGTGCGAAGTAATCCGTATCATAATAAGAAGAATACGGACCAAAAGTGCTCTCCCCTTGCGTATTTTGAAAATCAGAAAAACCAACATAAACTTCGTTTTCTGTCATCCCTCCATACCACAAAGCATGTGAAAACATCGTTCCTACTTGGTCTTCAAATGGCTGTGTCAGATAGCGTACTTTTTGGTCTGGTGATAGCGTGGAATTGGGAAACAACCACAACGTGGCGTTGATTTCACTATTCGCAATTCGTCCACTTAGCTCTCCGTCTTGTTGATACTGGAAAAAACTACTCTTGCCGAAATAGGTCTCATGGTCCTCCGCATTGGTGCAAGCATAAGTCTTACCCTCATAATTAACTACCTCTCGAATGGACCAAAAACTCTCCTTCCAAGTATGTTCGGTGTATACGAATGACTCTGATACGAAATCGGGATGAGGTGATGCAGCCACTACCAAATCTCCATTTAGTTCCGTAAACGAAAGAACAGAGTTGCCAGAATAGGCCGATTCAATGAACGTTGCAGGCACAATTTCAGACGAAACAATTTCGGCCATTCGCTGAATCTCGGTGGTTCCATCAGCGGTAGCACTGAAACGTCCACCAATTAAAAAATGCGAATTGTAGTAATAAAATGTTCTTGCGAAATCATCCAATCCTGCCCCTACCTGAGACCATCCATTTTCTGTCAAGACCCCAATGTAATTCAATGGACCACTGTTTGATTGCGTGAATCGACCACAGATGTACAAGTCGCCATTGTGGACCATCATGTCCGCCACTCTATTGTCAAGACCATCTCCAAAATTCTCCCAATAGCCATTCGTGAAACGCGCTACACGATCTGCTTGAACTCCGTTGACCCAAGTAAATTCGCCACCAACAATCAGTTGGCCTTCGTAAAAAACCATTTGACGAACCCGATTATTGAAAAAACTTCCAGGTACCGCTTCCCAGCTGGTGCCATTGTAAAACCAAATGGATTCTGTGCCTTCGTTTGCTTCACCAAAAACATACATTCCATTGGAAGCTTTGAACAATCCCTTCGCCGTAAAATCTTCTGAAGGATAGCTTTCAGCGTTAGGCAATTCAAATGAGCTTCCGTCCCAACGCACAATCCCAGGAAATGCCACACCGTTTACATTATCGAAATAACCCACCATCCAAATTCCGTCTTCGGTTGACTCCATGGATGCGATTTCATCATTCGGACCAATCACCAACTCATCAGTTATAATTTGACCTTCTTCAACGACAGGCGTCAACCGTTGAGCTCTTAAACTAGAGCCAATTAATATGAGCAGAAAAAAAATAGGTAGTGTAGCAACCCTCATACTTATTACTTTCCTTAAAACTAACTTTTTAGAATTTAACAAGCGCTTGAGCCAGCCCGAAAATTGTTCATTGTTATACACGTCAACCATTGATTTATGGCGTCAATTACAACCTATTTCCTCCATGCTTTACCATTCCTAATCCCTTTGGTATCTTTGCCCAAATCAGTAGCCGTGGAAAAAGACAGTAGAATATACATTGCCGGACACAGAGGCATGGTTGGTTCAGCCATTGTGCGTAAGCTAGAGGCTGAAGGATACACCAACCTTATCTATCGCTCTTCGTCAGAATTGAACTTGATGGAACAGCACGCTGTTCGTGAATTCTTCGCCCAAGAACAGCCTGAATATGTTTTTCTTGCTGCCGCGAAAGTGGGAGGAATTCAAGCCAACAATATCTACCGCGCTGAGTTTCTCTACAACAACCTCATGATTGAGGCCAACATCATCCACACCGCCCACGAAGCAAAAGTGAAAAAACTACTCTTCCTCGGAAGCTCTTGCATCTACCCAAAATTTGCAGAGCAACCCCTGAAGGAAGAAAGCCTGCTGACCGGATTTCTTGAGCCAACCAATGAGCCTTATGCCATTGCTAAAATTGCTGGAATCAAACTCTGTGAAGCCTATAGAGATCAATACGGCGACAATTTCATTTCGGCCATGCCAACCAATTTGTACGGCCCCAATGACAACTATGACTTGAAATCTTCGCACGTTCTTCCAGCGTTGTTGCGCAAATTTCACACCGCGAAGATAGAAGGACAACCTACTGTAGAAGTGTGGGGTTCTGGTAGTCCGAAAAGAGAGTTCCTTCACGTCGATGACCTAGCAGAAGCGTGCTACTTTTTGATGATGAACTACAACGAAAAGCTCTTCGTCAACATTGGTACTGGCGAAGATGTGACCATTAAAGAACTTGCCGAAACCATTCAAGAAATCACCGGATTTGAAGGCGACCTTGTTTGGGACAGCTCCAAGCCTGATGGCACTCCACGAAAGTTAATGGATGTGAGTCGCATCAACAACTTCGGATGGAAGCATAAAATCAATCTGAAAGACGGAATTCAAGCTGTTTACGAAGATTTCAAAACGCTAGACCTCGCTTAATGACCTGGGCCACTCGTCTTGCACTCGGCACGCTGCTATTGTTTTGTTCAGTGAATAAAGCAAGCGCTCAGCTCTACCAAGAACCGTTTGAACGAACGGTGACGGAAGGAGTTGAAGACGCATACTCTGGTGTTGATACCGTTTTTCATTCAGCTGTAAAACCGTACCACGCAGATCAGTTTGAACGAGACAGTATTCCACGTTTTAGAACGGATGACCGCAGGTACTTTAATTTAGCAGAAGTCAAATTTCTCAAAGAACACCTTGTTGAGCTGCGCGAAGGTGATTTCCATTTGAATTTAGACGTGGTGTTGGACCTTTCCATTGGTTGGGATTTGGGAGATACTTCTTCATGGCAAGACACGGTACAAATCTTCAACAACACAAGAGGCTTGGCGTTGTCAGGCATGATTGGCGAAGCGGTTTCGTTTCAAGCCTCCGTGTTCGAGAATCAATCGCAGTTCCAAGACTGGATGTACAAATACACTGACTCCTTGCAGGTCATCCCCGGACAAGGCCGATTCAAAGAATTGGAATCCAATGCCAGGGATTACAACTCTGCTTGGGGTGTGATAAGCATAAAAGCAACACCGTGGCTACAAGTCCACTTCGGACAAGGAAAGCACTTCATTGGAAATGGCTACCGGTCTATGTTGCTTTCTGATGTGGCTTCTAACTACCCCTTCATTCGACTGAAAGCTGAATTTCTAAAAAAACGCATTCAATACACCGCGGTCAATGCCGAATTGTTCAATCTAGATCGTTTGCCTTTGGGCGAAGTGCCTGAGTCCCTGTTCAAACGAAAAGGCTTAACCGTTCGCTACCTGAGCATGATTCCGCACCCAAGGGTTGAGCTTGGACTCTTCGAAGCAGTGATTCATCAGCGGTGGGACTCTACCGGAACGAAGGCCTACAATTGGGACTTTTACCAACCGCTACCATTTGTTTCTACGGCAGTAAACGGACTAGATTCTTCGAACAACGCAGTAGTTGGGGCAAACCTGAAAGTAAAAGTAAGCAACAAACTTTTCGTTTACGGACAAGTAGTGGCTGATCAGAGTGAAGCACGTTTTAGCGGATTCCAAGCAGGACTTCGTTGGCAAGATTTTCCTTTCAAAACCTTCGCCCTGCGCCTTGAATACAATGAAGGCGGAGCAGGCATCTTTACAAGCAAAACACCGCTACAAAATTACACCCACATGAATCAGGGACTGGCGCATCCTTTGGGCACGAATTTCAAAGAGTACATTGTTGTTCTTCAGCAACGCACCCGGAAAAGACGGCTTTGGTCTGAATGGAAAGGCATCTACCAAATTCATGACGGCGGCATCAGGGGAAACATTCAAAGCACCCCAACTGAACTGCTTGAAGGGATGCACGAACCAGGAGTTACCATGATCAGCGACTTACAACTTGGCTATTTAATGAACCCCACAACCAATACCAGCGCTATTATTGGTTGGTCTTGGCGAGACCGCAACACCAATGCGGGGCATTTAGTGAGCTCACTGTACTATTTCACGCTGAGAATGGCTCTCTTTAATAGGTACTATGATGTCTGACAAGGATTTGAGCCTTCAACTGTCAAAAATAAATAGAGCGTACACTAACATTGCAGTGTTTGTTGTTCATTTCACGCGCCCGAAAAAGCGTATTTTTAACGAAAGTCTTTTAACGTGTTAGAGATAATTTTTGGATTCCTTACCGCATCATTCCTTGTAGTCATTGCCATGCCTTCGTTGATCAAGGTGGCGAAGATGAAGCACCTCGTAGACGAGCCCGGCGATTCAAGAAAACTGCATAGACGCAGCGTTCCGACCATTGGTGGTATCTTGATTTTTGCTGGAACAATCTTGGGCTACAGCTTATGGTTTCCCACACAAAACGCTCATAAACTAGGCATGAACTACGATCCGCTTTCGGCGCTTCACGAATTCAAATACCTGGTAGCCAGCATGTTCATTTTGTTCTTCCTAGGATTGAAAGACGACCTTGTAGGCGTTAGTCCGAGCAAAAAACTACTGGTACACTTTGTGGTGGGCGCCATTTTGGTGTTTATGGCAGATATTCGCATCACCCAATTTTGGGGGCTCTTTACCTTGGGCGAAATTCCTGATTACGTAAGTTATTTGTTTTCTGTCTTTGTTTACATCGTGATTGTCAACGCCATTAATCTCATTGACGGTGTTGATGGTTTGGCAGGCGGAATTGGGATGATTGCCAGTATCACCTTCACGTATTGGTTCTATCAGACAGGACATTTACCCTTGGCGCTGCTGGCGGCAAGTTTAGGTGGCGCATTGCTCGGATTTCTCGTCTTCAATTTCAATCCGGCCCGAATTTTCATGGGCGACTCGGGATCGCTCACCATTGGCGTGATCATGTTTGTGCTTGCCACACAGATGATTGAATTCCCCATAGACAAGCTCCCCTATTCAATGAAAGGAGTGTCGAAACCGGTGCTTGCAATGGCTATTTTGGCCTATCCACTCATAGACACCTTGCGGGTGTTCTTTATTCGAATGGTGCAAGGAAGGTCTCCATTTTCGGCAGATAAGAACCACATTCACCACCGACTATTGGCCTTAGGGTTAAATCACAAACAGACCGTACTGACTCTGTATGGATTTTCAGCTTTCATCATTATTTTAACCTTCTTCTTGCCAGCGCACAGTCCGAACGTTTCCTTCATAATCATTGCTGGCGTTTCCATTGCCATTGCTCAGATTATTTTTTGGATTCCTGTAAAAGGGAAAAAGAAAACAGCAAAAGAACAAGAGGCATGAAGCAGCTCGTTTCGCTCTTCCTATTTTGCCTTCCTCTGTTTGTTGTTGGCCAAGTAACTGAAGGCTATCAGCATTGGAATCCATTGTCTCGAACAGCCGTGCGCATTCACAATAGCGCCGCGCACCACGGAAATATTCGTCCGCTTAGTCCATTTCTAGACACACTTGAAGTTGCGTGCACGGCAGACTCAGCGCTGCGTTTCGATCCCAAAAACTTTCGTGCAAACGTCACACCCGTTGTAGATCTGAATGGTGGATTTTCGACTTCTCCAACCTTCGGTTTTGCAGGTTTTGGAAATGGTGGCGTGCAGGCACAAGCTTTCTATAAAGAGCGTTTTTACGGACGTGCATCCTACCAACTCGGGTACACTTATTTCCCAGATCACCTCCAGGTTTTTTCAAAGAATGAAATGGTCATTCCAGGCATTGGAAAGGCGCAGGAGTTGAATGGCGGCTATCTCGCACATTATTACACCGGCGCTCTTGGAATGAAGATGGGAGATTACTTCGAACTAGAAATCGGAAGAGATAAACACTTTTGGGGAGATGGATACCGCTCCATGATTTTGAGTCACAATGCCAGTCCGTTCCCTTACATGCGCTTGTCCACCAAAGTCTGGAGATTCAAGTACACCAACCTTTGGACGGCCTTGACAGACTTGAATCCCGTGACAGGTGAAGGGCGAAGAAAATTCACTACACATCACGCTTTGAGCTGGAATATGACACCTCGTTTCAACCTTTCGATTTATGAAGCGGTGGTCTGGCAAGCTTCAGACACGCTGTCAGACAGAGGATTCGAAGCCGCCTATTTAAATCCGCTCATTTTCTATCGACCTGTTGAGTTTTCTCAAGGTTCTGCTGACAACGTTTTACTTGGAATCAGCATGCGCTATGAGCTCCAAGACCATATTCAATTGTATGCGCAACTGTATTTCGATGAGTTTCTAATGAATGAACTACGCCAACGAAACGGATGGTGGGGTAATAAATTCGGCTTTCAACTTGGTGCTAAATCATATGACCTCTTTGCTGACAGCCTTTCGCTTCAAACAGAACTCAACATTGCTCGTCCGTATACCTACACCCATGGAAGTGTGGTTCAAGCTTACGGACACATGAATCAATCTTTAGCGCATCCCTTGGGCACCAATTTCGTTGAATGGATTTCACGTGCAAGCTACCAAACTCCAAAATTCACTTACAACGGGACGTTCATGTTTGCCGGGTTCGGGCAAGATAAGGAAGGAGAGAATTATGGGGGTGATGTCTTTGTTTCCTATGCCAGTCCGGCTAGAATTTACGGCAACAAACTCATGCAAGGTGAAAAAAACACCCTGTTGTTTCTCCACCTAGAGGCTGAAAAACAATTGATTAAAGCGTACAACATTAACCTCACTGCCGGATTGGGTGTTCGGAAAGTCTTCAACACCGTAGGCTCGCCTATGGATGCTTGGCTCACCCTTGGACTGCGTTCTCCGCTGGTGAGAAACTACCGTGACTTTTAAATGTAAAATCTGGAACAATTCTAATCTAGACTTTAACACTTATTGACTAACTTTGCAGTCAATTCTAGGGGACTTGAAAACAGCAGATTCAATCGCTACTACTGCAACATCTACATCAAAAGTGAAGGACATAGCCATGTTCTTCAAGTTTCGTTTGTCTATGATTGTAGTACTTTCATCGGTCCTTGGGTACTTGATGGGGGCTGAAAGCGTAAGCGGTTTTACACTTGTGTCGCTGATTGTTGGCGGATTTCTACTCTCAGGTGCAAGCAACGGATTCAATCAAGTTTGGGAGCGCGACTTAGACGGACTCATGAAGCGCACGCAGAACAGGCCAATGCCTCAAGGGCGTATGTCGGTTCCTGAAGGGCTTATCATCTCAAGTATCGCTGGTATTTCAGGGGTATTGATTCTTTGGTTGTCGTTAAACGCATTGTGCGGGATCTTGGGCGCCATAGCACTTTTCTTTTACGTGTTTCTCTACACGCCCATGAAGCAAAAGAATTCGTTGGCTGTATTCATTGGTGCTTTCCCTGGTGCAATTCCGCCCATGTTGGGGTATGTAGCTGCTACGGGGCAATTTGGACTTGAAGCAGGGCTATTATTCGCCACACAATTCATGTGGCAATTTCCGCACTTTTGGGCCATTGCTTGGGTTGCTTATGACGATTATAAGAACGCTGGATACAAATTAATGCCATTCGATGACGGCAGGTCGAAGCGTTCTGCATTTCAAATATTGCTTTACAGTTTCTTTTTGATTCCCGTGAGTCTTTTGCCTTGGGCTTTCCCAGTTGAAGCGCCCTTAATTGGCACTTTAGGGATGGTTGTTGTGACACTCAGTGGAATTGCATTTGCCTACTTAGCGTGGCGTCTATACCGCTCATGCGAAACTCGTGACGCGAAAATTTTAATGTTTGCCTCCTTTCTCTACTTACCTATTGTTCAACTGTTCTACGTGATAGATAAACTATAATAAGATGAGTAACACAGTAGCCATGAAAGGAGATAACGGAGTTTATGAAGGGGTAGATCCAGCAGTTCGCTTACGGACGAAGAAAATGCTGATGTGGTTCATTGTTTTTGCCATTGTCATGCTTTTCGCCGGACTCACTTCAGCTTACATTGTGAGCAGCATGGGTGATTACTGGGTGCACATTGCATCGCCCAAAGCATTGTGGTGGAGCAACGTAATCATTATTGCGAGCAGCCTACCTATGTACCTGGCGTATACCGCCATGAAAAAGGGTCAAAAACAGAAGTCGATCATCATGCTTACCATCACCCTGGTGATGGGAATAGCCTTTACCATCACTCAATATGAAGGATGGGAAGACTTGAAAGCGAAAGGAATGGGAGTCTCATTCTTCGAAACAGAACTCGGTCCTAGATCACAATGGAATAACATTGATCGCATCACCGGAGAGTACGGTGTTGATTATTATGTCGTTCAAGATGGCGAAGAACTCATCTACAACAAAGGTGAATTTTACGCTCCAAACGATGTGCTCATGGCAGAGCCCATCACCAATCAAGTGAAAGAAATGAGCAACTCTTCAGGCGCACTTGTGTGGATCCTGATTGCTGTTCACATCCTTCACCTCATCTTTGGATTAATCTATTTAGTAGTTAATATAATTCGTAGTTCAACTGGCGTAATTTACCAAGGGGACACTATAAGACTTTATGTAAATGGCATTTACTGGCATTTCTTAGGTATTTTATGGGTCTATTTGTTCGCCTTTTTGTTCCTTATTCACTAAACTTGCAGCAAATTTTTGTCCAGCTATGGCAGGAGATGCAACTAAAGTAATTCCAAAAGACGTTCTCTGGGGCGGAGGTAGATCCCCGTTCAGTGTGAGTTACGGAAAGATGATGATGTGGTACTTCCTAGTATCAGATGCATTAACATTCAGTGGTCTATTAACGGCTTATGGCTTTGTTAGACACGGTTCGGCAGACGCTTGGCCGATTGGAGAACAAGTATTTCAAGCACTTCCAGGACTGGAAGGTCACTATCCACTCATCTACGTGGCATTGATGACCTTTATCCTTATTGTGTCATCAGTAACGATGGTACTTGCGGTTGAAGCTGGACATAGAAACTACAAAAAAGGCGTAATCAAGTGGCTAGGATTTACCATCATTGGTGGTATGATCTTCGTTGGTTCACAAGCTTGGGAATGGTCTCACTTCATTCACGGTAGTGGTGGTGCTTTTCAAATTGGTCAATCTATGACTGTTGAAGCAACTACTTACCACAAAGAGGAACCTATCTCTATTGCTTTGACAGATGGAGACCGCGTATTCATGGACCACCATTTTGGTGATTTGATGGAGCGCTATGTTGAAGGTGACAAGGCCATCAAAATGACGACAACAGCTGAGTCTGTAACGTTAACAGATGTGTATCACCCAGAACACCCTGTTGTGCTTGAAGAGCTCACTTTGAACAAGTACGTTGAGAACAAGAGCGTAGTAAAAGGCGCTGAAATGATGAAGTTATGGAATGCACAATCAGACAACTTCATTTTCGGTGCAAACCTTGAGACTACAGAGTATGCAACGCAACAAGCATATGGCGGTTTCTTCTTCTTCATTACTGGTTTCCACGGATTCCACGTATTTTCAGGAGTAATCATCAATATCATCATTTGGTTCCTAGTGATTCAAGGGGTGTATGAAAAGCGAGGCCATTATGAAATGGTCGAAAAAATTGGACTCTACTGGCACTTCGTGGACTTAGTATGGGTATTTGTATTCACCTTCTTCTACCTCGTGTGATTTTTTAAAAACAGTACTGATGGAAAGAGACGATCTAATTGTAAACGATTCATATTCACTGGATGCACATCACAGTGAAGAAGCTGGAGCGAAAATCAGAAGTAAAATCTGGAAAGTAACATTACTTCTTACCATTATCACAGCAGTAGAAGTGGCGTGCGGTATCTTAATCAAGAGAGGCGAAACTTGGGAATGGAGCACGATTAAAATCGTCTTTATTCTTCTAACACTCGTTAAAGCTGGGTACATCGTAATGTCATTCATGCACTTGGGTGAAGAACGTAAGAACCTGAGGAATGTAATTCTCATTCCATACGCTATATTCATCCTCTACCTCATCTTCATTGCCTTGGTTGAAGGCTCTTCGCACTAGACAGCATCAGATGAACTGATATGAACAGAAATCAAAATATTAAAAAGTACACCTTCCTCATAGGTGTACTTTTTTTGTTTCCATTGTCTTGGCTCCTTTTCTTTGGAGTGTTTACAGAACATAAGTTCAAAACGCTTCCCTACTTCGGCCCTAAAGAAGTCCTTAACACGGTAAATGAAGCCGGTGTGCCAGATACGGCGTACTATCAAATCCCAGATTTTTCGTTTACAAATCAATACGGAAACACCTTCACGAAGGACTCTTTACGCGGTAGAGTATGGCTGACCTCATTTTATGCTACCAATTCGCCCCACATTCGGAAAATCACAGACCGCTTGCTTGCTCCAAATTGGCGCTATCGAAATGAAGAAGACATAGGCCTGTTGTGCATGACTCTAAACGCGAATTATGACACACCTGAAATCATGAAAGCATATGTTGATCAGGCAATCACTCAAAACATTCGGTCAGATAAGTGGCAATTTTTGACAGGGAACCAAGACTCTATAAATGAATACATTACCAGAGCATTCTTTATTGAAGACCCTCAAAACACTGCGCAGTTGTTCCTACTAGATACGATTGGAAACATTCGTGGGCAGTACAATGGAAATCTAGAAGAAGAAATCAAAGCTGCTATTGAAGACATTGCACTTTTGAAGAAAGAAATGGACATTAAAAAATATGAAGAGAAGAAGCGGGCTGAAAAAAACGATTCCAATTCTAATTAGTCTTGGGCTCTTTGCTTGTGATACTGAAAACACTCCACAACGGGAGCAGACATTGCTGTATTTCGGAAATCACGACATCTCATTCGAAAGCCAACCTGATGGAACAAAACTGGCTGACACTGTTTACTTTACCGTTCCAGGGTTCAGCTTTATCAATCAAGATAGTCTCGAGATTTCGCACCAGGACTATCGCGGACACATCTATGTGACTGACTACTTCTTTACTACCTGTCCAAGTATATGCCCTGTGATGAGTTCACAAATGAGCAGATTGCAAGACCTACTCAAACAAGAAAATTTGTTTGGTGACGTCAAGATCCTTTCACACACTGTAGATCCTGAGAACGACACTCCAGCTATACTCAAAGCTTATGCAGATCAGCTTGGGGCAGACACCAGGCATTGGAACTTCGTAACCGGAGGGAAAAATGATCTTTATGATCAGGCGCGCTATGGATATTTCATGACAGCGCTAGAGTCAGACACCGCTGCTGGAGGGTTCTTCCATTCAGACAATTTCGTGCTGATTGACAGCAACGGACATTTAAGAGGATATTACGATGGCACCTCAACAAAAGAGGTGAACCAACTGTTTAAAGATATAGTACTATTAAAGAAAGAAGAAAATGGGCTTGGTACAGATAGCGCAGAATAAAAAAAAGTCTACTACCCTTATCGTTATTGCGTCGCTCGTAATTCCAGTAGTAGTCACCGTGTTGAGATACATTCCTAATCCTGAGCTGTCTGAAGGAACAAAAAAGCTGCTTTACGGACTACCTTTGCTCAATGCCATTCTGAACGGCAGCACTTTCCTGCTCCTAATTGCGGCTTTTGCAGCCATTAAAGCGAAAAATATTGAACGCCATAAGAAGTTAGTTTCAACGGCGATGATTTTCTCAGGCCTATTCTTGGTTTCATACATACTCTTTCACGGAATTCTACCTGAAACGGCCTATGGTGGAAGCGGGACAATCAAAACAGTGTATTACATCATCTTGATTACACACATCTTTTTATCGGCAATCATTGTACCACTGGCGCTTTCAGCCTATTCACATGGATTAGCAGGCAGAATTGAACAACACAGAAAAATTGTGAAATTCGCTTTCCCATTTTGGCTTTACGTTACCATTACGGGAGTAATTGTGTACATTATGATACAACCGTATTACGAAATCCAACTCTGGTAAAAATTAGTCTACTTTGATCCATTCGAAAAAGAACATATTGATTTTTTTGCTGCTACTTATAGCGGTTCTCTTGCTTCCTTCCTATGCAGATGCTCAGTGCGTCATGTGCAAGGCTGTTGCTGAAGACTCTGCGAATAGCGGCGGCATTGGAAGAGGTATCAACAGCGGAATCATGTATATCATGGGAGTTCCCTACTTGTTAATGGTAGTTGCTTACTTCGCTTTCTTTCGAAAAAAAAGTAACTTGAATCATTGAAAATTAGACCATTAATAATTTAAGATTTTTAATTTCAGAAAATTCTTACAAATATTGGAACGGAAATTGTTCGGGGCCGTATAGATATTTTTAGATAGATAATTATGCGCAGAAAGATTTTAATGCCGTTTTTAGCCGTGTCTGGACTACTGTTCTCGACCGCTTCTCAAGCTCAATTTACACAGGAAAAAAGTATTTCAGCAAGTGAGATAGAAATTGATGAGCAAATGATGAACCTTTCTGTGTTTGACTCAGACTCTAAACAATCAATGCTTGCTGATGTAACTGTAGCTGGATTAAATCCGAGAAAGCCAGTTGTGTTCCAAGCCATTGCAGACACTTCCTTCGAAATAAGAAATTACAGACTGTATACCGTTTCTTGTGTGAAAGAAGGTTACATGTATTATTCTGAAAAATTCTGGCCTGAAGAAAAGCGGATCCACGAGCAAGAGGTGGAGTTGAGAAAGCTTTCTGTAGGACTAAAGACTGATGTAAGAGACATTACCTTTCTCGGAAACAAAACTGAGATCTACCATAAGTCGAAACCTGCTTTGGAAGACTTAATTCAATTCTTAACCATCAACCCCACTTTGAAAATTGCCGTTATTGGACACGTGAACGGTCCGGATGATTCACATAGTGAGAAATTCTATCACAAAGCGAGCGTTGAGCGCGCAGAGAAAGTGATTGAATACCTTGTTGAACGTGGGATTTCAGCAGAACGACTTGAAGCCAAAGGAATGGGCAATGACGAAATGCTTTATCCAGATCCCTCTACTGATTGGCAGAATGAGGCCAATAGAAGAATCGAAATTGAGGTGCTTGCGCTTTAAGACAAGCACTACTGCCGTTCACCACCTTTAACATACGTTCGTACGAATCAACTCCTAATCGATAAGAGTTTGGTTAAGTTTGTAATTGAAACCATTTAGATCATGGCGAAGACAAGCTTTCTCACACTTCTATTCATTGCTGTTGTAGGTTCTTCATTTGCACAAGAAGCATGGACCCTACAAAAGTGCATTGATTATGCATTCCAAAACAACATTCAAATTCAGCAAAGTCAGCTGAACCTTGAACTGAGTGAAATTGGAAAACAACAAAATTTCGGGGCGCTCTTGCCAAGTCTTAACGGAAGCGCCTCGCACGGGTACAACTGGGGACAAACCATCGACCCTTTTACCAATAGCTTCGCCACAGAGCGTATCCGAAGTAACAGCCTGGGTTTCAACTCTTCTTTGCTGCTCTTCAACGGATTCCAAAACACCAATCGTCTCAAACAAAGTGATATTGACATTGAGGCGCGAAAAGCCGATTTGGAAGC
Organism: uncultured Comamonadaceae bacterium; assembly: GCA_964353035.1. Taxonomy (GTDB): domain Bacteria; phylum Bacteroidota; class Bacteroidia; order Flavobacteriales_D; family Sanyastnellaceae; genus JAQWQB01. The sequence goes on along the minus strand of CAYGUR010000005.1, from coordinate 10,590 downwards.
ACAACAGAATGACGTTGCGCTGAACGTTTCAAACGCATTCCTAGGAGCACTTTTCCAAGAAGAACTTGTGCGTATTGCTACCTCAAACCTCGAAAATACAGATCAACAGCTTCAACGGATTTCTCAGTTGGTAGACGCCGGCGCAGCACCACAAGGTAATCTGCTTGAAATACAGGCTCAGCGCAGCACAGATCAAGCGAGCTTAGTTTCTGCTGAAAACAACAGGAACATTGCTTATTTGAATTTACGCCAGCTTCTTCGCATACCGGAATCTGAAAAAGCCAATTTCTCAATTGTAGCTCCAGACGCCGATTTAGCAGACTCTATGACACTTCCAGCAAATGCTGCAAGCGCTAGTTCGAATGCACTGAACAATTTCCCTCAAATCAGAAGTGCAGAAGCAGACCTGATGAGCGCTGAGTCAAACCTAAAAATTGCCCGCGGTGGAATGTCGCCAAGATTAACCATGAGCTATTCTTATGGTTCTGGTTATTCTGGAGCAGCACGATTACCTGTTGGTGACCCTGTATTTTCAGAATCTCCTATCGGTTTTGTGGAAGGAACAAATCAAGTTGTTGTTGCACCAAATGTGTCTTACAACGATTTTGAGGTGAAAGCCTTTGGTGATCAAATTCGTGACAACATCAATTCAAGTCTTTTCTTCAGTCTCTCTGTCCCTATTTTCAATGGATTCTCTACCAAAAGCAACATTGAACGAGCGAAAGTGAACTTGCAAGGCGCATCCCTCCAGCTAGAGGCTACGCGCCTGCAATTAGAACAAAACATTCAATCTGCATATGCTGATGCACTTGCAGCGCTTAATAATTATAGAGCTTCGCAGGCCGCTGTTGAATCTGCAGAACTCGCCATGGAATACGCTAATATTCGATTTGAAGAAGGTGCTTCCAACATCACAGATTATACGCAAGCTAGAGTTCGTTTAGACAATGCGAGAGCAAACCTCATTCGCAACAAGTACGACTATATCTTTCGTGTGAAAGTGATTGAATTCTACATGGGACAACCACTAACATTCCGCTAACATGAAGAAATCTACACGTAACATTCTAATTCTTTCTGGTGTAGTTGTGCTGCTCATCATTGCTGCCGCTATCTTCGGTGGTAAGCGAGAGGGTACTCAAGTAACAACATCGAAAGCCACCAACCGAACTATCATCGAAACCGTTTCGGCAAGTGGAAAAATTCAACCAGAAGTAGAAGTAAAGATTACTGCTGAAGTAAGCGGATTGATCCTAGAACTTCCTGTATTCGAAGGAGACCTAGTAGAAAAAGGAGACCTGCTAGTGGGTATCAATCCAGACATTTACATTTCTGCTGCCAGCAGAGCTGAAGCTTCCTTGAATACGGCTAAGTCAAGTCTTGCTAGCGCGAAGGCCCGAAAAGCCCAAGCCGAAGCTCAATTCATTGCAGCAGAATTGGCTTACAACCGATCGAAGCAATTGTTTGATCAAGGAGCGGTTTCTCGCGCTGAATACGACCAAGCGCTTTCGACGTTCGAAGTGAGTAAAGCAGAAGTTACTGCGGCTGAAGAAAGCATTAACGCTGCATTGTTTCAAATTAAGAGTGCTCAAGCATCACGAAACGAAGCCGCAGACAACCTCAATAGAACAACCATTCTTGCACCGCAATCGGGCATCGTTACTGCATTGACCAAGGAAGTCGGCGAGTCAGTTCAAGGAACAGGAATGATGCAGGGAGAAACCATTATGAAGGTTTCTGATCTCAGTCGAATGGAAGTGAATGTGGAGGTGAACGAAAGCGACATTGTTCGCGTAGCAGTTGGAGATACAGCCGTTGTTGAAGTAGATGCCTACTTAGACGAAGAGTTCAAAGGCGTAGTAACTGAAATCAGCAACACGGCTTTGAATGCCCTTGACAACAACACCCTCAACATGAACCAAGTGACAAATTTCAGCGTGAAGATTCGTATCCTCCCTGAAAGCTACGCGCACTTGACTGACGGGAAACCTGCCAATTACGCTGCCTTCAGACCTGGTATGTCGGCCACCGTAGAAATCAACACTGCTAAAGAAGAAAACGTCCTTGCTATTCCCATCAAAGCTGTCACAACACGTCAAGACACCACATCGAATTCATATACCAAGTACATGAAGAAAGATGATGCCGACTCCGACGATCAGGCGGAAGAAGACAAAGAAGACCTTATTTGTGTTTTTGTTTTGAAAGATGGCAAAGCTGAAATCAGAGTCATTGAAACGGGTGTTCAAGACAATAAGTTTATTCAGGTCAAGTCTGGTTTAGAGAAGGGCGAAGAAGTAATTTCTGGTCCGTATGATCAAGTTTCCCGCATACTCAAAAACGGAGCAAAAGTGGAAGCAAAATCCTCAGCTAAGAAAGACACATCAACTGACGAAGCAGAAGAATGAAACACATCTTGTGCATTGAAACCTCTGGAACGAACTGCTCAGTGGCACTGGTTTCAGAAACAGGTATTGTGAAAGAGATAGAGGAACGTGGCGAAGGCTATATCCATGCTGAAAGTCTGCACGTGCTCATTGCAGAATTGTTACAAGTCCCGGACATCGATTTAGCTGCCATTGCTGTAAGTAAAGGTCCTGGCTCTTATACAGGTTTACGCATTGGTGTAGCTGCCGCGAAAGGACTCTGCTTTTCACTTGACATCCCGCTTATTGGTATTGAAACTACCTTGCACATGGCTTCAGGTGCTATCGAACGCAATCACAATCATGACTTTTACGTTCCGTTGATAGATGCACGCAGAATGGAGGTGTATTCTGCAACGTATAACCATCAATTGGAAGAGGTGAGCGAAACGAAAGCGCTAGTTATTGAAGAAGGCTGTTCCTTTTTCCCACCCAACGCGCTATTTTTTGGCGACGGAGCAGAAAAGTGTAAAGCTATCTTGAAAGGCAGCTTTTTAGACGACGTCTATCCGTCAGCATCTGATATGCGCACCATTGCATTTCAACGCTATGCGGACGGCGCTTTTGATGACACTGCATACTTCGAACCGTTCTACCTCAAGGACTTTGTGGCAGGCAAACCAAAATCTGCCTTTTGAATTGTATCTTTATTGCATGAAACGAACTGGACTCATATTAATTCTCTTTGCCTTTGTTACGCTTGGTTCAAGGTGTAACAAAGAAAACAGGGTTCCTTATGTCCAAACAGACTTCACGCTCAACCTCAACCTCCCTGGGTACATTGATTTAACAGTTCCTACCGGATGGCTTACCGTGAGCGGTGGATCACGTGGTATTTTGATTTACCGTGTGAACAACGACACCTTTATGGCTTATGACCGACACTCTACGTATGAGGTAGAAAACAACTGCCGGGTAGATGTCATGGATGACAACATCACGGTTTCAGACCCTTGTTCATCGTCAGAATGGCTGATTATTGATGGCTCTGTACTTTCTGGACCTGCCACCTTTCCACTTCAGCAATACAACGTCTCTTGGAATCCTCCAAACTTGAGAGTTTACAACTAAAACAGTCCTTTCTCACTGATTTTGAAGTCCTTAAATTTGGATTTCTACTTTTTCTTTATCAACTTTAGACTTCCGATGCACAGCGCCTAATTCATTCAGACAACAATGAAGAGCGCTATTTTCCACAATTTATTATTCCATAGAACGGTAGTTCGTGTTTCTAAATTCACGAATTGGCGCCATTCATTGTGTGTTTTGATTTGTCACCTTCAAACACCAGTAATATGAAAACATTATTCACATTCATGGCTCTTTTGGCAACCACATTTGCGAATTGTCAGGTTGCGTTCACATCGGTTGGACTCAATTCAAAAATCGACCGATTTAATTTTAAGGATTCGAAAATGATTGGATTCGAGTATACGCTGCAATCTGTTCTAAACGAACATTTCCTTATCAGTGCAGAGTATTCTAAACTAGGCAGCTGGAACTGGGACCAGGTTCTGCAAGAACCTGTACTTGGCACCTTTCCAAGTGAAATTCGCACCATTGGAGGAAACATTGGTTACCGATTCACTTCTCATGAAAAAATGGCCATTGACCTAACTACAGGTTTCTTCTACTACACGTTGAAAGAGCGTGTGGTTTATGACACCGAATATGTTCCAAATGGTTGGTTTCCCTACTACGATGCGATAGATAAGGAGCAACAGGCAAGTGGGCTTGGAACTACCTTTGGCTTTCGTGCCAATTGGCTTTTCTCAAAGTATGTTGGATTGAACTTGAGCAGTGGTGCTCAAGTTCATCAAGAAGTAGTACCCTTTATACAATTTGGACTTGAAGTTGGGAAACTGAGGTAATCTTCAGTATTCAAAGTCTAAGAACTCTTGGTAATCAAACGCATCAATCAACATTCAACTCATATGAAATCAATTATCACGTTCATAGCCTTGGCGTTGGCCGTAAATGCTCAGAGCCAAATTGAAGTTAGCTCTATTGGAGCCAGTGCCAAATCTGAATACTATCATTTCAAAGATTCAAAAATCTATGGATCGGCTTTCACCTTTCAATCTGTACTAAATGATCACTTCATTCTCAATGCTGAGTATTCGATGGCAACAGATACGTGGATCACTGGTGAATCTACTTATTTATGGGGTGTTAACAGAGGTACTTTTATTGATCATCTAACCACCGTTGGAGGAAATATTGGCTACCGTTTTCATCCGAAAGAAAAAATAAAAGTTGACCTAATGGCAGGCCTCTTTCGATATTCCTTCGACCAACATGTAGTATACGACGTTCGTTGGATAGAGGATGGGTTCAGTAGGCTTGAAACCAGAACAGACTATCAAAGTGCTCAAGGAATTGGTGGAAATGTCAATCTCACGGCCAGCTGGCTGTTCTCAAAATACATGGGATTGAACATGGGAATTGGTCTCCAAAGCCATCAGCACACCGAGCCGTATATACAAATCGGCTTGGAACTAGGTCTGCTGAGGTAAGGAAATTGAATGCATACAAAAAGCCCCGACCAGCAAATGCTCGTCGGGGCTTTTTTAATATGATATCAATCGCTTAGTAGCGGTATTGATCAGATTTGAATGGTCCTTCTTTAGGAACACCAATGTACTTCGCTTGCTCATCAGAAAGCTCATCTAGCTCCACATCGATTTTCGCCAAGTGAAGACGAGCTACTTTTTCATCCAAGTGCTTAGGAAGAACAAAAACGTTGTTGTCATAAGACTCACCGTTGTTCCAAAGTTCCATCTGTGCCAATGTTTGGTTCGTGAACGAGTTTGACATCACGAATGATGGGTGACCAGTTGCACAACCAAGGTTCACAAGACGACCTTGAGCAAGAAGAATCATCTCCTTCCCGTTGATGGTGTACATGTCTACCTGTGGCTTGATTTCGCTTTTTGTTGAACCAAAATTGTTCTCCAACCAGGCTACGTCGATTTCGTTATCAAAGTGGCCGATGTTACAAACGATGGCTTTGTCACGCATGTTCAGGAAGTGCTCTTTCGTAATGATGTCTTTGTTTCCTGTAGCAGTAACAATGATGTCAGCACGTTTCACAGCGTCAACCATTTTCTTCACTTCATATCCGTCCATTGCAGCTTGAAGCGCACAGATTGGATCAATTTCAGAAACGATTACACGGCAACCTGCGTTGCGAAGTGAATCTGCAGAACCTTTACCTACATCGCCGTAACCAGCAACCGCAGCAACTTTCCCAGCCATCATGATGTCTGTAGCACGACGAATCGCATCTACACAACTCTCACGACATCCGTACTTATTGTCGAATTTCGACTTCGTTACAGAATCGTTCACATTGATTGCAGGCACTGGAAGTGTCCCAGCTTTCACGCGGTCATACAAACGAAGTACACCTGTAGTTGTTTCTTCAGAGATTCCTTTAATTTCTTTTGCCAATTCTGGATTCTTGTCCAAAACTACGTTGGTCAAATCACCACCGTCATCCAAAATCATGTTCAATGGCTTGCGGTCTTCACCGAAATAAAGTGTTTGCTCAATGCACCACTCATATTCTTCTTCAGACATGTTTTTCCAAGCGTAGACAGGCACTCCAGCTGCTGCGATTGCTGCTGCTGCGTGGTCTTGCGTTGAAAAGATGTTGCAAGAAGACCATTGTACTTCTGCTCCTAGCTCAACAAGCGTTTCGATAAGAACTGCGGTTTGGATGGTCATGTGCAAACATCCAGCGATACGTGCACCTTTCAATGGCTTCAATGCGCCATATTCTTCACGAAGAGACATTAGACCAGGCATTTCAGCTTCAGCCAAATGAATTTCTTTACGACCCCAATCAGCGAGGTTGATGTCTTTTACCTTGTAAGGCAGGACTGTGTTTTGTGTTGTTACACTCATTTCAATTGTTGCTTTTCTGTTGAAATTCAGACTACAAAGATACGATTTTCCGCTGACATCATCTATCACGGTAGCTTCACTTGTAGACCTTTAACCTTCATTTACAAGTAGAAAGCCATATTGTTTACATGAAAAGCGTGAAGCGTTGAAATAGATAGTGGGATGGATGTGCAGTTGGTGGTGGACGAACGCAAGCGGTCGTCCTCGTCAGATTAAGCAGTTGGTCAATCTCATGCAATAATCTACTACTTTTAGGGCATGCCGATAATTGCCCAAATTGAGTTCCCTGAAAATATCAAAGTTGCTTTTTGGCAGCTAGATGAATCACCTGATGATGTATTGCACAACTTGCCACTTACAGGCGCAGATCTGACTGAGTGGACAGGGCTTAAACATGCCAAACGCCAACGAGAATGGCTGGCTTCTCGGGCTGCACTTCGCGCCGGCCTGAACTCCAAAGAAGAAGTCCTGTACCTTGCCAATGGCAAGCCTTACATGGCAAAACAAGCCTTGTCTTTTTCACATTGCTTGCCTTTGGCAGGAGCACTAATTCATCCAAAATTTGCTGGATTCGATATTCAATCAGCTGATCCGAAAATTGACGTCATTAAAACGAAGTTTGGAAATGCGAAAGAATTGGAGGCTGCTGAAAAATCTTCTTCACCCTTAGACTATCTCACCATTATTTGGAGTGCTAAAGAAGCCATTTTCAAGGTCTACGGAGAGAATTTGGCTTTTGCTGATGAAATGGACATTCATCCGTTTGAAGTGGGAGACAGCGAGATCACTGCAACGGTGATGCGGGATGGAAAAAAAATCTCACACGGGTTGCGGGTGATTCGTATTACAGACCATTGGGTGGTGGTTGTTGTGCGGTAATAGACCGTATTGGGTATTCACGGGCGGACTGACGTCCGCCC
>CAYGUR010000005.1:0-3235 GCA_964353035.1 uncultured Comamonadaceae bacterium | reverse complement strand
TACGGGGCTGTGGGACAACAAAAAAAGCCCCTCAATTGAGGAGCTTTGTATATCTAGTAAAATAGATTCTATTTAAAAACGGGTCAAGCCTTTGGCTTAACGCTCGATTCCTTTGTGGCGACGTTCGTCAGATACCGTAAGTTTCTTACGTCCTTTCTTACGACGTGAAGCTAGAACACGACGTCCGTTTGCTGTAGCCATACGACTACGGAATCCATGCTTATTGCGACGCTTGCGCTTTGAAGGTTGAAATGTTCTTTTCATCGTGATCTTCTTTTAGTACCTTTTCACAAAGGGAGTGCAAAGATATACGTTCTTTCATAAAACACAAGTGCAAAAGCACAAAAAAATACTTCTGCAAGTCCTACCTTTGCGGTGTGAAACAAGAAGAGACTCCCAAAAAGAAGAAAATGTCGCGTGAAAACCTAAAAAAGGCCACGCGAATTTTCAGCTATGTAAAGCCCTACAAATGGCAGTTCGCCATAGGTATTGCACTCATCACATTGTCTGCCCTGTTTACGCTGGTGGTGACGCGCCTCTGGGGACAGCTTGGAGGAATTGGAACGCAGCAACCAGCAGCACCAGATCTTCGTCAATACTTCAACTTCGAGTTAGATTTTTCGAGTCTGAGTGACATTGCCATAGCAACTTTCATTTTGCTTGTGGTGCAGGCGGCCTTGAGCTTTATTCGTGTTATCCTCTTCGCGAATGTGACCGAAAACATGATGCTTTCGCTTCGCCAAGACACCTACCAGCAGATTGTGCGCATGCCGATGCAGTATTTCAACGAGCAGCGTGTAGGCGATTTGAATTCGCGTATCTCGGCTGATATCACTTCGATCCAAGATATTTTTACCACCACCCTAGCAGAGCTGCTTCGTCAACTAATCATTATCGTAGGTGGGGTGATTGCCCTGTTGTGGTTCTCTCCTACCCTGACCTTTATTATGTTAGGAACGCTTCCTGTGGTTATTGTGATTGCCGTTATTTTCGGACGATTCATTCGGAAATTGAGCAAGAAAACGCAGGATAAAGTAGCAGAGTCGAATGTAATTGTTCAAGAAACATTGACTGGCATTGTGAATGTGAAAAGCTTCGCGAACGAGGCCTTGGAAGTCATTCGTTACATGGGCAGCATTCGTGAAATTAAGGATTACGCCATCAAAGGGGCGAAATGGAGAGGCGCTTTTGCATCCTTCATTATTCTGTTCATTTTCGGAGCAATCACCTTGATTATCCTGAAAGGGGCTGATTTGGCCGAAGAAGACAGCTTGGCTGGGGAACACTTCTTTTCTTTTCTATTGATTACTGGTTTAGTTGCCGGTTCAATTGGTGGACTTGCAAACCTTTTCGGTACGATGCAAAAAGGGATTGGGGCCATTGAAAACGTCATGGACATTCTAGATGAAGAAACGGAAGACGTGGCGCTTTCAGCAACCAACAAGCCATTGCAACAACCTATGAAAGGTGAGATTGACTTTAACAATGTCTCATTTCATTATGCATCAAGACAGGAAGTTGGAGTGTTAAACGGACTGAGCTTTTCTATAAAATCAGGAGAACAAGTGGCATTGGTTGGGCCTTCCGGAGCAGGGAAATCGACCATTGCATCAATGGTGCTGCAGTTTTACAAGCCCGTTGAGGGAACAATTTCGTTTGATGGCGTGCCTGCGGCTGACTATAGTTTGACCGAGTTAAGGAGTCAAATGGCCTTCGTTCCGCAAGAAGTGATTCTATTTGGAGGCACCATTCGTGAAAACATAGCTTACGGAAAACCGGATGCTACAGACGAAGAAATTCGCGCAGCAGCAGATCAAGCGAATGCAACTGAATTCATTGCACAGTTTCCAGATGAAATGGTAACCTTTGTAGGCGAGCGCGGAATTCAACTTTCTGGCGGTCAGCGTCAGCGCATCGCCATTGCGCGAGCGGTATTGAAAAACCCAACTATTTTAATTCTAGACGAAGCAACAAGCTCCCTAGATTCAGAGAGTGAGCGTTTGGTGCAAGATGCGTTGGACAAGCTCATGAACGGAAGAACTTCGTTGGTGATTGCACACCGTTTGAGTACCGTTCGCAACGCGAATAAAATACTTGTTCTTGAAAAGGGGAAGCTCGCCGAAGTAGGAACACACGATGAATTAATGGCCATTGACCACGGTTTGTATAAAAACCTGATTCAGCTTCAAGGCACACGCGAAACATTTGAATTGTAAATGTCAGACACTTACCTATAAGTCGGTAATTTCTATTGTTTACATTTGTCTCAATTCGAGAATATGTCAAAAACAGCATTGATCACCGGAATCACCGGTCAAGACGGAGCCTATCTGGCTGAATTGTTACTTTCAAAAGGCTACACTGTGCACGGTGTGAAGCGAAGAACATCGTTATTCAACACTGATCGTGTAGACCATTTGTACAAAGATCAGCATGAGAAAAATGTAAAGTTCTTCTTGCACTACGGAGACCTTACAGACAGCACCAACTTGATTCGATTGGTCCAAGAAACGATGCCCGATGAAATTTACAACTTGGCTGCCATGAGTCATGTGATGGTTTCATTTGAGACACCTGAATACACTGCCAATGCTGATGCAACGGGCGCTTTACGACTGTTAGAAGCCATTCGGATTCTAGGTTTAACGAAGAAAACGAAATTCTATCAGGCCTCTACTTCAGAATTGTATGGTAAGGTTCAGGAAGTGCCGCAGAGCGAGACGACACCGTTTTATCCGCGTTCACCTTATGCCGTTGCGAAATTGTATGCCTTCTGGATTACGAAAAACTACCGCGAAGCTTACGACATGTACGCTTGCAACGGGATCCTGTTCAACCATGAATCGCCGCTGAGAGGTGAAACCTTCGTTACCCGCAAAATCACCCGCGCTGCCGCAAAAATCTCTTTAGGTTTACAGGACAAACTGTACTTGGGAAACTTAGATGCGAAACGCGATTGGGGACATGCCAAGGATTACGTTAAAGGAATGTGGCTGATGCTGCAGCAAGATGTAGCAGATGATTATGTGCTAGCTACAGGCGAAACACACAGCATTCGTTCTTTCGTTGAAAAGGCTTTCGCCGAAGTGAAGATTGAAATCGAATGGAGGGGAGAAGGCGTTGAAGAAAAAGGTGTCGACAAGGCCACAGGGAAGGTATTGGTTGAAGTGGACCCAAAGTATTTCCGTCCGACTGAAGTTGAACTCCTCATTGGTGACCCTACCAAAGCTCAAAC
>CAYGUR010000004.1:0-36780 GCA_964353035.1 uncultured Comamonadaceae bacterium | reverse complement strand
GTACTTGACCCAGACCTGCTCGGCGCGCCTGAGATTCTTCACGGTGGTGATTTCTGCTCTTACGTAGACACGACCGTTTTCTTAATTGATTTTGACTTCCTGCCTTATGAATACAGCACTGAATCCTTAGATATCACTTTGATCAATAACGAAGATGGTGAAGAAATTATACCCTTCGAGATCGTGCACGTTTCTGGGTTTAACGTGATTGTTCGTTTATCTCCTTGGTATGAAGATATGACGGTGTCCTGGGAAGTAAATTCATCTGGGTGCTCGTGGTCACAACTTGTGCAGTCTGCACCTGAACACGTTCTTCCAGAAGAAATCATCGTTGAAACCATTGATCAGGGAATGGATGGGACCACACTCTTACTTTCACTACCTGATGAAACAGAAAGTTGGGATGCCACTTTCAATGGAAGTCCTTTTAGCACTTTCCCGCAGGAGGTCTTTGTAGAATCAGGGGCGGAAGCTACGTTGGAAATTTGCCATATAGCATCTGAATATTGTTGTCGAACATGGGAGTTGGATTACGAAGCGTATGAAGCCGTTTATGGCTGTACAGATGAAAGTTCCTGCACCTACAACCCTCATGCCTCAGAAGATGATGGCTCTTGTTTGTACGATGTTGATTGCGGTGATATAGACGGCGACGGCTTTACAGATACGGGTGATCTCTTGCTCCTCCTTTCCAACTTTGGTTTATCGGGCGTTTCGCTTGACGGGGACTTCAACGGCGATCAAGTGGTGAACACCATTGATTTACTTCAGTTTTTAGTTCTCTTTGGCTAGCTATCAACCGCAGATGGTTGTTGAGTTCTAACATCTCACAACCAATTTCGCTTCGCGCATATTTGGTTCGAAGGAAGGACCTGCCATTGTGTAACAAAAGCTACTAACTGAAACAGCCCCTCCACCTATCTTCGGCTATGCCCCGACTAATTCCAACACGCATTTTTCAAATCACTTCGCTTTCCTTTACTTTAACGGAAACTTCAAGCCTACCTCATGATAAGGCTCGAGAACAATTCGAATCAATTGACCATGAGCAATAAGAATAAAATAGAACCATCAAAAATTAATTTGATTGAAGCCTATTCAAATGATCCTATCAAGGCAGATCGGGAAATTTTCGGAAGGGAGTCCGATGCTTCGCGACGTGGATTTCTTCGAAAAGCGGGCCTAGCTTTTATGGGAACAGTGCTCGGAGGAAAAATCGTATTTGCAGATAATATGCCTGCTGGACTCCTGCCCGCATTGTTTACTTCGGTAACAGACCCTGGATCTATTGAAGGAAAACATGGCGATCTGGTCGTTTTGAATAATAAGCCATGGAATATTGAAACACCTGCTCATTTGCTGGATGACAGTATAACACCAGCAGATAAACTCTTTGTGCGGAACAATGGGTTGATGCCAGAAAACATTGATGTCAACTCTTGGACCCTAACTGTTGAAGGTGAATCTGTAGTAAGTGCCATAACACTATCAATTGCAGAACTGAAGTCTAAATTTCAACATCATACCTATCAATTGACATTGGAATGTGGAGGCAATGGTCGCCATGAATTCAATCCACCCGCAAAAGGAAATCAGTGGACCACCGGCGCAGTTGGCTGTCCGTCATGGACCGGAGTTCGGTTAAGAGACGTTTTAGAGCATGCCGGTATCAAAAAAGACGCTGTCTACATCGGATACTATGGAAAGGATGTTCACCTGAGCCTAAACCCTGATAAAGTGGTCATTTCACGAGGAGTCCCTATGTCAAAGGCGCTTGAAGATGAGGTGTTAATTGCATGGGCGATGAATGGAGAGGATATTCCACTCGCAAATGGCCATCCACTTCGTTTAGTGGTTGGTGGTTGGCCAGCATCGACGTCTGGTAAATGGCTTCATAAGATCGTTGTCCGCAATAAGGTGCATGATGGGCCCAAAATGGGCGGTAATTCATATCGCGTTCCGTGCAAGCCTGTTGAACCCGGCGAAAAAGTCAAGGACGAAGATATGTGCATCATTGAGTCAATGCCTGTGAAATCTGTGATTACCTACCCCAAATCAGGAGGGGTTATTCCTTTTGGGCGAAAACTTGAAGTACGAGGACATGCGTGGGCAGGAGATTTAGATGTTGCCGAAATGCATGTTTCAATCGATTTTGGCGCTACATGGAATAAGTGTCAGCTCAAGGAAGCTCCGAATCGAAGGGCTTGGCAACGCTGGAGTAGTGAGTTAAGCTTTCCGGAAACGGGCTATTATGAAGTGTGGGCAAGAGCAACCGATTCAGAAGGGAAAATGCAGCCGATGATTGTTCCTGGTTGGAACCCAAAAGGATATCTGAACAATGCCTGTCACAGGATAGCAATCAAAGTGAAATAGCGCAAATGCAAGAGTTACAAAAGAAACCCTTGAAGGATGTTCAAGAAGAGAACTTGGCATTGGCAGAGCAATTGATCAAGCGTTTTTGGCGTGCCATGCGGCTTCTTTTTACACTTAGTGTGTTATGTGTTTTTATGATTTTTGCGCCGCAAGAATGGTTCAAAGCAGCTCCTTCTCCCGACGAGTTCAGTTCAAATGATCGATTGCCTGATCCTAACCTGATTGTTGATGGAATTCATGTCCAATCGGGGCTTTTCGCAACGGATGGTTATGAACTGGTAAAGAACACTTGCGTAAGGTGTCATTCTGGGGCTTTGATCACGCAAAATCGCGCTGACCGTGAAGGATGGCAAGCAATGATTAGGTGGATGCAAGAAACGCAAGGCCTTCAGGACCTAGGGGAAAGTGAACGTCTGATTTTAGATTACCTCTCTGCAAATTATGCCCCTGAAGCCACTGGCAGACGCAAACCACTTTCTAACATCGAATGGTATGACATCGACTAAAGTACACTTCATCCTTTGGTGCGCTGTACTGTTTCTCATTGCTCTTGTTTCGTTGATCAGCTGTGATGGTGAACAAATCGTCGTGAGTGAGGAAAAAGAGTCTGCGTTCCCAACCACTGAGTATCTGATAGAAGTCGATTCCCTTTCAAACTTATTAGACGGAACAGAAAAAGTACAATTACTTGATGTAAGAAAACCAACTGCCTATCTCAACGGACATATTTCTGGTGCTCAAACTATTTGGCGCAATCAACTTACAGATAGCTCTTACGCTTACTCAGGGGTTGCGCTAGAGCGCGCGAAACTAGCAGATACGCTTGGTGAACTCGGAATTAACTCAGAAGACTTGCTCATCCTCTATGATGGGAACGGTGGTTCAGATGCGATGCGTGTTTGGTTCCTTCTCTATTGCTATGGACATCGAAACATGAAAGTGCTCAACGGGGGGTGGCTCAAATGGAGTAACGCTAATCTGAAATCAACTTCAGGCAGCGAGCAAACACGAAATCAAACTACGTTCAGGTTTGCTGTAAACCAAACTGAAAAGATGATGTGCAGCAAGTATGATGTTCAACAAGCATTAACTGATACGAATACCATCCTTGTAGATACCAGAAGTTATGATGAGTATTCTGGTAAAAGGCAAAAAGTTGGAGCATCGCGGCATGGGCGCATTCCCACAAGTGTACATTGGGACTGGGGCAATGCAGTAAACTTTGAATCTGACTATACCTTAAAATCAACGAAAGATCTGGCCTACATGTTAGATTCTTGTAATATATCAGCCAAGAAGAACATTATCGTTTACTGTCACACAGGCGTCCGTTCTTCTCACACCTACTTTGTCTTAACGGAGCTTCTAGGGTATCAACATGTTTCAAATTACGATGGTTCTTGGTCAGAATGGAGCTACTGGAGTGAGCTCCCCATAACCACAGATTTTGAGGTGCCAGAGATTACTAAGTAACTCATATCAGGGTTGAAGGAGATGTTGTTGTGATTCTCCTTATTGTAAGAATCGAAACCATTGGAGGTAGAATTGACCTTCAAGCCAACAAACTCGCCACAACCTTGACCTTCGCTAATTTGACTAGCTAAGTCACACGCCCTAAAAGAAAAAACCCCTAAACCAATGTAGCCCGGATAATCAGTTGACAAACAGTAGTAAATTTCAGTGTGAGTGTAAGCAAGAGTATTGAGGGAAAACATTTCGGAGCGAGTCTCTATACTCGAGACTCTTGCTCAAAACTGTTTTTAGTACAAGAAAACCGACAAATATCGAAATTTATGAACGCAGATATTCAGTTAGTAATTTGCAAGAAAAATATAGTGTGAGTTTGAGCAAGAGTATAGAGGGAAAAACATTTTGCGCAAGAGTATTTCGCTGTTTGCTCTATACTCTTGCTCAAAACTGTTTTTGTACCCGGAGTCGGAATCGAACCGACACTCCAAAGGAACACGAGTTTGAGTCGTGCGCGTCTACCAGTTCCGCCATCCGGGCATGGAACTCATTTTTACACCAGCATTCTGATGCGTTCGCTTGAAAGCGGATGCAAATTTACCTAATTCACTTGTATTCACCAAGTCCAAAATGAATTCTCCCAAATCGAACGTTCTTTCGCAACTGTGAATAAATGAAAATCTCACCCGCATCCTGCGAAATGTTCACCTTCGGCTTAATCAACGTCTCTTCATCTCTAGAGCTCAATAACGCCTCCCGAACCTGCGTCCCGTCTGGAAAAATCTTCGCCAATGTCACAGCACTTCGGCGCACCGTAGAAAAGGAATAGACCTTCGCATCCGGATTCTTTTCCAACAAGGGAACGTTATCTGGATTGTCATTGAAAACCAAATAAAGTGTGTCTGAAACATGGGTGAGTGCGTAGGATGAATACGGACCTTTATCGTTCATACTCACCTGAATCTTAGGCACTTTCGTCACCCAGTTGATCTCTCCCTCTGCATTCATGTCTACCACCAACACATCGTTGAAATGATAGAAATATTGAATCTGTTGTCGCCCTGAGGCTATATCTGTCTGGAAACGCTGCGTAACGTAGTATTGCTCTGCTACCATCGATGCCCCGCCATCTTCGCGAAGCACAAAATGATCAAAGTAAAAATCATCAAGTTCTAAGCCTTTTTCAGCCTTGCGTTCCGACATAAACTGCGCCAATACCTCCTTGCTAAACGGATGAAGTCCCTTCGCTTCAATGGCCTTTGAATCACCATCAATTCGGAAAAAAAATGAGCCCGCTATGCTGAAATAACGATTGTTCGAATAAAAGCCGCCTATGACTAAGTCTCCATTGTCTGCTAACGCGAAGGTGGTTGAAATCACCCATTTGTTCTCCAAACTCACATCGAACTCTTTGACCTTGTTCTGGTCTGGATCATAGCTGATGATCACGTAGCGTTTATCGCTTGGCGGACGCTCAGCGTCGTTGTTTCGCGACTTGTCATTGGTTATTCCTGACATCATGTACACATGTCCTCTGCTGTCAACGGCATATTGATTGATTTCAAAAATCTCCCTGCTGTACGGAAGCTCTAAATCTTTCTGCCACACAGTTTCCAACTCTGCATCTACCACTTTCAACGTGAATCGCTCATTCGCCTTCCGCTCAAACTCACTCTCATTGTAAATCAATAATTTGCTCCCATCACTGGATAGCTCAAAACCAAACTGATCATTTCCCCTTCGACGTGTGGTGCTCTGCTGTCCCAACAATACCGGAAAATCTGCTGGTTTCCCTTCTTCAGAAAGCCAGGTGCCGTAAGCGCTCATCAACTCTGATTCGTCGTCCACAGCAGTGGTAATGAGCAACAGACGGTCGCCAAAAAGCAACACATCGTTCATCTGCATTTCAATTCCTGGTAAACTTGGCAAATCAATCACATTGATCGACTTCGTTGCCATGGATGCCTTGTTGTAAACGTGCAATTCCCAGGTTGATTCCTTCCCAGCAATTTCTTGTAGGACGAAAAAGTTGATGGAATCTGCGCCAATCATCTTGGTTAAACGCTGTTTCCGTTCCAAACGAAAGCTTTCAGTCCAAGTGATTTCATTTTGTGCGAACAACCACCCTGAACTGCTCAGTGCCAATACCACTATTAATAATCGTATGCCGTTCATTCTAGCTTCATCAATTTTAAATGTGCTACGTTGCCGTTGGCGAAGAAAACAGTAACAATAATCAGTCCATGAATGTTTCTAGGCACCTGTATACTGGCACGTTGACTTCCAGCCACGACTTGGGCTTCGGCCAACAATTCTCCATTTAACGTATGAAGTTGTAAGGCACGAATGGCTTCAATTGATTGCACTTCTACAATTCCATTTATAAGCTTTATTTGAACCTCATCTTTCACTTCATTGAGCGAAACAGAACTGTCATAGCTCAACAAAAATGTGCGGTCTGAAACCACCTGATTTCCTTCCATCCCTCCGCAAATAATCCAAGAAGTAGGCGATACTTGCCCAATTCCACGAAGATCCATCACGTCTTCCCCTGTACCGTTGTCTTCCAACCATTGGTCTATGCCCGCATAGTAGGTCGCAATGCGTCCGGTGGGCTCTACGCCACCTGTTCCGTTGTACGCAATGCCATCGAAATTGTAAGCCACTCCTGCTCCACCAATCCAGAACAGTTGATCTTCATAGCGTGCCGCCGCCGTTCGGTAGCCGGGACCTCCAGGATAGTTCTCCATCTGCGACCATGTAATTTCGTTGGGATTCAGCGGATCAATGACACCTTTGCGCAGCTTCGCGTTAGCTGTAAAAGAAAAAGACCCTTGGACACCTCCGTAGTAATAAATGGTATCCCCAATGATGCTTCCACTGGTGCCGAAAGCTTCATAATTCACGCCGTTGGGGGTGGCTGTTCCCACTGACCATTGATCCACGTTCGGATTGTAAATCTGCACATCGTTCACGTTTCCAGAGTTGCTCCAGCCGGTGATGATATAGATCCAACTGCTGTTCCAAACCGCTTGCACATGGTCATCTATGGGAATGGGAATGGACGAACCGTCTGACAGCCAGCTATCTGTATTGGGGTCAAAACGGTGCACTTTATCTGATGAAACCTCTGAGAAATTAGGCGCCACATGGTATCCGCCTATGAGATAAATGATGTTGTCTACTGCGCTCGCGCCAGCCGCAATTTTTCCGCCGTTTTCATCTGGCACATCTGGCAAGGCAGACCAAACCTGAGAAACCGTATTGTATTTCCACGCTTTGAGGTGGATGCCCGCAGGGGTTTTCGTTTCGTCAATTCCGCAAAATGAATACACACAAAGGGTATCATTGCTCATGGCTTCTACCACGGCATTGTTGGCCACAGGCTCAGGCATAGCGGGCAAGGCTGTCCAGGTCCAACCTTGCTGCGCGAAGGAAGTCACGGTGGTGAAAGCAAGGAATAAGTGCAAGATGAACTTCATAAAATGAAGGTAGCCAATTTCGGTCGAAGGCAGTCTTCAACCAAGTCGATTTCGATTTCGAACCCCGCTTTCTACACCGTTGTTTGAAGCATAATCCTGAACGTTGTTCCTTTGTTCACTTCTGAGCGTTTCACGAAAATTTTCCCTCCATGGTACTCTTCAACAATTCGTTTTGTGAGCGAAAGGCCCAATCCCCAACCGCGTTTTTTGGTGGTAAACCCGGGTTCGAAGACGGTTCTTTGTCTTCCTTTCGGAATGCCTTTTCCAGAGTCTGCAATGTCAATGAAAACAAATCCGCCTTCCAGTCCGGTATGCACATCCAGCGTTCCTTCCCCTTCCATTGCATCTATGGCGTTTTTCACGAGGTTTTCGAGGACCCAACTGAAGAGCGGACGAGACGCGAGGACTTCAGCGTTTGGATTTTGGTGGTTCATGGAGATCACCACCTTTTTCGACACCCGAGACTGAAGGTAATTGAAGGTTGACTCTACTAAATCAGAAATGGTTTCAATTTGTAAATCTGGCTTCGAGCCGATTTTTGAGAATCGGTCTGTGATCATGTTGAGCCTATTGACGTCTTTGTTGAGCTCATCAATGGTAGAGCTGGGGACACCCTGTGCTTCCAACAGTTGAATCCATGCAATCAAAGACGAAAGCGGTGTTCCTAGTTGATGAGCAGTTTCCTTCGCCATTCCAACCCAAACTTGATTCTGCTCTGCCTTTCTGAAGGTCGAAAAAATGAGGTAGGCAGTAATAAGAAACACTGCAATGAGCACCAATTGAACAACAGGAAAGTATTGCAGTTGAGTCAACACAAGGCTGTCTTCGAAAAAGATGTAATTCCGTCCGCTATCAGGCAGGTCGATGGCAATGGGTTTGTTCTCTTTTGCCATTTCAGCAATGCGACTGGCCAGCAACAGGCTATCGCTCAAAACGGCTTCGTCAACACGCTCAGCCTTCAGCGCGATGGTTTGAGTACTGTCAGTCAAAATAACAGGAACACTGGCTGAATTGATGACCGTTTCAGAGATGAAAGAAGAAATCAAATCTTCCATAACACCCCTTAGCTCAGAAAAGCGGTAACTCTCATTGTAATAGATGGTGTGTCCTACATCTGTGAGTTGAATGGGTTCATTTCGCTCCATCATGACCTGTTTCAGCGAATCAGTAAACGCTTTCACATTTACACCTTCAGGCTGACGAACGTTGATTTTGTAGAGGAGCGAATCTTTCCCGTTGTAGATGAGCACAGGAATGGTCTTGTTGGACCAGAGGTATTCTGTAATGAAGGTAAGGTCGCCTTGTTCAGGCGGATCATTGATAATGCGATAAGCCTGCGCCAATCGGTCAGCCTTTTCGCGCTCTTCTTTCCTCAATTCATCAAAGAGCGACTCAGTGTAGTTCACTAATTCAGCACGCTGTTGGATGGCTTCTGACCACAGTTTGATCTTCAGTTTCTCTTCTTCGCGAATTTTCTCGGCAATGCTGTTAGAATACCACAGCGTAATGCCTGCGATGACCATGGCGGCAATCAGCAAGACAATTTTCCAACGCTGTTTATTTGAATAGAGGTTCATCTAGAGCGGCAATGTAGCAAATGTAAGGTAGGAACGGATAAAAACCGATGGTATTGTAGGGGCCTTCTCGAATGAAATCCTTCGCCCTAAAAACAAAAAAGAAGGTCAGTAAACCGACCTTCTCTTTGCTTGTTGTTCAAGACACGTCAATGATAAATAATGAGTCAACCAAAACCTTTAAAAAGTCAATCAACGGTGTCTTGCCTTCCGCTTACGTGAGCTAAAGCGTGAGGGTTACATGATTAGCAGAATTATTTTTCATCCATTTTCATGCTTTTCAAAACCGCTTCTGTTCGATTGCGGGCATTCAGTTTTTTGTAGACACTTTTCATGTGCGTTTTTACTGTGTTCATGCTGATTCCCAATGCGTTCGCAATTTCGTTATTGGATTTGCCCATTCGGAGTAATAAAAGCACTTCTTGTTCTTTTGGAGTGAGAGTTTGCATAGAGAGCGATTGCATTCAGGTACAAGTTCGTCATTCTTCTGTGGGGCGATGTCACCCAGATGGGTGAAAAGAAAAGGGCCAACTGGTTAAATTGGCCCCTCTTGATTTACGTAAAATTCGCTCGGTTGAAGCGCTTTCTAAAGAAGTCGGAGACGGCGCAGCGCCTTGATTTCGCCACGCCATCACCTATGAAGAAGTTATAATCCCGGACAGTCTTGTCCAATTTGTCCTAAGAGCAACAACAAGTCTGCGGTGTCTGTTGTGCCGTCTTCATTGAGGTCAATCGGGCAACCAGATGAGCAGCCATAGGCTCCTAGCAATAAGAGTAAATCTGCCGCAGTTACCGTTTCATCGTTGTTAATATCCCCAGGACAAAAGCACGTTAGTGGTTCTCTGTACACAAAGTTTTCTGAGTAGGTGCACGATGGGTCATCTGTAAAGAATGCCGTAACATTCACAAACTCATAGTTCGCGAAAAGGTCAGGAATAACAATGGTTTGAGGGCTTCCCGTGATAGGGTAGTCAATACCGTTTACATTTAAAAAGCCTGTTTCTGGCGCATTGATGTAGCTCACAATTAGTTCTTGGTCATACTCACCGTTTTCAGGGTCACATACCGTTTGGATTCCCTCTTCAAACTGGTATACTCCACAAATGTTAGGGTCATACGCACACAGGGTAAAAGCACCCCCAGCTCGACTATTGTAGCGGAAAACACGGAAATAAAGTGTTTCTCCTGCCAGAGCGATGTTGTCTAAAATGATTTTTCCCGAATTGACTTCGCTTCCTGATTCGCTACATTCCAATAAGGTGGGGTCAGAGCAATCTCCCGAATACATCGCCAAGCAGGGCTTGTTAAAATCTACCTCTCCCGTTTCTACAATGAGCAAGCCTGAGGCAGGCACAGTAATCGCGAACCAAACATCATTTCCTTGGTAGAACCCACAACCTGGTTGTGGCGTCTCTGATTCAGAAGTAGTGAACTCATTTGAGTATTCTACCATTTGACAGCCTCCGGTGAGCTCAACCTCTTGGGCTGTTTCACAAAAGTCGTAGTCTGGAATATCTGGCTCAGTTACACATATGTCAAAATTGATCAGCCCTGCCGAATTGTAGGGGTATACTCTGAGATAGAGCGTCTGTCCGGCTAGGGCGTCTTCATGAACGTTCAAATGGTCAAAAAGAGCTCTACAATCAACGCGGGTCATAGCACCACAAGTGCCTTCATATAATTGATAACCCACACCAATTGCGCCCGTATTAATTAGGTCTATGCGCAAATGACCACTCAAAGGCATGTCGATAGTGAACCATACGTCAGCGTTTTGGTAAAAACCACAATTTGGGTTCGGGGCGACGCCTTCTTCTTTGGTGGCGCCTTCGTTGGTGTAGGATGTAAAAGTACATTCGGTGCTCACAGGCAGTGGGGTTGCGTCTGCGCAATCATCATTTGGAATGGTGTTTGGCTCCCAAAGGCATACGCTAAAAGAGCATACTCGCTGAGAGTTGTATCTCCAATAACGGAGATAGATTGTTTCACCAGCAAGGGCAGCATCATTGATGTTGAGGTCCCCAGCAGAGTTCTGACAGTCATAAACGGCCATTTCGCCACAGGTTCCTGTGTAAACTGTGAAGTGTGAATTTCCATCTACATCGTCATTTTCAATTCGAAGGTGTCCACTTGCTGGAACAACCGCAGTAAACCATACGTCCCCACCTTGATAGAATCCGCACCCAGGTCCTGGGGCAATTCCTGGCTCATCAGTAGCATACATTGTGCTGTAAGTTGCAGGCGTGCACTCTGTTCCCACAGAAAGCGCCAAAGCATCTGCACAATTGTCGTTGACCGCGTAGTCTACTTCAAAGACGCATAACCCGAATTCAATCAAATATTCAGAATTGAACCCGAACATACGAAGCGTCATGATTTCACCTCCAAGCGAAGGGTCATTGATGTTGATGAAGTCCTCGCTGAAGAGGCAACCAAACTGAACTAAACTACCGCAGCTGCCAGTATAAAGAAATCCTTGAGGGTTGCCCGCGCCTTCGTCTGTTAGCTCAAGACGAAACTGTCCGTCAGCTGGAACTTCGAACTGAAACCAAACATCCCCTCCAGAGTAAAATCCACAGGTAGGATTCGGACCACTGCCATTGTCACCCGTGGCATACAAATTATTGAATGATTGTGTAGTACACTCAGTGCCTACATTTAGGGTAATAAAGTCTTCACATAGGTTGTTCACGGGAGGAGTTGTTTCCATCACACACAGACTGAATTCAGCACCACCGCTACCGTTGAAAGAGAAAACCTGAACATAAAAAGTCTCCCCGGCAAGTGCAGGGTCAGAATAATTGGTAGTCTCTCCTTGACACTCAAAAGGAACAAGCTCTGCACACGAGCCAGTATACAGTTGAAAGCGCGGGTTTCCTATTCCTTCATCTGTAAGTTCAATTCGAAAGTTACCGCTTGCCGGAGCGGTAAAAATGAACCAAGCATCCCCTCCTTGGTAGAAGCCGCATGTTGGAACAGCATCACCAGATGTGGTAGCGTCCAGTGTGTTGTACGAAATAGGAGTGCACGTTGAACTGACTGTGAGAAAAGTTGCGTTGGCGCAATTGTCATTGTCAATGGCGAAAGAGCCTATTGAAAGCAGAAGCGCAAAGAAGAGTAGAAAGGTTTTCATGACTAAGGTTTTTTATCTGCGGCTAAATTCAGCAGACCAAATCCTTTTGTCCTCACCCAGATGGGTGATATTCACTAACTCTTCAGTAACTCATTGATTTTGAACATGGTTTCAGTACGATTCTTGGCATCTAGCTTCTCATAAACGTGAAGCAGGTGCGTTTTCACCGTATTGACCGAAAGGTGAATTTCCTCAGCAATCTCTTTATTCGTTTTTCCCTCTTTCATCAAATTGAGAATTTCGAATTCCCTTAGTGACAGCGGAGTGGGTATTTGTTCATTGACCAATTCAATGCTAAATTCTTTTTTTGCGTTGCGCATGACGAAGTTAGAGACCGCAATCTCCAGCGACGTAAGCAAATCTGGCTCATTGTAGGGTTTAACGAGGTAGCCTGACGGAAAGGTAGATTTCACTTTTTCTAGCGTTCCTCTATCAGAGTGGGAAGTGAGGAATACAAAGGGAAACTGGTGATTCTTATTGATTTCATTGGCCACCATAATGCCGTCAATTTCACCCCCTAAAGTGATGTCAAGAAGGGCGGCTTCGAACGTTTGGTTTGAAAGGAACTCCATTGCTTCTTCACCCGAATAAGCTATTGCAGTGACATCAAACCCCACACTTTCAAGGCAGTCGGCAATGTCCTCAGCTACAATAGGCTCATCTTCCACAACCAAAATTCGAATTTTTAAATCACTCATGCGCTTTAGTTAGTTCCTGCTAAAATAAGGTACTTAGACTTAGGTAGTCAAGAGTTGCAACATTACTTTTTTAAGAAAATTTGTTTCAATGGGCTTTAAAATATGTACGTCCATACCTGCTTCCTTCATCTGGGCAATTTCTTCTGGCTGAGAGCTTGCGGTAAGCGCTATGACAGGGATCTTGGAAATGTGTTCACTTTGATTGTTGCGAATGCGTCGTGTAGCTTCTAGTCCATCCATGACAGGCATTTGCACATCCATTAGCACCAAATCAAATTGTTCCTTCTCCAAGAGGTCAAGACACTCTTGTCCGTTAGACACAATCTCAAACTCCAAATTCCATCTGCTGAGCACACTTTTCACCACCAGTTTATTGAGCTCGTTGTCTTCGGCAACCAACACGCGAACACCCTCCTTAAACGGCTCCAGTTCTGCAACCTCTTTATGCGTTTTATTCCCTGTCTCGAGGGGTAGTGTCACAAAAAATGAAGAACCTTCATTCACTTTTGAAACCACCTTGATTTCGCCACCCATGAGCGAGATAAGTCGCTTTGTAATAGACAAGCCTAAACCTGTTCCGCCATAGAGTCTGGCAGTGTTTTTATGAGCTTGAGTGAAATCTTTAAAAATTTTCTCAATGGCATTGTGCTCAATTCCAATACCAGTGTCAGTCACCTCCAGTTCCAACTGACCATTTTCTTTTTGACTGAATCGCAAGGTGACGGTTCCTTTTTGTGTGAATTTCACAGCGTTCATGCACAGGTTTGTACCAATTTGCCTGAGTCTTAACGGGTCTGCTAGAATAACCGTTGGTAGTTTTTGGTCTATGAAGCTCAGCACTTTAATCTGTTTCTCTCCTTTGAGGATGTTCGTCATTTTCACCAACTGATCCATCAATTCTGAAAGCACAACAGGTTTCTTTTCTATCTTGATTTTTTGCGCATCTAGCTTGTTGTGATCTAGAATGTCATTGATCAACTCTAACAAGTGTTTTGAAGCTTGGTCTACATAGTTTAGGTTGGCTTTTTGGTCTTCTCGTGGGTCTTTTTCGGCAAGTTCTTTGTTGAGGCCAATGATTGCATTCAAAGGGGTGCGAATTTCATGCGACATCACACTTAAAAAATCAGCCTTGGCTTGAGCGGCCTTTTCAGCAGTATTTTTTGCTTCGCGAAGCTCTTCCGCTTGAAGTTGAAGACAGTTGTTTGCTCTTTTTAGTTTTTTACTGACGTAAGCGATGTAAAATGCTGTAATCAGTAAGAATAAAATAGCTGATATTGCTGCAAACAACAGTTGGTCTTGCATGGCAATCACATCTTGCTGCTGCTGTTGTTGAATGATCAGCAACTTCTTTTCGTCTTCTTGCCGCTTCAATTCGTAGCGATGTCGACGCTGTTCAATTTCACGAAACGACTTAACATCCCGTTTTTCAGTGAGCATCTGCAGATAGTTCACTTGGTATTCATAGGCCTTCTTGTAATCGCCCTTTTCGACCAACATTTCAATCAAATCAGTAACAATTCCTTCCAGAATAATGGTTTTCTGTGCGAAGACTTCGGCCTCTTGAGCAAGAGAGATCGCTTCTTCCAACTGTCCAAGTTTCCAAGCATAGCGATATCTTGAAATCAAAATACCTGCATTGATATAATCAGTTGGTGGGTAGATTTTGAACACGGAGTCAACTTGTTCAAAATACCTATCAGCCTCCTTGTAGTTCCCGTTGTGTATAAGATGGTTTACCACATCGAGCATTGGAGGTATTGCGTCAATTGTATGCATGGCCAGCATCGAATCAACGGCTTCAATGGTGAAGCGGATATACGTTTCATCGTCCCCAAATTTCTCTGCGCAAATCCCAACATAGTGCAAAGAACGCGCTCGAATGTTCCGCGCTGGCATCGTTGGATTCTCTGGGATAAGTTCCACTACTCTTCGGAACTTTGTTGATGCCGAAGGGAAGTTATCCACTTTGAAAAAGCTCCTTCCTAACAAGTACTCATCGTAATACGCCGACGAAGAGTAAGGTTCAGGAAGGTTCAGCAACAAGCTTGAATGTGCAACCGTGGCTGCTTCATCAAATAGACTTTCTTTTTCTAGCGTTCGCGTGTAGGCCCTATAAAATGACCTTCGAATCAAGTCGTAATGGTAAGGCTCTGTTGGGAGCGAATCACAATAGCTCATCACTTCAATTAAGTCTGAAAGCTTAATCCGGTGAAACGCACTTTCTACGACCCCTTCCAAGAGTTGAATTGCATAGTACTCTGTATGAGAAACAGGGTCTTCTTCACACTCTTTAAGCAGACTCACAAGCTCATCATATTTTTTCGCCATGGTCCCAGCAGCAACCATCTGACGCAAAAGCTCAACATGCAAAACGGGGTACAGCTTTGTGTTTTCATCGAGCAATTTTTTACCGCGATTAAAATAGTAGGTCGGGTCTTCAGCAGAATGCGTTTCCCAGAACATCAATTCCTCTTGAAAAGAAATAGAATCAGCTAGCACGTCTTTAACATCCAAAGGTGATTGGGCTGAAGAAAAGGTGATGAGTACAATAAAAGCGACTAGAAACAGAGCCCGCATAGCTATTCTATCAAAACGGCAACAAAATGAATACAAGGTAAGAAACACAAAACAGTCAACATCTCTCTGGTTCATTTTAATTTTCTTTCGAATTCACTGGGCGTTTTTCATCCAAAGCCTGAAGGTCGTGCCATTCTCTCCTTCTATTGACCACTGAGCGCGTAATTTCTTCGCAAAGGCCCCAAGCATTTTCATACCAAAAGACCCCGTTGTTTTCGAAAGGGGTCCTTCAAAACCAACGCCATCATCTTTGATCTCTAATAGAAGCTCATCTTTGGTTTCTACAAACTTCACCCATAAATTGCCTGATTCTCCCTCTTTAAAAGCATGTTTCAATGAGTTGTTGATGAGCTCATTCATGATCAACCCAAGAGAGATTAAAGTATCTACATCAAGCTGGACCTCGTCTATTTCGGTGTTCAGTTTGATCTCCGATCCATTCGAATAGGTTTGTAAAATGCTTCCGACCAGCTGCTCAACATAACTCTTGACGTTGATGTTAACCAAGTTGTCTTGCGTGTAGAGATTTTGATGAATCAACGACATCGCTTGCACCCGTCCCCTTGAGGCAGCAATGGCCTCAAAAGCTACTTTGTCTTCAATCTGTCTGCTTTGAATTCCAAGCAAACTAGAAACAATTTGAAGGTTGTTTTTTACCCGATGGTGAATCTCTCTCAGCAACAGCTCTTTCTCTTCCAACGCTGTTTGGATCTGACTGTTCTTACGCTCTAATTTCTTTGTGTTTCGTTGGTATTGAACCAAAAAAAGCACCGCTCCAATCAAGAGAAGTATTAGTATGATCAATCCGGCGATGAATAACTCACTCTGCCGCTGCTCCTCTAAAAGCCGAAGCTCATTTATAGCCAGCTCATTCTCAATCCGTTCTGTATCGAATTTAGTGAGCATCTCTGCTGAAATCAACTCTCTTTCCGAAGCAAAAACAGAATCGTTCCAGTTGAAGCGTTGTTCAGCATGGTACAGCGCCTCTTCAAACTTGCCTTGCTGCTGATAAACTGAACTCAATAACCTATGTGTAGTTGGCAAGCGATGACGCTCATCCATCTCTAAGGCTACTCTCAGCGCATAAAGCCCTAATTCTTCTGCTTCGTCAACCTGGCCAATTCCAAACAGACTTTGGCCCAGATTAAGACTCAAAGAGCCAGAAAAACTGCGATCCACAGTGCTGTCACTGTACTGAACAGCCTTGTAGTAGTACTCTAGCGCTTCTTCATACTTCTTTCGTTCTGCCAAACAGGTGCCTATTCCAGAATAGGCATAGGCCATGTAAATGCTATCTCCCAACAGCTTAAACCCCTCAAGTGCCTCATTGTACAACTCTTCAGCCCTGTCTATCTGCCCCAGGTTGAAGTATTCGTTCGCCAAATTGTGGTTGAGGTTAACAATCCACGTGGTGTCTTGCGCTTCTTCGAATTTTTCTAACGCCTTTTCATAAAACTCTACTGTGCGCTCCGGATCGAACCTATTCGAGTAGGCCGCTCCGATGTTGTTGTACATCATGCCTACCATGTACACATCTCCTGCGTCTTCAAAATAAGGATACGCTTCCAGGTACTTCGCAATGGCCTTGTCATAGGTTCCACTGAAATAATAAATCATCCCTTCGAAGTTCAGCCCCCGAGCCATTTCAAGGGTATCTTGATTCGCTTCCGCAACGCGCTTGAACTCTTGAGCAAAATAGGCCGCCGTATCAGGATTGTTCCACAGCGTGACTTTCACCAAATCACTCAGCACCGTTAACTGCTGATCATAATCTTCTTCTTGTTGGTATTTCAATAACAAGGAGTCTAGCTCTTGTCCTCTTGTAGACAACAGCACCGCCAAAAAGAAGAGTATCAGGCCAAAACGCATTTTACGAAATTAATCACTCTTTCCTTATTTCAAGAATTTATTTACTTGCATGCCATTCACTGTAACTATTTCTGGCGTTTGCGTATAACGGATGAGATACTAATGGAACCAAATTACTTGGTAAGTGACTATTTTATGAAATCTGCCCTACAAAAAATCAGGATTGCACTGACTTTGTCAACTGCCCTCCTAACCCTGTGTTTGAATGCCTCAGCGCAATTTGACACTGAATTCCGTATGCCCCCAATTTGGAATACCGGAGGCGCCACCCACAACACGCCTTCTGAGCTGTTCATCACCACCCCTAGTCCGTTTGTGGTAGATGTGCACATTGAAACCGCTGATGGGGTCACATTTGTGCTAGACACTACTGTTGTATCGGGCATACCCCTGAAAGTGCCCTTGACACCAGAGCTCGGACAAACAGACATTCCGAATCAAGTCAATACTGACCGAAGCTTGATAATCACCTCAACTTCGGCTATTCAGTGTGTGCACAAAATCTCCGGTGTACATAACCAAACGCTTGTAACACTCAAAGGTGAAAATGGAATGGGAACTGACTTCTGGGCAGGAAGCCAAGTTCGTAACATGAATGCCAATTATAGTCCCGAAGAATACCACTTCATCTCTGTGATGGCTACTGAAAACAACACTACCATTACCATTGAGACGCCTTTTAACATGTACTTGGAAGGTGGCGTGCTCCCGAATCCATTCACCTTTACTTTGAACCAAAATGAGTCGTACCTCATCCGCGGACACAATCCCGTTGAGCACGTAGCGGGTTCACACATCACATCTGACAAAAATATTGTGGCCATTAGTGGCTCCACTCATACACGTATTGCTGGCGGAAATGCCGCTGATGGTGGGACTGATCAATTGGTCCCAATTGAATTAATGTGGAAAGACTTTGTGGTTGTCAAAGGTGACAATGTAAGCCCCTTTGACTACGCTATCATTGTGGCCACTGAAGACAACACCAACATCTACCTTGATGGTGGAAATTCACCAGTTGCAAACATTGATGCAGGTGAATATTATGATTACACCCTTACCGGCGGAATGGGTGATGCGCATTATTTGCGTACTGATAAACGTGCTTACTGCTACCATTTTACGGGTTCTTCGCAGGACGACGAAGTGGGAATGTCTGCCATTCCTCAAATGGACTGCACCGGCTCCCGCTACATTGAGTTTTCGCTCTTCCAAGTGAATACAGACAGCCAAACAATGAACCTGATTGTTCCTGCTGAAGCTGAACCCACGTTGCAACTGAACGGAGTGGACTACCAATTTGTTCCGAACGTGATCTATTCTGATGTTCCAGGCCTCGCTGGATGGAAAGCAGTGACATTTCCGTTAGGTTCCCTTCAAAGCAACAATGTAGTTACTTCTGAAGGGTTTTTCCATGCTGGTTTCTTAACAGGAAACGGCGGATCAACAGGAACCTACGGCTTTCTGTCTGGTTTTGATGACGCCTTTGAATTCATTGACCCTGCTACTGGTATCCCCGCTACGATTTACTCTCTCGGTTCTTTCTGTCCGGGTGAAAGCATTGATCACTGTCTTGAAGTTTACAGCTGCGGCTGGGACCACAACATTATCAGTTTCGAAGGAAATGAGGGCACCATCATGTTGACCCCACCTACATCGCCCTTCGATACCTGTTTTAGGTACACCGCTCCGTTCGATTACATCGGAAATGACACGGTGACCTTTGTGGTAGACAACCTATTTGGTTTTGAAGGTTCTATTGACATTGTATTTACCATTGTTGATCCAGACACACCCATCAATGCAGGTGGTGTACAGGAATTGTGTGCCGAAACCACTGGAACACTATCAGCTATTGATCCTGACCCGCTCGTTCCTGGAACGTGGACCATCTTGGGTGGAAACGGAACCATCGTGTCTCCCAACTCCCCAACAACTCAAGTTACTGGACTTGGCTTAGGAACGAACACCTTCCTCTGGCAACAATTCTATCCCTGCGCTACCAACCAAGCACTCACGCAAATTATTGTCTATGACGGAGAAGCACCTCCTGCCATGGCTGGAGAAGATATACAGCTGTGCTCAGTCGCCAACTCCGTATTTATGCAGGCCAATGACCCTGGTGTCACCGGCACTGGAACCTGGAGTTTCCAAGAAGGAAGTGGAACCATTTTCAATATAAACGACAACAATGCGCAGGTCGTAAACCTTGCCATTGGTCAAAATATTCTCACCTGGACAATCGACAACGGCCCCTGTCCAGGAGGCTCTTCGGTTGACGAAGTAATCATCTTCGTTTATGATGCCAACCACCCTCCTGCCAACGCTGGTGAAGATCAAATTTTGTGCTCTGGCGCTGTGAACGAAACTACACTCACCGGTTCAATGTCGATTTTCCCCGCTCAAGGAACTTGGTCGCTCGTCTCAGGACAAGGAACCATCTTGAGTGAAAACGCAAGTGAAACCACTGTCACCAACCTTGGTGTTGGAGTCAATGTGTTTGAATGGTCCATTGACAATGGCCCTTGCGGCATACTCACTGACACCGTTGAAATTGTAGTCTATGACTCTGGATTGGCCAACGCCAATGCTGGTGAAGACGCTGAATACTGCACGCCAACGTCGTCTCACGTGCTGAACGCTACGCCGCCTTCAGGGCCCGCAATTGGGACCTGGACTGTCATAGAAGGTGATGGAACTTTCAGTAACGAAAATGACCCAAATGCAACCGTGACAAACCTTTCGGTTGGCTTAAACACCTTCGCGTGGACCATCTACAATGGAGGATGTGCCAACGACGGAACTTCTGACGAAATCAATGTCACCATTTTCGACTCTTCTCAAGAAGCAGCCAATGCCGGCCAAGACCAAGACCTCTGTGTTGACGTTTTCACTTCAGCACAACTGGAAGCCAATGAAGCCGTTTTTCCAGCACTTGGAACATGGACCGTTGTCTCGGGTACTGCAAACTTTAGCGACGTGAATGACCCGTTGGCTGAGGTCAGTGGACTGGGTGTAGGTGAAACAATCTTGGCGTGGACCATTGACAACGGTCCGTGTGCAACCCCAACGGTTGACCAAGTAACCATCACCATTTACAACGATAATTTAGCCCCTGCCAATGCCGGTGACGATGCCTCTTACTGCACGCCTATCAGCACGCACACCATGAACGCAGCCGCACCAAGTTTGCCTGCCATTGGACTCTGGACCTTGCAGTCTGGAACCGGAACCATTGCCAACGTGAACAGTCCAACGACTAACATCTCAGGTCTGGGAATTGGTGCAAACGTTTTCCGCTGGACCATCCAGAACGGACCGTGTCCGGGTGCCGTTGAGTTCGACGAAGTAACCATCTTCATTTTTGACGAAAACGCACCTGTGGCGAATGCTGGCCCAGATCAAGAACTCTGTTCAAGCCCTATTGGACTTGTTAACTCAACCCTGAATGGAAACACACCGATTTTTCCTGCAACAGGAGAATGGACCTTGGTTTCAGGAAGTGGAACAATTGTAGATCCATCTGATCCGCAAACAGCCGTAACCGGACTCAATGTGGGTGAAAACGTGTTCCAATGGGCGTACAACAATGCCCCTTGTGCAGAAGGACTAACCACTGACTTGGTAAGTATCTTTGTCTACAATTTCGGACAGCTCTCTGCCGATGCTGGTGTGAATCAAGACATTTGTAATGACAATCCGAACACAACATTAAACGCCAACGAAGCAACTTTCCCTGCTACAGGAGAATGGGTGCTTGTAAGTGGAAGCGCGACCATCACAGACCCTTCAAATCCGAACACAACGGTAACCAACGTAGGTCTTGGTGTGAATGTGTTTGAATGGACCATCAACAATGGTGTATGCAATGACGCCATTACCTCAGACGAAATGACGGTGACCGTGTACGAAGGTGCACTTTCACCTGCAGACGCAGGGCCCGATCAGAGTGTCTGCTCTGGTGTCGGAACTGTGCTCCTCGATGGAAACGTGCCAATCCTTCCTGCAACAGGTTCTTGGTCGCTTGTTTCTGGAAGTGGAACGTTTGCCAATGCAACTGACCCGAACACAAGTGTCTCTGGTCTTTCTGTTGGACTAAACGTCTTCGAATGGTCAGTTGACAACGGTGCCTGCTCAGGTTCTACATCAGATCAAGTAACCATCACAGTTTTCGACGCAAACATGCCTCCTGCCAATGCGGGAGCAAACCAATCGCTCTGCTTGCCAACAACAAGCACAACGATGACGGCAGCAACCCCAATCTTCCCTGCTACAGGCTTCTGGCAAGTAGTGAGCGGCTCGGGAACCTTTGCTGACATTTCGGATCCAAACTCAGTAGTTTCGAACCTTTCGGTTGGCGAAAATATTTTCAGATGGACCGCAACCAATGCGCCATGCTCACCGGCAACAACTTTGGACCTGGTTTCTATTTTCGTTTTCGACAATACCTTAATGGCCAACGCAGGAAACGATCAGGCTTTCTGTGCGCCTGTTTCATCAACAACATTAAACGGAAACGCACCCACTTTCCCCGCAACAGGTCAATGGACACTGGTGTCGGGGTCTGGAACAATCGCGAATCCTGCCAACCCAAATACACAAGTAACCGGATTGGCTATTGGTGACAACGTTTTCCAATGGAACATCACAAACGGACCTTGTTCTGTAAGCCCGTTGACTGATACCGTTACCATCACCATCTTCAACAATGCACAAGCAGCGGCGAACGCTGGTGATGATCAACAAGTGTGTACACCTGCTTCATCTACCGCCTTGGAAGGGAATGCGGCAACGTATCCTGCCTCTGGCGAATGGACTGTAGTTTCAGGTACTGCAACCATTGTTGATCCTGCTGACCCAAACACCTTAATCACAGGCCTCACCGTAGGAACCGTTGTGCTTGAATGGACGATTTCAAATGGTCCTTGCTCACCGGCTTCTACTTCAGATCAAGTCACCATTGAAGTGCTAGACTCTGGAGCCGAGGCAGCCAATGCGGGTCCTGACCAAGATCTGTGCTTGCCCATCAGCAACGCTACAATGGCAGCCAACATGCCAGTGGCACCTGCAACAGGCGTGTGGACATTGGTTTCTGGTGCTGGTAGCATCGTCAACCCTTCGAATCCATCAACTTTGATCAACGGATTGGCCGTAGGTGTGAATGTCTTCCAATGGAGCATTGACAACGGAGATTGCGGAGGGGTATCAAATGATACTGTTACCATTACGGTGTACTCGAACAACTCTCCAAATGCCAATGCGGGTGCTGACCAAAGCTTGTGCACCCCTGACCTAGAAACATTCTTGGAAGGAAACACTCCTATCTTCCCAGCAACGGGAGAATGGACACTCGTTTCTGGGACTGGAAATATCTCGAACCCATCAAGTCCTACAAGTGAAGTAACCGGACTTTCAATCGGAGAAAACATCTTTGAATGGACCATTACAAATGGTCCGTGTGCAAACGCTTCTACCTCTTCTCAAGTGAGCATCCTTGTCTTTGACGGCGGTGCACCTCAAGCGCAAGCAGGTCCGAATCAAATTCTGTGCACGCCTTCGAACTCAACTACCATGAACGCCCTTCCTGCGGTTGACCCTGGAACAGGCAGCTGGTCATTGATTTCCGGCACAGGAAACATTGTGAGTCCGAACGACCCGAACTCAGCCATCACTGGATTGAGCATTGGTCAGAACGTATTCCTTTGGACACTTGACTACGCTACTTGTGGTGTGCAAGAAGACGAAGTAATCATTACAGTATATGACTCTTCTTTGCCTGCGGCGAATGCTGGAGCAGACCAAGAACTATGCGCTCCAGATGATGCTACGAACTTGTCGGCTACAGCTGTTGCTTCTCCTGCGATGGGTACATGGACGCTCTTCAGCGGAAATGGTGAAATAGCCAACGCAAATGACCCGAATACCGCCATCTCAAACCTGACCATTGGAGAAAACATCTTCGTGTGGACGGTGAACAATGGTGACTGTCTTGACGTGGAAGACCGCACAGATACCGTAAGTGTATTCGTGTTTGATAGCGCTCAACTTCCTGCAAATGCAGGGCAAGATCAAGAATTGTGTACCCCAACAACAAGCACAAACCTGAACGGAAGCAATGTCATCTTTCCGTCTGCGGGAACATGGACGCTTGTTTCTGGGGGAGGTAACATTCTAAACCCAAATGATCCGCAAACGAGCGTGACCAACCTCAGTGTGGGTGAAAACGTTTTCCAATGGTCTGTTGACAATGGCGCTTGCGTGCCAAATGTTTCTTCTGACACCGTTAGCATCTTCGTATTTGATCAAGGTCAAGCGAACGCAGATGCAGGCGAAGACCAAGAATTCTGTACCCCTGTTGACGCCATCACATTGAACGGGAATGCTGTTCTTTTCCCAGCTGTGGGAACATGGACGCTGGTGCAGGGAGCAGGAACCATTTTGGACCCAACTAATCCGAACACCACTGTAACCAACCTCAATGTTGGAGAAAACATCTTCGGGTGGACGGTAGACAATGGTCCGTGTGGTAACATGACCCAAGACTTTGTTTCCATTTTCGTGTTCGGACAGTTTAGTCCTGATGCCAATGCAGGTCCTGACCAAGAGCTTTGTGCTCCAGAACTCACAACAACTTTAAATGGAAACACGCCGGACTTCCCTTCTACCGGAACATGGACGCTCCAAAGCGGTGCAGGAACGATTGTCAGTCCGAACAACCCGAATACCCAAATTAATGACTTGGAAATTGGTGAAAACGTCTTCGTGTGGACCGTTACAAATGGTCCGTGTGACGAAAGCGTAACTACAGATACTATGACCGTATTCGTGTTCGACCCGAATGCACCTCTTGCACAAGCAGGCGCTGATCAGGAACTGTGCACGCCAACCATTACGGCTACCATGGACGCCAATAACGCAACTTTCCCAGGAACGGGAACCTGGACCTTGATTCAAGGAACAGGAACCATTGCAGACGCAAACAATCCGAACACGACCATTAGCGATCTCTCTGTTGGAGAAAACATTTTCGAATGGACCATTTACAACGGTCCGTGTGCCATGAGCGGCTCTTCTGATTTGGTCTCTGTTTTCGTATTTGATGAATTCCAAGCTGACGCGAATGCGGGGCCTGACCAGCAACTGTGCACGCCACAGGAAAGCACCACCTTGGCTGCAAATGCCGTGACCTTCCCTGCAACGGGTTTCTGGACACTTATTGAAGGAAGCGCAACGATCAATGACATTGACAATCCGAACAGTTTCTTGACCAACATTGAGCTTGGAAACAACGTCTTGGTTTGGACAGTAGAAAACGGTCCGTGTGGAAACGCATTGACCACAGATACTGTTGTTGTTTCGCTCTTCGCATTTGATGCAGAAGATGCACAAGCCGGCGCTGATCAAGAGTTCTGTCTGCCAACTACTTCGACCTTCCTGAATGCTGCTCCAATCTTGGGTGCTGCTGAAGGAACTTGGGAAGTGGTTTCAGGCGCCGGAACTTTTGCTGATATCAATGACCCTGCTACCGAAGTAACGGGGCTAGATGTGGGTGTCAACACCTTCTCTTGGACGGTTGATAACGGTCCGTGTGGATTCTCTGTGGACGAAGTCTCTGTCCTCATCTTCGACCCAGAAGCTCCTGAAGCTGCAGCGGGCGAAGATCAAGAGTTCTGTACGCCAATTAGTACCACTTTCCTTGAAGGAAATACGCCAGCAACGCCTGGAACGGGCACATGGACCTTGACCCAAGGAATGGGTACCATTGACAATCCGAGTGATCCAAATACCGCTTTGAGTGGATTGACCATTGGTGAAAATATTTTCTGCTGGACCATCTACAACGGTCCGTGTGAGGAGCCGACCACAGATTGTGTTTCAATCTTTATTTATGACGAAAACCATCCGGATGCGGATGCTGGAGACGACATTGAACTCTGTTTACCAACAGATGCCACTTCTTTGGGTGCCACGCCAGCCATCTTCCCAGCCTTTGGGACATGGGAACTAATTGAAGGTGCTGGTGTGCTTGCAGATGTGAATGATCCTACAAGTGCTGTAACCGGACTAGAACTGGGCGTGAATACGTTTGTATGGACCATCAACAATGAGCCTTGCTCAGAGGGTGTCTCCACTGATACGGTGTCTGTCTTTGTGTTCGAAGAAGGGTTTGAACCTGCCTCAGCAGGCAATGACCAGCTTTTCTGCTCTCCGGTGAGCACTACAACCCTTTTCGCTGCACCATTGAACGCCCCTAACACGGGCACATGGACACTCGTGAGCGGAAACGGTGTCATTGATTCGCCTACTAGCGAAAACACCTTTGTTAGTGGACTGACCGTAGGAGAAAACATCTTCGAATGGACGGTCTACAATGGTCCGTGTGAAAGCATGGAGAGCGCTGATCAGGTTTCAGTCTTCATTTTTGACCAAAACCAACCAGCGGCTGATGCCAATGAAGATCAAGAGCTCTGCTTGCCCGTGGACAATACCTTCCTAGATGCCAACATGCCAATTTTTCCTGCTACAGGAGAGTGGACTTTGGTGAGTGGAACAGGAACAATCGTTGACCCAACAGACCCGAACTCACCAGTGGTGGACCTCGGACTTGGAACAAACGTCTTTGAGTGGACCATCTCTAACGGTCCGTGCGAAAACGGAATTACTTCTGACACCATGAACATCCTTGTGTTCTCTGATGATGCTGCCATTGCTGACGCTGGAGAAGACATCGAAATATGCACGCCAGAAAGCCAAGTAACTTTAGGTGCCGCCATTCCTGAAGATCCAACAACAGGAACATGGACCATCATTGAGGGCGACGGTTCGCTTTCAGATGTGAATGATCCCAACGCCGTGTACAGCGGATTGACAGTGGGTGAACACATCCTTCAGTGGACCATTTACAACGGGCCGTGTGCGAACAACAATTCGTTCGACTTTGTGTCCGTAACCGTTTTCGATGCTACATCACCTGAGGCCAATGCGGGGCCTGATCAAGAGCTTTGTTCTCCTGAAGAAGTGGCCACGATGGCTGCTGATGCACCGCTATTCCCTGCAACAGGAACGTGGACCTTGGTTTCTGGAAATGCATCTATTTCAGATGTGACAGACCCGAATGCGGTAATCACAGGATTACAAATTGGGGAAACCATCTTACAATGGACTGTTTCGAATGGTCCGTGTGATGCCCAGTCTCTTGACACAATAGTAATCACAGTCTACAACCCTGATTCTCCAGATGCAGATGCGGGTGAAGATTTAGAGTTCTGTACACCTTTTGGAGGAACAACATTGGAAGGGAACGCACCTTTGCAACCTGCAAATGGCACATGGACATTGATCTCTGGTGAAGCTACCATCACTGATCCATCACTACCGAACACCACGGTATTTGACCTTGGTTTTGGTGAAAACATCTTCGTATGGACCATCTACAACGGTCCGTGTGGAAACGGAATCACCACCGATACGGTCTCTGTTTTCTTGAACGATCTTGATGTGGCAGGAGCTGATGCCGGACCAGACCAAGCATTCTGTGGAGCCCAAGACCTTGTTCAAATGGCCGGAAGTGAAACCATTGGAAATACGGCCACGGGAGAGTGGACCATCATTGAAGGTGGCGGCTCTATCATGAACGTCAACAATGAATTTACGCAAGTCTTTGATGTGCCTCTTGGCGTGAACACCTTCGTTTGGACGGTAGACAATGGCTTCTGTGGCGTAAGTGCAGATACCATGCAAATTGTGATCTATGACCCTGAGCTTCCTTCGGCATACGCTGGCGATGACCTCACGATTTGTGAAGATGATTTCATCATTTTCAACCTCCAAGGCAACGAAGCTCCTTGGCCAGCAACCGGATCATGGAACATTACAGAGGGACCTGTTGAAATCACTGATCTTTCTGATAACAACACCACTGTTTGGAGCTTGGGCGAACTCGACGGTCCGCTTGAAACGCTCACGAGTACTATGATTTGGACCATTGATAATGGTGTCTGCGGAACAACGCAAGATACGGTCGTCTTTGTCCTGGAAGATTGTTTGACCATTGAAATCCCTGATGCCTTTTCTCCGAACGGTGATGGTATCAATGACTACTTCGTGATTCCAAACATTTATAAGTATCCGAACAACAACATTAAAATCTTCAACAGATGGGGTGCTCTGGTGTACAGTGCCAATCCATACAACAATGAGTGGGACGGCAAGTCTGACCACCCAGCGTCTGTCGGTGATCTGCTTCCAGTGAGCACCTACTACTACATCCTTGATTTGGGCGATGGAAGTGACCCACTGAACGGTTACATCCTCCTTAAACGATAAGAACGCTTATGAAAGCTTTGAAATACATCCTCATCGGTCTCTTTTTCGCTGGTATTCACCAAGTGAATGCGCAGCAAGACCCTATGTTCTCGCAGTACATGTTCAACATGTTGTCTGTCAATCCGGCCTATGCCGGAAGTGCCGACCTGTTGAGCGTCAACGCCATCTACCGCGATCAGTGGGTAGACTTTGACGGTGCTCCGCGAACGCAAACAATTACAGCCCACTCTCCATTGCGAAAAGAAACAATTAGTGTTGGAGGAAGCATCATCAATGACGCTCATGGTCCAATCAGACAAACCGGTGTTTACGGAGATGTAAGCTATCGGATCTTCTTCGACCGAAGCAAACTTGCTTTTGGGTTGAAAGGAGGTATCAACTTCTTTCAGGCCAATTTGTTAGACCTCAGTCCGGTGGAATCAGATGATCCTGCTTTTCAGCAAAACATTAGCAACCGTACACTTCCGAACTTTGGAGCCGGTGTTATGTGGTACTCACAAACGAGTTATGTGGGGCTCTCGGTGCCGAAAATATTGACCAACAAGCTCATTGAAGGAACCTTGCCTGATTTCAGCAACAATGCTGAAAAACAACACTTCTTCCTTGTGGCTGGAACGGTTCTTGAAGTGAACAACTATATCAACTTCAAACCAGCAGGTACCTTGAGAGTTGTGAACGGCGCTCCTCCATCATTTGATTTGACCGCGAACTTTATGTTCTACGAAAAGTTCTGGGTAGGAGCCATGTACCGCTTTCAGGAGTC
Organism: uncultured Comamonadaceae bacterium; assembly: GCA_964353035.1. Lineage (GTDB taxonomy): Bacteria > Bacteroidota > Bacteroidia > Flavobacteriales_D > Sanyastnellaceae > JAQWQB01. The sequence continues at coordinate 8,518 of CAYGUR010000004.1, read as the reverse complement.
TGTTGGAATGCTATTGCAATACGAAATCAACAATAAAATGCGTGTCGGATATGCCTATGACTATTCTACAACCGACATTGGAAACTACTCCAGTGGAAGTCATGAAATCATGCTCGGAATAGACTTTGGAAAGAATGCGGGAGCTGATATTTCTCCGCGTTTCTTCTAACCCTGACTATAAACCCTAACTTTAAAGGTAGCAACTCAACTCATTTAGAGTCAACTATATGAACTCAAACATCGCTCTACGAATTCTCTTCTCCCTTGTGCTCTTACTGGCACTTGGTTCTTCTGCTAGTGCCCAAAAAGGAAAGCACAGGCTTGCCGATGAGTATTACCAAGCCTTCAACTTTCAAAAGTCTGCAGAGATTTATGAAGACATCATTGACAAAAAGCCTGAAGACATCCTAGCCCTCAGAAGGGCCGGTATTTGTAGGATGCGCATTGACCAGTTTGACAGAGCTGAAGAGCACTTTCGTGCTTTAGTTTTGCTCAAAGATTCACAACCTGAAGATTTGCTCAACTTGGCGCACGTGCTGAAAGTAAATAAAAAGTACGACGAAGCCGTAGTCATCTATGAGCTCTACCTAATGAAAACTCCTGACACCTACTTAGAGAAATACACCGAAGACGATTGGGCCACACGAATCATTCGTGATAGTGCCCGCTTTGAAATTCGAACCACCGACATCAACTCGCCTGAGTCTGACTTCTCTCCTGCGTTTGCAGACGAAGGAGTAATCTTCGCCAGTTCGCGTAAGCAAGGAAAAGGGAAACGAAACATCTATGCCTGGAATGACCAGTCATACTTGAACATGTATACCGCTGAAATCAGCAGTGACTCTTCTTTAGTCAATTCGAAAGTCATTAAAAACAAATCGAACAGTAGATACCACGATGGAACTGTCACTTTCGACCCCTCTTCAAACATGATGTACTTCACCCGAAACAATTACTTGAAGGGGAAGAAAAAAGCTGATGAAGATGGAAGACTGAATTTGGGCATTTTCTATGCCTCTTATGAAGACGGAGAACTTGGAAAACTAAGACAGTTCCCGTTCAATGACCCAGAATACTCTGTTGGTCATCCCGTTATTTCCGAAGATGGAAAGCAGATGTTCTTTGTAAGCGACATGCCTGGCGGACAAGGCGGTACAGACATTTGGATGTCTACGAAAAACGAAGACTTCTGGGGTGACCCTGTGAATTTAGGTCCGAAAATCAATACCCCCGGAAACGAAATGTTTCCCTACATAGACAAAAAAGGACAGTTTGTTTTTGCTTCTGATTGGCACCCAGGGCTGGGCGGACTAGACCTGTTCTACACCTTTCTAGACAGCGCCGAGGTGGGAATAACAAACTTTGGTTACCCTGTTAACTCTTCGTATGACGATTTCGGTCTGATTCTATTTGACGACCTCAGACACGGCTTCTTCTCTAGTAACCGTCCGGGTGGAAAAGGAGATGATGACATTTATGCCTTTCTCATTCATCCCCCCTCTAAAATTCAAATTAGCGGACAAATTGTAGATGCTGCCACAGGAAGCCCGATTCAAAATGCCACCATCTTGCTAAAAGATGAATTCAATGACGAAGTTCTTGAAGTAGTGGCGAATACCAACCATGACGGACGCTACAGATTTGAGGTTGACTACAACACCAGTTACTACATTATGGGGGTCAAGAATGGGTATTTCCAAGAAGAAACATCTGTCAACTCCAATGATAAATCAGGCTATCTAGATCGTGTCAACCTAGAGATGACGGCCTACGATTATGGTGCTGAAGGACGCATCATATATGCGAGCACAGGCGAGCTAGTTAAAAACGCCTTAGTTGTGTTGAAGTCTTCTGACGGCACCGTGCTCAAAGAAACCAATGCCATTGACGGCACCTATTTTTTCCCGCTTGAAAAAGAGAAAGAATACATCCTTGAGGCTTCTGCACCAGGCCTAAACGAGCAAAGTATTGTCGTCAGTACCATAGGGAAAAAAGCAACCCTTATCACAAGTGACTTAAGCTTGTTTGAATTGAAGAAAGGGACAATTGTTCGGTTGGACAACATCTACTACGACTACAATAAAGCAACGATTCGTTCTAACGCCATGCGCGAGCTAGACCGATTGTATGGAATTATGAAGGATAATCCGACCCTAGAAATTGAGCTGAGCTCTCACACAGACTCAAGAGGAACAGATAGCTACAACTTGCGTTTGTCTGAACGAAGAGCAGAAGCAGCTGTAAAATACCTCATCGAAAAAGGCATCCTAGCAAGCAGAATTGTTGCTAAAGGCTATGGCGAAACCAAGCTGCTCAACAACTGTGACAACGAAACCGAGTGTTCAGAGAAAGAACATCAGAAAAATAGAAGAACTGAGTTTAAGATTCTGAAGAACTGATTCAACCTAAGACCTGAGAACCCGAAAGCGGGGTTCTAAAAAGCAACAAAGGCCTCAAATGAGGCCTTTGTTCGTACAATGCAGCGTTAAAGACATAAGTCCTTGCAGGTCTGCTGCAGATTCCAATTGATTAGTCCGACTGAAATTACATTGAAATCAGTTCCCACTTGGCATTCCCATAGGCTGGTATCCTACTGTTGAAATAGTCTGTGACTTGTTCATGTTCACCTTAGTTACGCGCATGATATTCTTGTCTCCACTCTTTTTATTGACGGTGGTAGATTCCATCATCATCCCTTGTGGGTAGTTGTCTGCTGTTGCAGCTCCATTTTTCTTATTGGCTGTCTGCATGGCTGCGAAGGCTCCGTAGATGTTCATCATGTCTTCATCTGCCGTCCAAAATTCATAGGTGCTATCTTCATCCTCACCAGCATATTCATAGCAGGTATAGCCTAAGATTTCCTTCGTTCTTCCTGTTTTTTTCAAGTCTGTCATGAAGTTGTCTGTAGACTCCGTTTCTTCATTGGCGTCTTCCAAAGCATCTGTAAGGTCAATGGCCATGGCAATCTTCATGCCTTGAGAGTCCATGAGTGTTACCATTTGCTTGTTCTCCATATCCATGATGATTTTGCCTTCGCCAGAAGCGCCTTCCTCACTCATGGTTGTTAATATGCCAATGTAGGTTTCGTTCTCGGCGAACAACATTTCCAAATTCTGGTTGTACTCCTCTTTCCCTTTCTTGTCAATCATCTGGACAGACATTTCAATGCTGCGGTCAAAGGAATACGCTTCTTCCATATCAACATCACCTCCGCCGAACATTTTGCCCATCAGGTTCATGGTTTCTTCGTCAGACATTGTTCCCTCTGCATCAGCGTCACTTTCTTCCTTCTCCCCATTGTCTTTTTTAGGCTTCTTCTTGAACAAGCCCTCAATCGCATCCAAACCACTGTCTATTCCGTTGTCAATCTTACGATCAACACGGTTATTGGCTTTGTCTTTGGCACGGTCTTTTGAACGATCAACAATCTGAGCGTCTGTAGTAGTAGAAATCAACGTGATGGCCACGAAGAAAATAAAGGTTAGAAACTGTTTCATCATTTCAGTGTTTGGTTCAAAAGTACTGACTTTGCTGAACACAACTCAAAACAATGAGTGAGTGCAAGGCCTGCTTGAGTCATTGGCAACTTGAATGAGCAACTGGTTATCCCTGAAACAAGAGCATCAAGCTCTCCTTTCTGCTGCGACTCACCGGAATTTGTGTTTCATCATCCATCACTAAATAACCGCCGCTTCCTTTCACATACTTAGAAATGTAGTTGAGATTGACAATGTGACTGTGGTGCACTCGGAAGAACCCATTCCCATCAAGCATCTCTTCTATCTCCTTTAGCGTGCGCGAAACTAGGATGCGCTTTCGATCTTTGAAGAACACTTTCGTGTAGTTCGACTGCGATTCGCAATGCATGATGCTTTCTGGATTCACAAAGTCCAATCCCTCTGACGAAGGCAAAGCAATCTTCGTGAATCCCTTCCCCTCCAATCGATTGAACAAGATTTGCAACTGCATCTCCGAAACCGAACCTTGTCCGGCCGCCTTGTATTTGTCAACCGCTTGCTTCACATCATCACTGCTAACCGGTTTCAAGAGGTAGTCAACCGCACTGTGCCGAAAAGCACGCAACGCAAACTCATCATACGCCGTAGTGAAGATCACGCCGAAATTCACCTTCCCCAGCTTCTGCAGAAGCTCAAACCCGTTCAAATGGGGCATCTCAATGTCTAGGAACAACAGGTCAATCTCCATAGTTGGAATGGCCTGCAGCGCCTCTTCCGGATTCTGGAAGATCTCTACCACCTCTAGCTCCGGAATGTTCCGTTCAATTTCATACTTCAGTGTGGCCGAACAATGCTTTTCGTCGTCTACAATTACTGCTTTCATCCTTACATGTATTTGAGTGGAATTCTAAATCGAACTAGCGTACCCCGAGGGGAACCATTCTCTGCAACCAGATCAATAATTTCTAGCTGTTCTTCAATGCGAATGTCTGTTTGGATGCGCATCAGCCTGTTTCGGGTAATGTCCATCCCCATGCTTTTCTCCTTCGATACCGATTTCGATTTTAAACTGGCCGCCTTCGTTCGCCCCACACCATTGTCTTCAATTTCACAGAGCAGATCTTCGTCCTCTTTGATCAGTCGAACGCGCAGCCAACCCGATTCTTTCAAATGCATCAGTCCATGCCAAATGGCGTTTTCTACAAAGGGTTGAATGATCATCGGAGGCACTTCAATAAAGTCTGTTTGCAGCTCCTCATCCACCTCTAGCTCAAACTGGAACTTCTGATCAAAACGCAAACTTTCAAGATCAACATACAGGTTGAGCGCCTCCAACTCATTTTGAAGTGAGATGGATTCCGACTTCGAATTGGACAGGATCAAGCGAATCAGTCGACCAAATTTCGTGAGGTAATCACTCGCTTGATCTGTTTCGTTGTTGATGATGAAATACTTGATGCTATTGAGGCAGTTGAAGAGAAAGTGCGGATTCATTTGGGCGCGAAGGGCCGACATTTCTACCTCAGCAATCTTCTTGTTGTAGGCCATTTTAAGGTCCTGATTCTTCCGAACCTGTTGCAAGCGAAATCTAAAAAACAGGAGTACGGCTGCCACCACTAACAACCCTACCAAGACCTTGAACCACATGGTGAGCCAAAAGGGTGTGTGTACATGAACTGGGAGGGAAAGAATGTTGTCTGACCACTCACCGCTTTCGTTCGCCGCTTTGATTTCCACCACAATGTCTTTCACCAAATTAGGAAACAACAAGCGTGCTTCTTGCAGTGTGTTCCACTCTTCTTCGCCTTTCAAGCGCCACGCATAGCGGTACTTTTCGGGCTTCACATACCCGATGGCCTGAAAGTACAAGTCCACTGATTCTCCATGGTTGGTGTGCAGCTCAGTGATGTTCGAAGAAGGGAAATCTTCCCCTTGCACCACACACCGTGAAACCACAAGTCCTGACGGCTTGGGTTGCTGCTTTAATTTCTGCGGTAAAAATGACCCTATTCCTCTGTGACAGCCTAGAATGATTCTTCCATCTGAGAGCATGCTGATCTCATCGTGCACCATGTCGGTATACTTCAAACCATCTAGTCTGTCATAGCTAAAGATGGGGTCAAATGCACTTGGGTCGCAGGATACCAGTCCATTGCCTGTAATTCCCCACGCCACATTGTTTTGGTCAATCACCAACTCTGAAACCCGCAAGTTCGGCATCCCTTCATTTCTACCGAAGTGACTCATTTCGAGTGTTTCCAGGTTGAATACATACAGCCCTTTGTTCTTCGTTCCACAGAAAAGATGGTCTTCTGACACAGCAATGGACTCCAACGTGATGTGCGATATAGACGCGTAGTCAGTGCTGAATTCCTTAAAGTCATGAATGCCTTTTTCGTCCCAGACATACACGCCGTATTCACTGCCAATCCAGAGGTTCCCCTTTCCGTCTTCTCCCAGCTCGTAGACTAAATTTCTACTAGGGGCTTCAGGGTCTATTTCGCGAATGTCAAGTGCGCCCGTTTCTACATTCTTCTTACCTACGAGGTTGTCATCTGTTCCGAAACAGAGGAGGTCTTGACGATTGCACCAAACGGTGTTGATGCGTGCTTCTGCGTCTGAATACCCTTGTTTCTTTAAGTTGAGTAGTTCAGAGGCTTTGCCGCTTTCCAAGTCTACTTGATAAACATTGTCTCTGCACATCGACCATATATCACCCTTTGAATTTGCCACAAGAGGCACTCCGGAAAGCGACTTTTCAATGCCTTCCACATTCCCCTCCTGCCCAATGTTTTTCTTAAAGGTGTTCAGGTCTTTGTTGAAGACATAGAAGCCATTGGAATAATTGGCCGCTACAACAAGGTCATCTCCCACAAGAACTGCCTGATTGAACTGAAACTGGCGCTCATCATAGGCCGTTCTTACTTCGGGAGCGAAATACGAAATTTGAAAGAGGTCTTGATTTAAAACGCACAGTCCAGACGCCATTGAAACCCACACGATTCCTCTGCTATCTTGCATGACATCGCGGGCGCTAATTCGAACAATCGAAAAGGGATCGGTTTCTGAGTGTTTGAAGAAACTGTAGGTAGTGTCAGCTAAATTCAGCACCCCCAATCCTTGGTCAGCGGTGACTAGCCAATACTCATCATCGTTTTTTGGAATGCATTTTCGCTGTGCATTTTTACTCAGCAGACCCAACTCATCAGGATCGTACTCAAAGCGGAAAGTCCATGTTTCGGTGTTGGTGTCAAATCCATACAGCCCGTTTCCCCAAGCAGAAACTAGCAATTCATTTTCCCTTCGAACCAGATGGTAGAGCCAGGCACGTCGCTCTCCTTCGTCCAAAGGCTGAGTGAACGACTTCAACGAATCAATCCCAGCCTCCAATTTGAACAGTTCGGTTCCAACACACCAGATGGTTTGGTCTTCAACCAAAACATACAGGATCAAGTTAATTTCCTCGGGGTAGATTGTTTCCTGTTTTAGGGTTCGAAGGTTCAATCGCGCTAATCCACCACGGTAATTCGGCCCGCCAACATATCCCACTAAAATGGTTGAATCAGTCTCAACTTTCAGGTTCGTGACCGAAATGTAAGGCTCATTGGCTTCATCTTTCAGGGTGTCTAGGTGCACAAATGTGTGTGTGCTAGGATCAAAAATCCCCAATCCTTCCTGATTGAAACCCAGCAACAGCGTACCGTCTTCCAACCAAAGCATGTCTTGAACGTTGTTCCCCGGAATGGCTCCCTCCCCATCTTCGGTGAGAAACGAAACAAACTTCTTCCCATCAAAGCGATTCAGTCCTTCTTCTGTGCCAATCCACATGAAGCCGTTCGGCCCCTCTGAAACTACATTCACGTTTTTCGAAGACAGTCCGCTCTCAACACCATAATTGATGAAGCGCCCTGGCCTTTCTGGGATTTGCCCAAAAGCCTCTGCCACAACAAGTAAGAATAGGAAGAGATGAAAACAACGCATTCTCCGAAAGTAATTCTACTTCCCAAGAACACAAAACCAAATTGAGCAGAAGGTCATTTTGGTGAGTAGTTGGACACACTCCCGCAGACTCCTTCCTCCACAGACTCCTTCCTCCGCAGACTCCTTCCCTCAGACTCCCTCGACTCTGCGAAGCAGTGTCCTATTCTACTACCACAGCGATGCACTTCAACTCAATCGCAATAGGCGTGGGCAAGGCATCAATAGCCACAGTCGTTCTACACGGCTGATTCTCTTTAAAATACTCAGCGTAGATCTTGTTGAACGTTTTAAAATCGCGCTTCATGTCAACCAAGAACACGGTCACATCTACCAACTGGTCCCAAGAGCTCCCCGAAGCTTCCAACACCATCTTCACATTGTGAAATACACTGTGTACCTGCGCTTCAAAATCGAATTCTTCAAAATTGCCATTGTGGTCCAGTTTCAATCCGGGTACACTGCTGTCATGCGCGTCTGACTTCGCCACTCTCGGACCAACTCCTGAAAGAAAAAGTAGGTTTCCCACCTTCCGCGCGTGCGGATAAAGTCCTACTGGTTTCGGTGCTTCTGAAGCATTAATTCGTTCGTTGCTCATGGTGTCTTTTTTAGATGATGCAAGATAACAAGTCCCGCGCTTTCTTCCAGCGTGTCGGAAAATTCTTACTTCGATTTACGTTGATTCCCTTACATCCTGCTCGCTTTCAGATAGGTATCATTGCAATGCAACATACGTCAACAAGAATTAAAAAGAACACTATGATTCACGCACTGAAACGAACCGAAAATTGGTTCAATGAAAAGTTTGGTTGGTTCTTCACCAACGGCATGAAAGGTTAGCACATTTTCTTCATCTCAATACACATGTATACAAAAGCCCTGAGTTTATTGGTTAACTGAGGGCTTTTACTTTCCCCCTCGGCCGGGCGCAGCCCGACCCTACTGCTCCACCATACATAATTGATGGGCGGATGCAATCCGCCTCTGTTCACCCGCAAACTCCAACGAAGCCCCTGACCCTGTGAAACAGTGGTCACAGCCTTCTTCCCGAAGACTCTTGCGTAGCCCGACTCTGCGAAGCA
>CAYGUR010000003.1:0-37481 GCA_964353035.1 uncultured Comamonadaceae bacterium | reverse complement strand
ACGCTATACACTATGCTCAAGATCACAGATCTACACGCCTCAATTGAAGACAACGAAATCCTTCGTGGTCTAAATTTGGAAGTAAAACCAGGAGAAGTTCACGCCATCATGGGCCCGAACGGCTCCGGAAAAAGCACCCTTGCCAGCGTACTCGCTGGAAACGAAGATTACGAAGTGACCGCTGGATCAGCAACACTGGATGGAAAAGACCTCTTGGACTTGGCCACCGAAGATCGCGCTCGTGAAGGACTCTTCCTTGCATTTCAATACCCTGTAGAAATTCCGGGAGTGAGCAATATCAACTTCTTGCGTACCGCTTTGAATGAAATCAGAGAGTACAGAAACCTCGCTCCTTTGAGTGCGAAGGATTTCTTGAAATTGGTCAAAGAAAAATCGGCCTTGGTTGAGTTGGATGGAAAACTGACCAACAGATCCGTAAATGAAGGCTTCTCTGGTGGCGAAAAAAAGCGCAACGAAATCTTTCAAATGGCAATGCTAGAGCCAAAATTGGCCATCTTGGATGAGACCGATTCAGGACTCGACATTGATGCGCTGAAAGTAGTGGCCCACGGTGTAAATACCATGCGCAGCCCAGAGCGTTCGTTCATCGTGATCACCCACTACCAGCGTTTGCTTGACTACATCGTTCCTGATTTTGTGCACGTGTTGTACAAAGGGCGTATCGTCAAGTCTGGAACAAAAGAATTGGCACTCGAGCTTGAAGAAAAGGGCTACGACTGGATCAAAGAAGAAGTAACTGCATAAGGATACAACATGGAAGTGCTAAGCGCAATCGATCAAAAGAAAGAGGCTTTCCTCCAAGGAATTGCTTCGGCATGTGAATCGCCATTGAGTGCGCATTTTCCTCAGCTTCGCGAAGCTGCGTTAAACACACTCAATGAACAAGAGGTTCCTACAACCCGTCACGAAGCTTGGAAGTATACTCGTGTAACCCGCATTATTGGGAAAACATGGAGGGCTGGAGCTCCACTCAATCAGTCGAGTGATTTCGGGGTGGAAGGCGTTGACGGATGGAAAATTGTGTTCGTCAATGGTGTGTTCGATGCAGCGAAAAGTGAACTGCCCGTGGCAGACGGACTCAAAGTGCTCACCATGAAAGCGGCAGCAGCTCAGGGCAAACTTGACAGCCAATTCGGTTCTTTGACCAAACACGAAAGTGACTGGTTTGAAGCACTGAACTTAGCGAATGCTACTGATGGGGTTTACATTCACCTTGAAGCAAAGCAGCAAGTTGAAAAGCCCATTTACATCGTTCACCTCATTGAAGGTGACCACACAGCGGTTGTTTCTAGAAACTTCATCTCAGTTGAGCGCGGCGCGGCGTTGACAGTAATTCAGCACACCACTGCTCCAAACGGCACGGTGGGATATGTAAACATTGCCAATGAACTATTCGTGGGCGAAAATGCTGAATTGCATTTCGAAAAGATTCAAAATGAGTCTGGCGAAGTCTATGAACATGCCACTGAGTGGGCGCACCAAGCACGTGACAGTAGATTCGATATTCGCACCATTACCTTGCAAGGACATTGGGTACGCAACAACCTCAACATTGCGGTTGATGGTGAAAATTGTAGCACCAACTTGTACGGAAGCTACATGCCGAATGGCAAAGAACACATCGATAACCACACCATGGTAGACCATTTGATTCCACATTGTGAATCAAACGAAGTGTACAAAGGCATTGTGAACGATAAAGCAACAGGTGTCTTTAACGGAAAGGTCTTTGTTCGTCCTGACGCACAAAAAACCAACGCCTTCCAGCAGAACGCCAACATTGTGTTGAGCGATGACGCCGAGATGTATTCAAAGCCTGAGTTGGAAATTTACGCTGACGATGTCAAATGCAGCCACGGTTCTACAACGGGTCAATTCGATGAAGAAGCGGTGTACTACCTGCGCGCCAGAGGAATCAGCGAAAGCAGTGCACGCATGCTCCTCGTTCGCGCATTTGTGGGCGATGTAATGGATGCCATCAGCAACGACGCCATCCGCGAATTCTGCTTGTCGAAACTTGAAGAACGCGCGAGTGCATGAACGGATTGTTGCGACTTGATCAATGGCTGACACATAAAAATCTTGTTCGCTCTAGACAACAAGCAGAAGCTTTAATCAAAGAAGGAGGCGTAGTTGTTAATGGGAAAGTTGTTGTTCGTCCTGGCAAAAAATTCGCTCCCGAAGACACCATTGAGCTCATCAAAGCGCCCATGCCATGGGTATCTAGAGGCGCATTCAAACTCATTGCAGCCCTTGATAGCTGGGAATTAGTTGTGAAAGACCACGTGTGCTTGGATGTAGGTGCTTCCACAGGAGGATTTACCCATGTGCTGCTGGAGAGAGGGGCGAAATCTGTCTTTGCCGTTGACACAGGAACAGATCAATTGGCGCAAGAACTTCGCGATGATCCACGTGTTACAGATGCACAGCAACGCAACATTCGTGATGTGGAAGCAGGGGAATTCCAGACCGCCATTCAAACGGTAGTCATCGACGTTTCTTTTGTGAGTTTAGCGTTGGTATTGCCCGAAGTTGATCGACTCACATCCGCACCCGTTCAAGTGGTAGCACTCGTGAAACCACAATTTGAAGTGGGAAAAGAATACGTAGGGAAAAAAGGCATTGTGCGCAAAGAAGCCTACCGACAAAACGCCTTAAAAAAGGTGATTAAAATTGCAAAAGAATTGGGTTTCGACTTGCGCGGCAGCATTGATTCGCCGATCACAGGAGGTGATGGGAACCATGAATATTTGATTTATTTGACAAAATGATTCACACAGATCAACAGTACGATATTGAGCGTATTCGCAGAGACTTTCCGATTCTGAATCAGCAAGTCAATGACCGTCCGCTGATTTATTTCGACAACGCTGCGACGAGCCAAAAACCCATCGCAGTGATTGAAAGTTTGCGTGAATATTACATGCATTACCACTCCAATATTCACCGCGGAGTGCACCATCTGGCGCAATTGGCTACAGAAGCCTACGAAAACGCCCGTACCAAAGTCAAGGTGCACATCAATGCTTCTAAACGAGAAGAAGTCATCTTCACCTACGGCACAACTGATGGTATAAACTTGGTGGCACAGACGTGGGGACGAAAAAACATTGGCTCAGGAGATCTTATCATCATTTCTGCCTTAGAACACCACTCTAACATGGTTCCGTGGCAAATGTTGGCGGAGGAAAAAGGGGCGAACATCAAAGTGATTCCCGTTTCTGACGAAGGTGTTCTAGACCAAGTAGCATACGCTGAACTGTTGAACGAAAATCCGAAGCTGGTAGCTTTCAACCACGTTTCCAACGCGCTTGGAACGATCAATCCAGCCAAAGAAATGATTGCCGCGGCGAAAGCCGTTGGAGCCATCACACTGCTCGATGGGGCACAAGCCATTCCACACCTCAAGGTAGACATGCAGGACTTGGATTGTGACTTTTACGCTTTTTCCGGACACAAAGCTTATGGTCCAACAGGAACGGGAGTGCTCTTCGGAAAAGAAGCGCTTTTAGAAGCCATGCCACCGTGGAGAGGAGGAGGAGAAATGATTGCTAGCGTGAGCTACACCTCATCAACCTACAACGCACTTCCGTACAAGTTTGAAGCGGGCACACCCAACATTGCTGATACCATTGCATTGGGCGTAGCTTTGGACTACATGAATGAAATTGGTGTTGAAAACATTGCTGCACACGAACATGATCTGACAGTCTATGCTACAGCACAACTGATGAACATTCCAGGTATGCGTATCATCGGAACATCCCCTGAAAAAGCTGGAGTTATTTCCTTTTTGGTGGGCGACCTTCATCCCTTCGACCTAGGCACCTTGCTAGACAAATTAGGTGTTGCTGTGCGAACAGGTCACCATTGCACAGAGCCGTTGATGAACCGATTGGAAATACCGGGCACGGTTCGTGCTTCTTTTGGAGCTTACAATACACGAAAAGAAGTCGATCATTTTGTGGTTTCCTTGGATCGAGTGGTCGGAATGTTGAAGTAAAAAAGCAGTTCCAGTGCGGTTTTGCGCACAACTTCAAGCAACGTTCTTGAGCGCAAGATACGAATCGGTAATTTTTTAGCGTTAGTGATTCCAACTAACACTAAATCTATATACCTATGCGAATTACCTTCATGCTTTGCGCATGCCTATTCACTGCTACCTTATTCGGACAAAAATGGACGCTGTCCGAGATCACTTTTTCAACGGGGCCAAACTCTGGAAAAACCTTTTCAGGAAAACCTGAACGGTTTGAGGGATACACAGAACGATCAATATTTCCTGACAAAGATTTCTCGGAATATGAGCTGAGAGAATCTCAGAGTGAAGACGGCGCTTTACTCGGCTTAAATGTGCATTTTTCCAAACCCAGCCAAAAATTAACGAATGTAGATAGTGAAATACGTTTTGGAGTCTATACAATTCGTGGGAAAATCTCTTCATTCTCCTATCGGAAGGATCTGTCTCATCCTGAAGGGGATCTAGATGAAATCTGGTTCGCACAACTTCGGGAAAACGAAATTGGTTTTAACGTACATCGACTGTGGCGTAAGCATTTAGGCAAACTCTCCTGCTATGCTGGTGTTGGAGGAGGCGCGTCTGTTTCAAATGATGCGGAAATTTGGAATGACCAACGTTACCAATGGCCAGGTGGATCAGCAGAACCACCTATTCCAGAGGGACTTGACCCAGAAGTTTCTGGTGAACGAATACTAACAAGAGACCAAAGTGTATACTACATCAAAGCATCCGCACCAGTGGGCTTCGAATACCGAATCAAACACTTCGGTGTTGGTTTGGAATACAACTATTTTGTTGTCTATCAGAGATCTGGTGAAATAAATTCGCTCCTGAGACAAAGTCAAATCTCGCTTAATCTTGGCTGGGTTTTATAGGAATAGTTGCGTGGGCAGGCTTTCGTCTGCCCACCAACAATTTCAAACCTTTAAATCAACACACTATGCGATTCCTTCTCTTTGCAATTGCTTGTTTTGTTGTTAGCTCTACCACCGCACAAGGATGGTCTGTATCACAGTTAAGCACTGGGTTTGGACAATCTGCCCATCAAGTGAACCAACGCAACAGCGAACGCCTCTTTTCATTGGCGCCAGGTTCCGTTATTCCTTCTCAAAACCTCATTGGCTACACCGCCACGCACACTGCTAAAGAGAAGGCATCTTTCACCAGTGTTCAGGTAGAATTCGTCCATGATGAACCCGCAAAATTCAACTTGGAACGCGCCATTCGCTTGGGAATACAAATGCATTTAGATCGAAAAGGTGGTGTGAAATATGAACAGAAAACGACCACTGATTTTGGCGTTCTCAAAGACGAATGGATCGCTCATTTGATAGAGGATGAACTGGGCTTGGCGGTAGATTATTTGTTGCGAAAGCATTTCAATGCCCTGTCTGTATACTCTGGAATTGGTGGCAACATTGGAATTGCCTTGGGAGGCGAAGTACAGCAAACCCGGTTGGTTTATTATGAAGATGGTTCGTCCCAAACGAATGATCTTTATGCCGATTTAAATACCGCTTTTGAAACAGCACCTTCCTATTACTTCAGGGCAACCATTCCGTTCGGTGTGGCTTATTCACTTGGCCCTTTTGGTGTGGGCGCTGAATACGGGGTAGGCGCTACTTTCAACAAAGCCGGAGGCCAAACGAATCTGTTTTCTAGCAATGTGCTCTCTTTCAGATTAGGGATGGAATTTGGAAGCTAAGGTTTTCTTGCTCCCTTACCATTTGACCCTTTGCATCGCACTACTCCTGACTTGCTTTAAGCGGTAGGGCGGCGAAATCAGCTATCTTCGCCGTTCACCATTTAATCGAAGTGTCTGCATGGCCTATGTAATCATCATTCTCTTCTTCATTTTTATTTCTGTTCTGGCCTTTTTCTATTTAAATCCACAGTTCGGTGGTGGGATTACTTCATCACAGAAATCAAGCTATTCGAAGTCGAAAAACTGGGACGGAAAACAGTTTGAGAACCTCGTTGAAACTACGATGGATGTGAACTTAAAGACCATGCCGAAGTTGATCAAGGCACAGTTTACTGATCGCGAAGAACGCAGTCCGAAGGCACCAATTCCCATTATCCCTTTCGACCCAGATTCTTTTCACAGTAATACAAACAAGCCAAAATTTATTTGGTACGGACATTCCGTATTGTTGCTGCAAATCAACGGAAAGAACATCTTAATTGATCCCATGCTTGGGCCTGATGCAGCGCCCATCGCTCCTTTCGCCACCAAACGTTTTTCAGAAAACAGTTTGGACATCATTGACACCTTACCGCAGATTGATTTGCTCTTGATGACGCATGACCATTATGACCATTTGGATTTGGCGAGTATGCGCAAGTTGAAAGACAAGGTAACGCACATTTACTGCTCATTGGGAGTGCGCAGACACCTGGAGCGTTGGGGATTCAAAACGCACACCATACAAGAATTTGATTGGTGGGAAGACACACATTTCCACGACATTCACATCACCTTCACCCCGAGCAGACACTTTTCAGGCAGAGGGTTAAGTGATCGCGCAAAGTGCCTCTGGGGAGGTTGGGTGTTTAAATCGAATGAGCACAGCATTTTCTGGAGTGGCGATGGTGGGTATGGAAGTCATTTTACAGAAATCGGCGAGAAGCTCGGACCTTTCCATTGGACCTTCATGGAGAACGGACAATACAATGATCTGTGGCGACAAATTCATCTTCATCCGGAAGAAGCAGTTCAGGCAGCTATTGATGCGCAAAGTCACAAAGTGATCGCTGTGCATTGGGCTGGCTTCGCACTCGCACTTCATCCGTGGAAAGAGCCTATTGAACGCTTTACTGCACAGGCTGAAAAAAAGCAACTTTCCGTTTGTACTCCTCAGATTGGCGAAGTGGTGGTTTGGAACGAAGAGCCCATGAAGAACCATTGGTGGGAGTCTTTCGACTAATTTTGGGAGGTGTTTTTGATTTACGAACGCGAAAATCAACCCTCAAAAGAGGCGAAATTGTCTAGATCTTCGTCCCAATTGTACGGCGTGAACACCAACTTCTTCCCTTCCGTTGATTGTCCAAGTTTGGTCCATAGAATTTCCTGAATTCCTCGTCTTCCGCCGAAATCTGCCCAATACCATTTGAACAGCGTACTGATTTGTACCTCTTGTCGCTCAGGATGGTCAAAGGTTTCACTTTCAAGAAAAGAAAGCGTAGCCAATTCGAGCAGATCATCAATGCGAAGCGGGGTGTAAAAAGCAATGGGCGGACAACTTTTCGCTCCGCAATTCAGAGCAAAATGAATGCGGTAATCTAGGCGATCAACCGCGAGCGTTCGAATATAAAGTGGCACGAAAAAAGACCTCAAAAACCCCAGTGAATATTTAAATTTGAATCGACGAAGAATGCCGTGCTCAATTTCGTCTAGGCTAAACAAGATTCCCGCAATTTGGACTGCTTTTTTAGTATAAACCTTTGGCTTAGTGAGACCTTGTCTGCGAAGAAGGATGAAATAACTGTTGTAAATATTAATCCAAAAACTCTTTTTTTCTTCGTCTGTTTGAAGCTGTCTTACGAGCTCTTCGAAAGAAAAAGAGGCGATATTCTCTTCTAAACCAATGGTTTCTTCCTGCAATTTTACCTGTAGCAGCAGTTGTTCGGACAGCCCATGTATACTCTTCATTTCCGTTTCACTTTTCTCAAAGTTTGTTGATTGTCATCAAAAATTGAAACACTTTTTAGATGGACTGCGTGAAACCAAATCAATCGGTCTTTTTTTGACGCGTATTCATATTCAGCACTTTATAAACTGGACAGTATCCTATGGCGCTGGTTAAGATGTAGAGCATTGCAAACCCAAGAAGAATTTTTGAGATCAGACCGCTTAAAACGTTGGTGAAATAAAGCACAAGAATGAGTATGGCAACCAATCCACGAAAGACGCGATCCATTCTTCCCATGTTTTTTTTCATTGGTTAATAATTTCCTGTTGCATACATGACTAGAAGCACAAAAAAAATAGTCAGCGAGATACATACCGCGCAAGCCAATACCCATCTTATTAATTTGTGCTTCAACATGCGTTAAAAGTAATCAATTTCATTTTTGCCATCGACGATTTCAATGCAAATACAGAAAGAATTCCTTTTTAGTCTGAAAGTGTTTCTTTCATACTTTGTCCTACAAAAGATATTCTCATATTGTGAGAAATTGAGCTGTCATCTAACAAGAAGTATCTATGAAAGGCATTGTTTTTACCGAATTCTTAGAAATGGTCGAAAAAGAGCACGGTTACGAGGTTGTTGATCAAATTCTGAATGACAATCAACTCGAATCTGGTGGAGCTTACACGGCCGTTGGGACCTACAATCATGCTGAAATGATTGCGCTTTTATCGAGCCTATCCAAAGTTACAAAGCAAGAAGTAAGGACGTTACTTGAATTTTTTGGAGGTTACATGTTCGCAAGTTTTCGAAAAGGGTATCCGGCTTTCTTTGAGCAGTGCTCGCATGGGTTTGAATTTTTAGCTTCGATTGACCAGCACATTCATGTCGAAGTAAAAAAGCTCTATCCCGATGCAATGTTGCCACGTTTTGAATCAGTTCAAGAGGGAAATGAAATGCGGTTGACTTACTTCTCTGACCGCAGGTTGTCTGATTTTGCAATGGGTTTGATCAAAGCCACGATGGTTTATTACGGACATGGTTTTCACATCGAAAAAATTTCCACCAACGAAGATGGAAGTGAGGTTCAATTTTTAATACAGATTGCGCTGTGAATGATGAGGTTGAGCTTTTAAAAAGAAGGCTTGAACGGGAAATTAAGGCCCGTAAGCAGGCTGAAATGACCTTGGAAGTCAAAGCACTTGATTTGTACAATGCCAATGAGACACTCAAGCAGCTTAACAATGAATTAGCGATTCAAGTATCACTTCGTTCTTCTGCTTTAGAATCAAGTGAAGCCCGTTACAAAGAGTTGGTAGAAAACGCAAGTGATATCATTTTTAATATCTCAACTGAAGGTCGGTTCACCTATGTCAACAAACTAGGTATTCTCGCCTTGGGGTATGAAGAAGAGGAAGTTATTGGCCAACTGTTCACAGATTTCATTGCGCCAAAGTTCAAAGAAAAAGTTGCTCAGCACTACACCACCATTCTTTCTGAGGGACATGAAAAAGACTATTTCGAGTTTCCCATTTTGCATAAAAACGGAAGTGCCCGTTGGGTTGGTCAAAACCTGAACCGTGTAACGACCTCAAATGGTGAAGTCTATTTTTCATCAATCACTCGCGATATAGATCAACGAAAACGTACCGAATTCGAACTTGAAAAAGCGCAAAAAGAACTCGAAAAAAGTGAAGTGAAATACCGTAGTATCATTGAAAACATGGAACTCGGCCTCCTTGAGGTTGATAACTCAGGCGTGATCACCAGGGTGTATGACCGCTTCAATGAGATGACTGGTTACACAGGCGATGAATTGGTGGGCAAGGTAGCCATTGACCAACTAACCGTACCCGAATATGAATCGCTGGCCAATGAACAAATTGAAAAAAGAACAAAAGGAGCCACAGGGGTCTATGAAATTCAAATTCGAAAGAAAGATGGAATTAAACTATGGGTTATTGTAAGTGGTGCTCCTTTTTACAATGAAAAAGGCGAGGTCATAGGGTCCATTGGTATTCACTATGATATCACCGAACGAAAGCGTTTACAGGAAGAATTGGAACAAGCCAAAAAAGTGGCCGAAGAAGCACAGGAAGCTGAAAAACTTTTCTTGGCCAGTATGAGTCATGAAATTCGTACACCATTGAATGCGATTATTGGAATGAGTCACCTGCTAGAGGAAACAAGTCTCAATGCGTCTCAACAAGAGTACCTGAAAATCATGCAAAGCTCTGCGCGGATTCTAAAGCACTTGATCTCAGACATCTTGGATCTGTCAAAAATTGATTCTGGCAACATTCAGCCCCTCCTTGCACCTGTTGATGTTTGTGACCTCTGTGAAAGTATGGTCACTACATTCAAATACAAGAATATCAATCCGCAAACTAGCTGGGAATTGAACATTGAACCAGAAGCTCAACAATTTGTGATGGCTGACCAACAAATGCTGACACAAGTGCTCATCAACTTATTGTCAAATGCGGAAAAGTTCACAGCCAAAGGGTCAATTCTTCTCAATGTAGCTGCTGAGACTATTTCGTCTAGAAAAAAAGCGTTCACCTTTGAAGTTATTGACACAGGTATTGGCATCTCCGAATCAAGTCTTTTGAACATTTTTGAACGATTCAAACAGGCCAGTCATGAAATTTCGCAAACCTATGGAGGTACGGGACTTGGACTTGCAATCTCACAAAAACTTGTGGCACTTTTAGGTGGTGAATTGAAGGTTGACTCAACAGAAGGGGTTGGATCAACGTTTTACTTCACATTAACACTTGAAATAGATACAACCCAAAATTCAGTTGGAATCCAAGCCAAGCAAGTCAATGAAAAATCCATTGATGGAACTGGAAACCACCTTTTGATTGCTGAAGATAACCCTATGAATATCAAGTATTTGACAGCACTACTTGACAAATGGAATTTCTCCTATATCATCACCAACAACGGAAAAGAGGCCGTAGAAACATTTGCTGATAATGTGTTTGACCTCATCTTAATGGACCTACAAATGCCTGTAATGGACGGATTTGAAGCAACAAAACAGATTCGTTCAACTGAAAAAGGAGCCACAATCCCAATTATCGCGCTGACCGCATCTACCTTTATTGAAAAAATGGAATCTGCCCTGGAAATGGGCATGACTGATTTTTTAGGTAAACCTTTTGCGCCAGATGATTTCTCAAGAAAACTAAGAAAGTATTTAAAACCCGAACAACATACCCTCACCGTTCATCACAACTTTTGCTATCACCCGCAGTTGGACTCCGCTTACCTCAAAGAGGCCTATGGTGATGATCTCAATCATACCCTAGAGATTATGGAACTGTTCATGGAAGTTGTTCCTGAAGGCATCACAAAGCTCCAACAAGCAGCAGAGGAGCATGACCAAAAGGCAATACAAGATCACGCTCACAGGATCAAACCCACATTCACCATGGTAGGTCTAACATATATTTCAGCGCTTGCAGGACACATTGAACGCTACGCAAAAGCGAGCGATCTAGATAATGCGGTGAAAGAGCTCAAAGCACTCGAAGAAGAGTTGAAGGTCAAAATGCACTTGATAGAAGGGGAAATTGAACGACTAAAAACCCACTTGAAATTATGAATTGTTTAATTGTTGATGACGAAGTGATGGCAAGAAAATCACTCGAAATACTTTGTGGAAAAAAGGCTGACTTGCACCTTCTGGGTAGCTGTGAGAACGCAGAAGTAGCCCTCGATATTCTGAAAAACAACCATGTAGATCTTCTCTTTCTCGATATTGAAATGCCAGGCATAAGTGGTCTAGAATTACTCGAAGTGCTTCCCTACATGCCGCAGGTGGTCTTTACAACTTCCAATAAAGAGTACGCGTTCGAAGCTTATGAGTATAACATTACAGATTTTCTGAAGAAACCCATTACACCGACACGTTTCGAGAAAGCAATTGAAAAAGCCAAAGCTGAGCAAAGCCAACTGAATGAAATCGCTGAGGCAAGTGCCAAAGAAGAACTTTATGTTCGCGCTGATAAAAAATTGATTCGTGTTCCTTATTCAGAAATCCTCTTCTTTGAAAATGTGGGAGATTATGTCAAGCTGCGGAGCACAATTGGTGACTTTACCTTCCATTATACCATCAAAACACTAGAGGTCAATCTGAAACATCCCCGTTTTCTAAAAATACACCGAGCGTACATTGTGAATTTGGGTAAAATCAATGACATCCAAGACAATTCACTCACCATTGGAGAAAACGTGATCCCCATCAGTAGGGCCCACAAGTCTACCTTGATGAGGGCAATTAACCTTCTTTAGTTCAAATTCAGTCAAGTATCGAAAGATCAGCGCCACTTGTCGAAAACCCAAGGCGCTTCTGAATCTTTCGTCGCAAATTTGTCCTGTCATGTAAACAATGCATTTCGCATTTTAAACGAAAAACAGATGGTTAATTTAATTTGTACATCTTCTGAAACCCTTATCACTGCACGAAAATTTAATGCTTCGGCCAAAAAAGGCGCCAAAAAAACGACGGCATCGTCGGAAGTTTGTACAACTAATTCCATCTGAATCGAAGGGAGCGAAGCAAATAGAAGATTGGTGGTTCTTTCTTCTCGTTTCCTTTTAAGCATATCATTTTTTGCCTTTCAGAAGAAAGGTCATTCAACTTTAGCAGTTGCATCGTTCCCCTGGTAGAAGAGAGAGACTATCGGGGGAATTTTGCTTAAGTGTGCTGGTACTTCTTTTTGAGCCAGAAAGCCACACGCACCAACAAAATGAGGGCGGGCACCTCTACGAGTGGACCAATTACACCCACAAAAGCTTGTCCAGAGTTGACGCCAAACACAGCGATGGCCACGGCAATGGCGAGCTCAAAATTGTTCCCCGCAGCCGTAAAAGCAACCGCAACAGATTTGCTGTATTCGGCGCCTTTGGCTTTCGACATGAAATAGCCAATTAAGAACATCAGTCCGAAGTAAATGAGCATAGGCAGGGCCACCTTGATCACGTCAAATGGGATTTCTACAATGAGTTGACCTTTAAGTGAAAACATTACAACAATGGTGAACAGTAAAGCAATCAAGGTGAGTGGCGAAATGGCCGGAATAAATCGTTCATTGTACCAGTGCTCACCTTTGATTCGAACCAAGATTGTTCGCGTTAAAAATCCGGCCAGGAACGGGATTCCCAAGTAGATAGCCACACTTTCTGCAATGGTTGAAATAGGCACGTTGATGGCTGCACTTTCCATGCCCAACAAGGGTGGTAGTTTGGTGATGAAAAGCCATGCGTAAAAACTGTATGCGAAGACTTGGAACACACTATTGAGTGCTACCAATCCGGCGGCATATTCCTTGCTGCCATCTGCTAAATCGTTCCAAACGAGCACCATGGCAATGCATCTAGCAAGACCAATAAGGATCAAGCCCGACATGTACTCTGGTTCATCGTGCAAGAAAATCAATGCCAAGCCAAACATTAAAATCGGACCAATGACCCAGTTTAAGACCAGCGAAACGCCTAGGAGTTTCGTATTCTTAAAAACACTTGGCAGGAGCTTGTAATTGACCTTCGCCAAAGGCGGAAAAAGCATTAAGATCAGCCCGATGGCAATGGGAACATTGGTGGTGCCAAAGTTGAATGAATTGATGAAATCTGACGACTGCGGGGCGAAGTAACCAATGGACACCCCTACGGCCATTGCTAGAAAGATCCACAAGGTGAGAAAACGGTCTAAAAAACCGAGCCTTTTGTTCATGATAGTTCCTTAATTCGGGTGAAAAGGTAGTGCAATTCAGTTGCAATTTTTTGGGCACATTTAGCGTAAGCGGCCTGTTGCTGCGTGGTATTGTCAAACTGTTTCGGGTCTTCATATTTCAGCGCGAAACGTTTGAGTGCACCTGGTATGAACGGACAGTTCTCTTCAGCATCAGAACACGTCATCAAGGCAATTCGGTTCGCTTGCGGATTGAAGGAATTGTCCCATGTTTTCGAAAAACATTCCAAGGGAGCTTGTTTGTGGTCGAAGGAAATCAGCACGGTGCTATTCCCTTCAGCTTCGCCTTCGATTTCAAACCCTTGCTCACGCAGTGCTTCAATCGCATTGGTGTTGAACGCTGTCACTTCTGTCCCTCCAGAAAAAGAGGGCAGATCCAATTCAAGATGATGTGCCAATGCTTCGGCCCAAACCTGCGCAATCTGACTTCTTCTTGAATTGTGTGTGCAAATAAAACACAAGTTCAAATCAGGATTTTCTTTCAATCTATTTGAAACGTCAAGCGCAATGCGTTGTAGCAGCAGTTTGCGTTCCGTTGAAATGGGGTGATTCAACTCAGCCAGGGTTCTCTGTAGCTTTGTGTGCATTGAAATAAACTTAACAACAGCCTCCGCCAGGGGTGCAACCACCATCGGCTGTCTTTCCTACGAGTTCATTGATTTTCACCTTAATCTTTTCTACAGGAATGCCACATTTGTCTTTCGCCAGGCAGTCTGTAAACAGGTTTTCTAGGACGAAGTGGTCTCCGTTGTGAGCCAGATTGTACCTTCCAATGGTATCCGCTTGGTATTCAATTTCAACATCCAAATCTTCTAAGCCTAACTTCTCTTCAGACAAGGTAATGATGCTCAGAAGCTTGTCTGATTTCAGCCTGTGGGCGATGTCGATGGAGTACCACAACTGCATAACAATCTTGTATTCTTGTCGGAGTGTCCCACCACAATCAATGAAGTTTTTGGTCGACATCCCCACTTCAGTGATGTGAAAGTGTGAAGGGATATTTTTGTTCGAAGGAAGTGCGAATTGCATTTTCGGATCGGTTGAAAGCAATTCTTTAAGTTCTGATAGTTTCATAGAGCGATATATTGCAATTTTACGATGAATGCGGCTAAATTTTTTTCAGCAGCAAGTAGTGTTGGAGTCCTTAAACTGATTGAAGATATCTGAGAAGAGGCCTTGAATTTCTTTCCAACGTTGTGGATTGATACAGTAGCTCATGGCAGCTCCTTCAATGGTTCCCTGAATCACTCCAATGGATTTCAGTTCTTTTAAATGCTGGCTAATGGTGGCTTGTGCCAATCCAATTTCCTCCACCAAATGGCTATTAATGCAGCTATTGGTTTTGAGTAGGTACTGAATGATTGCTACACGCGCTGGGTGCGAAAACGTTTTTGCCACTAAAGCGATTTCATTTTGCTGGTCTGTAAAAAGATCTGTTCTTGTGATTCCCATATCAACGTTTCATTGCAATATTACGATGCTGTTTTCGAATTTCCTAATTCCTTCGCCAAGAAATGGGAGTTGGGGTGTGTGATTCTTCAAAATAGATCAGTGCATCATAGGTTTCACTCAAGACAATCTCCATGGTGGCTCCCCATTCCGGGTTGTAGGACTCGCTAACATCCGTTCGAATTGTATGTGGGTTCTCTTTCGCTTTGATTAAATCCCATGAACCATCCAGTACTGTGCTGTTTGTTGGAAATGGCTGATTCACGGCCAAGAAAATGAATGGACTACCCCGCTTCGCGAATTCATCTGTCCAAAATGCGTGTTCGCTTTCTTGAATACGAAAATGCTCAAAGCCATTGTTTCCAAACGCACCGAATTCTCCAAAATTGAACGTAAATCCAACTGAATAATAGGCATCACCATACCACTGCTCCAAATAATGTCCGAGTACGTCATAGTTGAACCGCACTGACGTTTTCGAAATATGTCCGTTGTGTGCCCAAATGATGATTTGCCCGTCTTCGCCGCATTGTTCCAAACACCAGTTCACATTTCGAGCAGAAAACTGGTCTCTCAATTCCGATTTGATGCCGTATTCATCTTGAGAAACATACGTCGCATATTGTCGAAAGATTTCAATGATTCGAGCAGCTGTGTTTGTTTCCGTAGAACTTTCAGCGCTCTGAAGAATACGCTCCAACAAGGCTTTTGATTCAAAGTATAGAGCCCAGTAATCTTGTCTTTGCTCATCAGAATGTACTTCAAAAGCCACTGTTGGGTGCTGTGCCGAAGTGATTTCATTGAGTATGTTACACTCTTCGCCCTGATCTTCGAAAAAAGCATTCAGCCAAGCTAAATTGTGGTTGATAGCGGTCATTTCCATCCCAAAGACCTGAAAAGGAGTTGAAGCTGTTCGATTATATGTGCGAATGGATTGCAGAACCGATTTAAACTCTTCGGTACGGTAAGTGAACCATCCAGATTGTGCAATTAAGGTGTCTAAATTACCTTCGCCCTCACAAACATAATTGTTCCAAAGGAGGGCTTGTCCAAAATCTACTTCTAAGACCAAGGCATCATACCCATTTTGCATTAAGGTATGAATAACCGCTCCTTTAAGTAAGTAGCATTCTTTCGTGAAATGGGAAACTTCACCTAATCCGACGATTGATTTGTTCCGTACTTGTCCCAAAATAGCCTGAGTGAACGCTTCGGAAGTTGGATCTTCAAATTCAATCACATCTTGATTCCCAAAAAGAGATGTTTGAGCACTCGTCTGAACCAATATGGCCATCAAAAAGAAAAAACTTAGACACTTCACCATGATTTGAAAGGTAGTGAAAGATGACTTTCAAAACCACCATGCAACTCATGCTGAGTTAGTGTTTTCTTCGAAACGGACGTGTAATTTTCTGCCAAAACCGCTGGCGAGGTTTTAAGACCGTGACATAAAAAGCCGTCGCCTCCAATTCCTGGAACAGTTGAATGTTCAACGTATGGGTTCCTTGCGCAAGCGGGCCCAACTTGATTTGATATTGCTGGTAACCGATGATTTGAGCCTCTATTACCTGCGTTGCCATGCGTTCAGGGGTACACTGAATTTCCAACCGGAACACCCCGTCAAAGTCGCTGACCGTGCCCACGTTCAACTCTTGTATGAGCACATTCACGAAGGGAACAGGCTCACCATTGGTATCGCTTACAACGCCTTCAAAAACATAAGTGCAACAGGATGTGGTATCTGCGTTCAAAGGGAAAGCAAAGTCTGGAGTGCCCACCGTGTCTGTCTGGACAATCCAATTGTGTGAAAGTGCTTTCGCTGCTACAGGACTGCCTATGGAAAGCAAGAGGGAAGAAACGGCTGCAACGGCCTTGGCGTTCATTCCAACCGAAGGAGCTTGGTGGCCCCAATGATCCAACTGTCTTTGACTGTACATCCCACACAAAGCATTGTTGTTCTCCTTTTGGAGCGATTCAATTTCACGCCATGATTTTCCTGTGAAATCAACGATTTTCTTTTCGCAGGCACTGCAGATTCTGCCACCTGGCACTTCTTTCATGGCCAGCCAGTTTTGGGCACAATACGCTGGCTTTTGGATACTCATGTGCTATGTTTTAATTGAAGATGCTTGATTGCTTCAAATTCCACACAAGGTTATGTATTCTTTTGTTCCCACTTCGCTAACAATCCATTGGTTTGTTGGTGCAACTTCTTCTGAAAAAAACCCGTTCCTCCGAGGAGGGCTCCTTTCAGTCCGAGGGCTTGTTTCGCCCACTTTTTTAGGTCGAAGTGGTCAGTGTGTGTCTTGATTTTGCCGTCTTTGAAGGTGAATTCAGCCTTGATCTTGTTGTGTACTTTCCTCCCTGTTTGACTGAACGTATAGATGGCCTCCCACGAAGCACTCCCGCTCTTTTGATCGCCCTCAATGTTCGAAAAAGCCACGGTAAAATCCTTTCCTTTCTGGCTTTCGCACAGCATGCGCCACATGTTTCCGGCATGCACTCCTTTGAGGGTTCCAAACGCAGGGTCGTGGAACACCACATCCTCATGGTAGCACTTCGCCATGCGCTCTGCATCAAGGCTATCAAAGGCGTCGTAAAATTCAGTTATCAGTGATTTCATTCGAAAAAGGTACATGAAATTGACGTAGGATTGAAAACCTGACATCTTTGAATGAAACCAGTATCTTTATCCCTTATTCTTCATCCATGAACATTGAAACGTACCGAGATTTTTGTATTCGGCTACACGCTGTAACAGAGTCCTTTCCGTTCGATAATAAGACCTTGGTTTTTAAGGTGGCCGGGAAGATGTTCGCGTTAGCAGATGTAGATGAGTTTTCCAGCATCAATTTGAAGTGTGATCCTGAGTTGGCTATTGAACGCAGGGGCGAATATCCTGCCGTGAAACCAGGTTATCACATGAATAAAAAGCACTGGAACACCGTTAGCATAGACGGCAGTATTTCTGATCACGTCTTGGAAGCGTGGATCACAGAGAGCTACAATCTCGTGGTAAAAGGATTAACAAAGAAACAAAGGGAAGCTGCCGGAATTTAAGCAGTTGTCATTTATACATCCTACTTTTGCAGGACAAAGCCTGACTATGAATCGCACCTTACAAGAATTGGCGAATGAGCTTTCAGAGGCACTGAATCGACTAGAAAAAGGAGATTTAGAGCTTGATGAAGTGGCTCCATTGACAGATAAAGCACGAGAAATTTACGAACGTCTTGTTGCTTTGCGCTATGTTGCAATTGAGCAAATGGTGAAGCCGAATGGGAATAAGGACGGAAATTTCAGGCTGAATGATATCCACCCAAATCAGACTTCACTCATTGATGCCATTGAAGAAGTGAGCAAGTTGGATTCTGTTAAGAAATCACCCGAAGTAATTCAGGAAAGTTTGTTCGAGCCTTCGTTTGATGAAGTTGAAGAAACTGCAGAAGAGGATGAAGAGAAGACAGCGTCACATGCTGCAGAAGACCATTTGCAGTTCGAAGCGCTAAAGGAAGAGCTAAGCACGGAAAAGGAAGAGACCATATCAGAAGAACCCGAACCTTCAGCAACCGAGGAGCAGAAAGAGGAAGAGGAAGTTGACACGAAGGAGAAAGATGAGACGGTGCCAGCGAAAAAGGCCGCCAAGCCGAAATTGCACAGTGCCGAAAAAGTGCAAGTAAAAACGACACATCAGCACCAAAAAGCAGATGATTCACTTGCCCAAAAGTTGCGCAAAACACCCATTGATGATTTGCGTAAAGCCATTGGCCTGAATCAAAAGTTTTTGCTCATCAATGAGTTGTTCGATGGGGACGCAGATACGTATAACGCATCAATTGATCAGTTGAACGGTAGTTCCAGTTTAGATGCGGCAACCACGTGGATTCAATCCGAATTGCGAAATCGCTTTGATTGGGACGACGAGTCTACCACCGTTCAGGACTTTCTTGATCTTGTTGAAAGACGCTTCTTATGAGCAAGCTAACGCTGGTGCCCACGCCCATTGGGAATTTAGGCGATATCACCTTTCGTGCTGTAGAGGTGCTGAAATCTGTTGATGTGATTCTTGCAGAAGACACCCGCACAAGCGGCAGACTGATGCAGCACTATGAAATCCCCACCCACATGCGTCCGTTCCACGCGCACAATGAACATAAAGTGCTAGACAGACTGCTGAATGAAATGCATGCTGGAACACAAATGGCGTTGATCAGTGACGCGGGCACACCCGGCATTTCTGATCCTGGCTTTTTATTGGCTCGAGCTTGTTATGACGCAGGAATTCCTGTAGAGTCTTTACCCGGAGCTACTGCTTTTGTGCCTGCCTTGGTGTTGAGCGGAATGGCTTTGGACCGTTTCATGTACGAAGGCTTTCTTCCGCATAAAAAAGGACGACAAACCCGCATCAAAGGGATTGCCGAAAGCGAAAACACGGTTGTTTTGTATGAATCTCCGCACAGGGTGTTAAAACTCATTGACCAGCTTGCTGAGTTTTGTGGCGAAGAGCGCAGAATTTCGACCAGCAGAGAAATCACCAAGCTCCACGAAGAAACCTTCCGAGGTACGCTGGCTGAAGCGCGAGCTCACTTCACTGAAAAGGCCCCTCGCGGCGAGTTTGTAGTGGTTGTTGAGGGCTTATCTGCCGCTCAGAAGAGCAGTCGGTGAACATCCCCTACTTTCTCAACTCCAATGACTTCTAGTTCCCCGTAATGCTTCTTCAAGTTGCGGTTGTAGGCCGAAACAAGCATGCGTTTGAACCCCATTTTTTCTGCTTCAGCAATGCGTTGTTCAATGCGTGAAACCGGACGAATCTCACCTGACAGTCCTATTTCTCCTGCCAATGCAGTGTCTTGAGGAAGCGGAATGTCTAAGCTACTGCTCAAAGCCGCTGCTACTACCGCCAAGTCCAATGCGGGGTCTTCCACCCGAATTCCACCTGCAATGTTTAAGAACACATCTTTCATGGCCAATTTGAATCCGCACCGTTTTTCAAGAACGGCTAGCAGCATATTCAGTCTTCTCAAATCATAGCCCGTTGAAGAGCGCTGAGGCGTGCCGTAGACAGCTGAGCTCACAAGTGCTTGAATCTCCAGTAAAAGTGGTCTCATCCCCTCCATAGAGGCCGCTATGGCCGAACCACTGAGTGACGGATCCTTTTCCCCTATCAACAGTGCCGAAGGATTTAGTACCGCGTGCAGTCCGTCGCTGGCCATCTCATAAATCCCAAGCTCATGCGTTGAGCCAAATCTGTTTTTTACGGTGCGCAGGATTCGAAATGCGTGGTACCGATCTCCTTCAAACTGAAGCACCACATCTACCATGTGCTCCAATACTTTTGGTCCGGCTAAGGCCCCGTCTTTTGTAATGTGTCCGATTAAAAAAACAGGGATGTGTTTGGTTTTCGCTATTGCGAGCAGATCTGCGGCTGTTTCACGAATTTGGCTGACGCTTCCAGGCGACGACTCAAGCAGAGGTGTATGTAGTGTTTGTATAGAATCAACAATAACGAGATTGGGCTTCACCGCTTCAATTTGTTCTTTAATGACCTGCATATTCGTCTCAGGGAGAACAAAGAGGTTTTCAGACAAGGGGCCAATTCGCTCAGCGCGCATTTTTATTTGTTCAGGACTTTCCTCCCCACTCACATAGAGCACCTTTCCTTTCGTGAAGCGCATGGCCGTTTGCAGCAAAAGGGTAGATTTTCCAATTCCTGGTTCACCTCCACAGAGCATCAAACTTCCAGGGACCAGGCCGCCCCCAAGCACTCTGTTCAACTCAACATCTGCTAAACTGATTCGTTCCCCAGTAGTGCTGGTAAACGAAGCCAAGGGTGACGCGGTTTGTTGCGTGCTCGGCACCAATGAGCGCCTTGTGTTCTTGGTTTCAGGCAAAACCGTTTCCTCTATGTACGTGTTCCATTCATGGCAAGACGGACATTTTCCAATCCATTTAGCAGAGGTAACTCCACATTCTTGACATACAAATTGTGAGCGTTGTTTGGCCATTGATGATTGCATAAAAAAACGGGGCCCAAAGTGAGCCCCGTTTCAAATTTAAATTCTTTTCGCTTAACGAAGGATGGTTACAGTACCATTGTAGTCTCTTCCATTCGGAAGAATCAGCACGTACCAGTAAGTTCCTTCTGCTGCGTCTTCTGCCTTCCAAGCGCCAGACTGGTAATCTTCACTTTCGTAAACAAGGTTACCCCAACGGTTGTAGATGAAGAGTTGTACATCCTTGTACACCTCTAATCCTTCAATTGAGAAGTCTCTGTTTTCAGCATCTCCGTTTGGTGTAAACACGTTTGGAATGGTGATTTCACATGGATCAATTACAACATCAAATGATGTAGAACCGGTTCCACACGGGTTCGTTGCTGAAGCATTGATGGTTAAAATCTGTCCCCAGCAATCCTGTGATAGCTGCGAAGAAACCAAGTTCAAATCGTCGTTTCCAGAAAGGGAGATTGTTTCTCCGTCACAGTTTACACTCCACGAGTAAACAAATGCTGTACCTGCGTTCATTGAGAAGGTGTTGCTAATTTCAGGACACAGTGTCACTAGTTCTGTTGGTTGTGGATTCGCTTCTGGAGCTGATCCAAAGAAAACGTTGCCAAAGAAGGTTTCAGTGCCACAGTTTCCTGGATCTGTAATGGTAGCAGAGAACTCACCATTGTCAGCAGGCGTGAACACATTTGAGATTCCTACTGTGCCGTCGCTCCAAACCACTGTCCAATCGTCATTGGTGCCGTTGGCAAAGATGACCGCTTCAGTTTGTCCAGCGCAGAATGCGTTCAACTCTGGGAATGGATCGATTTCTCCTGCGATTGAGATTTCAGCGCACGTCTCAACACCATTTGGGAAACACTGATTACTAACGGTTACACAATAGGTGCCGGTAGTATTCGCATCTACTTCAGGAGCCTCGCTGAGGTCATTTCCGTTCAGAGTCCATTCATAGTCCAAATCTGAAGTGTTGTTCGCAACAGGATCCAGTGGAACAATTCCTCCATCGCATAAAATTGCATCTTCGAGTTGTGTGATAGCCGGCTCAAACTGTGCCACGATATTGAAGTTCGCATCTTGTGAACCACACTCATTCTCAATGGTTACTGTCAGCGCAAGGTCTTGAGGAGTGTTATATCCGTAAGTATTCGATGTTACGTCATCAATTCCAGGACTTGGCCAATCAATGGTTGCTGTTCCACCAATATCAGTGATAGTTGCGTTCACTGTTACTGTCTCGTCTCCACAAAGAAGTGTTTCAAGCGGAGAAACTGAAATGGTAGGTGCACTTGTATAGATTACTTCGTACTCAAACGTTTGTGCACATGCTTCTTCGGTAAATTGAAGTGTGTAAGCGCCTGGTTCACATGGTGTAAATACCGTATCAAATTGGTCTGAATCACTGAATGCATTCCCACAAGCAGGT
Source organism: uncultured Comamonadaceae bacterium (assembly GCA_964353035.1). GTDB lineage: Bacteria > Bacteroidota > Bacteroidia > Flavobacteriales_D > Sanyastnellaceae > JAQWQB01. Next base: position 15,166 of record CAYGUR010000003.1, on the reverse strand, counting down.
CCGTCAATAATTGCCCATGTTCCGAAAGCGGGTTCAGAGTTACAACCTGCCTCTTCCGCCCAAAGCACTCCATCTGTAAGGTTGTTCAGAACAAAGTTGTTTTGGTTTGCACAGTTAAATCCTTGGATGGAGTTGTTTGCATCACCGTCACCTGAAGAAACATAGACGATTTCAATGTCATCACCTGCTTCAATTTCAATTGATTCAATTTGAACCAAGCCTGAAGAGGTGAAGATTCCAATAGACTCACCATTCACGAAAACTTCAATATAAGCTCCATTCCATCCTCCATTATCAGAAGAAAGAAGGTAAAGGGTTAAATCTCCCTCTGCAGGATTTGAGTAACCGCCTTCAAACACAACTGGATCAAGGTTATCACAATACACACCTGACTGCTCGTCTTCTGGAATGAATGGGCTGATTGAGTTGACAATAAACACACGTTGTGCAAAGCAACCGTCTTCTTTTTCAGCTAGAACACGGTATGTTCCAGGAAGCATCGTAGCAACAGGACCGTTTTCAGTAATGATGGTACCGCCCAATCCGTTCCAGTTTTCATCCCATTGGTAATCAACGAAATCTTCTTGTTGATCAGGGTCTACTGTCACTGTAGCTACCTCATCATAACAAACTGGGTTTGGAGTAATGGTAAGGTCTACCAACTCAAACGGAGAAATATCTAGGGCGAAGTCAAGTTCAGCAGTACACCCCTGGAAATCAGCGGTCACTGTAATTGACCCACCTTGGTTGACTTCACATTCTTGTGTGTCACAGCCAGTAGTCCATGCATAGGAATCAAACCCGTCTGATGCCGTCAATGTAGTGAATTGGCCTGCACAAATTTGGAGGTTACCGTCTACAGTTAATGCCGGCAATTCAATGTCAAGCACTTCAAAGATGTAGCTGATTTCAGTCACAGCTTCAGGAGATCCTGTATCAGTGGCAATGAACGTAACCGTGTTAATCCCAAGAATCTCCGAAGAACCAACAAATCCACCTTCAAAGGTTGCTACCTGTCCGCCTTCAAGCAAAGTGGTAAACAAACCGTCTTGATCTCCTTCGATTTCGATAGTCACCTGTTGGTTAGACTCTGGAGGGAGGAATGAAAGGCTAATTGGCACTGTGTCGTTTAAGCAAACAGTGATGGTATCACAGGCAATTGCTGAGGTTGAAATAGGAGGCAAATTGTTTTGTCCTTCTGTGGCGGTATTGAACGTGAAAACTTTGTCAGACAACCAGTACACACCATCTTGTTGTTGAGGAGTGTCACCATATGGCCCGTTGTAGTTTGAGTTCAATAGATTAAATCGTCCGTACTGAATATTTGATCCAGCAGTCGTGTTTTTATCCGCACCAACGTTACCTGGTGTTGGACCATTCGCACCTCCTGAACCACCAACATCTCCGTGTGCCCATTGCATAGATTGGTAGCAGAGCTGCACGTTCATGTCTTCTGGAAGTAGTGAGCTTCCTTCAGGAGTGAAAAGGATTTGAAAGGTATTCGTTTTGTCTGCGTGCCCATTAAAATAGCCCACATCAATAAAGTTCACATATACTCCTTCTGGAGTTACTTTGTACCAAATTTCACCAATTTCTGTGATGTCAGAATCAGCCCAATACCCAGCAATCTGGTTGTAGGTTGCTCCTGGAAACTCTTCTGGAGTCCAGTCAATGTACCCACTTCCAAAAGAGACTGTTCCTTTTGAGTTGATGTAGAAGGCGTTAAATAACTGTCCGTAATGGTTGTGCGACCATCCGTTCAGACCAATTGGTCCAAGCCATGCATCTACATCGGCTCCCGCGCCTCCTGTTTCGTCCCAATCAGTGGTGTTGATCTGCGTGTAGGTCTCATCTGGTTCAACCCAACAGTCGCAATCACCATCTGCAAGAAGCATACGTGCTGCTTTGTTTTGAGCCATGCGTTCTGCATGTTTTCCTTTTCTTTCAGCTACAATTCTGCGTGCTTCGTCTTCGCTGTAACCGTCCCACGCGCGCATCACATCCCATTCTTCACGGGTCATATTGATAACGGCTCCTTCAAAAGAGTTGTACTTTCTCAGGATGCTTTCGGGCGTCACTTTTCGCGACTCTGACTCCTGATTCTGAGTTACTTGAGCATTTATGCTGGTTGCAAAACAGAACAGTGCGATAAATAATACTAGGGAATTTTTCATTGTGCCGGTTAACATTTCAGGTCTCAATTTCAAATAGTATAATCACGAATTTATGTCATTCGTGTGTTTTCAAGGCAAGCAAATATAAGGTTTCCTTAATTACGCTGTAAAAGAACCTTTCGTTGCTTGGTAATATTTTCTCCAGACGGACTAATAGCCTTCACAATTAGCACGTAGTCTCCTTTGGGAGCGGGGCTACCATCTGCCAAGTTTCCATCCCAGCCAGAACCATTTCCATCTTGTTCAAAAAGCAGTTCACCTTTGGTCGAAAAAACCATCATTTTCTGGATTTCCACATTTTTCAAGTGCACTGCAGGTAGCAGGAAGTCGTTCGTCCCGTTGTTGTCTGGCGTGAACGTATTGGGTAAAACTAACAAAGAAGGTAGCACTACGTTCAATTCTTGCTCAAACACCTTCTCAAAGCCGTTTTCGTCAGTGGAGACAAGGACCACCGAATAAACTCCTTCGTCTAGAAACAGATGGCTCGGCTGCATTTCTTGAGAAGTTGTTCCATCACCGAAGTTCCAGAAGTAAGCTGTTGCTCCTACAAACGCAGGTCTGAATTCAAAGGTGAGCTCTGTAAAAGGAGCTTCAACAATTTCGAAATCAGCGCTCAAGGCCGGATTGGGTTGTTTCGCTTCAGGCTTTTCCGGTTGTTGTTCTTTCGTTTTCTCGGAGGAAGTAGCTGGCCCAGGATTTTCGTCATTCACTTCGGGCCTTGGTTTTTCAGAACCTTGAGAAGCATCATTGTTTTGAGTTGCGTTGTCCTCGTTTGCAGTGGTTGGTTCAACCGTTGGTTGTTCCATTTGCACAGGCTGCTGCTCCTTCTGCACGCTTTGTTCAGTGCTTTCTTCTGGCGTCTCTGTAGGTTCAATTACTTCTTCAGCAAGCGCGGCTGGCTCTTCATGGAAAGTCGGTTCAACTTCTGCGATTTCTGCTGACGTTGTTTCTTCTGGAGCTTGGAACACGAACGCAGAAACAGCAATTGCTGCCGCAACCAATCCCGTGGCGACCCATCCGAGTGCGCCCATCTGGAAACCAGCTGAAGCCGAAGCCCCTGCCGCAGTGCCAGAAGCAGGCAAGGCGTTGCTAATCCCTTCCCAAATGGCAGGATCAACAGGTGCTTCCGCATTTTGGAGCTTCTGGCTGAACAGGTCTTGTATGAATTTATCTTCTGTGTTCACTTTCTTCGAGTGCTGCTAAATCTAATCTTAACTGAATCTTTGCTTTGTGGAACTGGGTTTTTGAGGTGCTTTCACTGATGCCAAGTTGTTCAGCTATCTCCTTATGGCTGTAGCCTTCTATGGCGAACAAGTTGAACACAGTTCTGTAACCCGTGGGTAGGTTCTGTACGAGCTGTAAAATTTCATCGGCAGCCATTTTCGAAAACACATCAAACGATGTGCTGACAACGTTCGTTTCTTCATCTATTTCATCAGTGAAACTGTGTTTTTTCTCTTTCCTGATTTGAAGTAGTGCAGAATTGACCATCACCCTTCTAATCCATCCTCCCAAGGCGCCATCCCCCTTGTATTGTTCCAGTTTTTCAAAGACCCTAATAAATCCCTCTTGCATCATGTCTGAAGCATCGGTAGGATTGCCAGCATAACGCAAACAAACCGCCATCATCTGTCTAGAGAACCTATCATACAGTTCGCGCTGGGCCTTTCGGTCATTTTTTACGCACGCATCGATAAGTTCTTGTTCAGACATGGAGCTTTGTGAGTATAGGATACTTGTTAGGATTTAAAAGTTGCCTGCTTTTTTCGCCAAAGAAAAAAAAGTTGCTCAAAGATGTCGAACAAAACACCTTTATCGCAAATATTTCACGGGTTAACGCTATTTTTGTCCCTTATGGAGAACATTCGGAATTTCTGCATCATTGCGCACATTGACCATGGTAAGAGCACCTTGGCTGATCGTCTACTGCAAACAACTGGCACTATTACTGAGCGCCAAATGCAAGAACAGACGCTTGATGATATGGATTTGGAGCGCGAAAGAGGCATTACAATTAAAAGTCATGCCATTCAAATGCGTCACATGCATGAGGGGAAAGAGTACATCTTGAATTTGATTGACACTCCGGGACACGTTGATTTCTCATATGAAGTCTCTAGATCAATTGCTGCTTGTGAAGGCGCACTCTTGATTGTTGACGCTTCACAAGGAATTGAAGCGCAAACCATTTCGAACCTCTACCTCGCACTGGAACACGACCTTGAAATCATTCCTATTCTCAACAAAATGGATCTTCCAAGCGCTGATCCTGAGTCAGTTACAGATCAAATTGTTGACCTGATTGGATGTGACCCGAGCGACGTGATTCCCGCAAGTGGGAAAACCGGACTGGGTGTTGACGACATCCTTTCGGCCATTGTGAATCGCATTCCTGCGCCTACTGGAGATGTAGACGCCCCTTTTCAAGCAATGGTATTTGACTCTGTGTTTAACTCGTTCAGAGGAATCATCGCTTATTTCCGCGTTTTGAACGGACGTATACACAAGGGCGAAGCGGTGAAATTTTTGAATACCGGTAAAGAATACCACGCTGATGAAATTGGGGTGTTGGGCATGGGCCTTATCCCTCAAAAAACGTTGGCTGCGGGAGATGTTGGCTACATTATCTCTGGAATCAAAATTGCCAAAGAAGTAAAAGTTGGAGACACCCTTACCGTGAAAAGCCGTCCGTGTGAGAAGGCCGTACGCGGATTTGAAGACGTGAAACCAATGGTCTTCGCCGGAATTTATCCGGTTGATACTGAAGACTACGAAGAGCTTCGTTTTTCTATGGAGAAACTGCAGTTGAATGATGCCTCTTTGGTGTTTGAACCTGAGTCTTCTGCTGCACTGGGCTTCGGTTTCCGTTGCGGATTCTTGGGAATGCTGCACATGGAGATCATTCAAGAGCGTTTGGAGCGCGAATTCGACATGACGGTGATCACAACAGTTCCTAACGTATCTTACTTCGCCACCACGAAGAAGGGCGAAGAGTTGGTGATCAACAATCCTAGCGACATGCCTGACCCGTCGAAGTTGGACTTCGTCAAAGAACCTTTCATCACCGCTCAAATTATTTCGAAATCAGAATATGTGGGTTCAATCATGACGCTCTGTATTGAGAAACGAGGAATACTTAAAAATCAAGTATACCTCACTTCTGATCGTGTAGAGCTGACTTTTGACATGCCTTTGGGCGAAATTGTATTCGACTTCTATGACAAATTGAAATCTGTTTCGAGAGGGTATGCGAGTTTCGACTACTTCGCCGCAGACTACCGTGAATCAAAATTAGTGAAGCTGGACATCATGCTCAATGGTGATCCTGTAGATGCCCTTTCTGCGTTGATTCACAAAGACCACGCCTTCGAACTAGGAAAGAAAATTTGTCTGAAATTGAAGGAGTTGATCCCAAGACAACAGTTCATGATTGCGCTTCAAGCTGCTATTGGGGCGAAAATTGTTGCGCGAGAAACCATCAAACCTGTGCGTAAAGATGTTACGGCAAAATGCTACGGTGGTGATATCACTCGTAAACGTAAACTCCTTGAAAAGCAGAAAAAAGGGAAGAAGCGGATGCGTCAAGTTGGAAATGTTGAAGTTCCGCAGGAAGCATTCTTGGCCGTATTAAAGCTAGATTAAACAGCCTTTTTAGCTATCTCATTTTTGTTGGCAAGCTGTCCGCAAGCGGCATCGATGTCTTTGCCTCTAGATCTGCGCACGTTCACAATCAAATTGCAACTCTCCAGAAACTCTTGGAAGGCGTCAACACGCGCTATGGAAGCCTGTTGGAACTCTCCGTCATCAATGGGGTTGTATTCAATGATGTTGATTTTGCACGGGACGTTTTTGCAAAAGCGCGCCAATTCTTTCGCATCATCAAGACTGTCATTGAAGTCTTTAAAAATGATGTACTCAAAGGTCACGCGTGATTTCGTTTTCTCATGGAAGTAGCGCAAAGCTTCGGCCAAAGCCGCTAAATTATTGCTGTCATTGATTTCCATAATTTGACTGCGCTTCACGTCATTTGCAGCGTGCAAAGAGAGTGCAAGGTTGAATTTCACCTCATCATCTCCCAGTTTTTTGATCAGCTTGGCAATCCCCGCTGTGCTCACAGTGATGCGTTTTGGCGACATCCCCAGCCCTGGAGTAGACGTGATTTTTTCGATGGACGAAAGCATGTTCTTGTAGTTCAGCAAAGGCTCTCCCATGCCCATGTAGACGATGTTCGATAGAGGAATGCCATAGCGTTCTTGAGACAATTTGCTCAGATAGGCCACTTGGTCATAAATCTCACCTGGCTGCAGGTTTTTCATCAGCTTCAGTCTACCCGTAGCGCAGAATTTACACGCCAGGCTGCAGCCCACCTGTGAAGAAATACAGGCCGTCATTCTGCTTTTAGTCGGAATCAACACCCCTTCAACCACGCGTAATTTCTCAATCTGAAAAGCGCACTTGATGGTTTTGTCAGAGCTCACTTGCTCTTCTGAGCATTCAGCCGCATTGATACTAAACCAGCTTGCTAGCTTTTCGCGAAGCTCTTTGCTTAAGCTTGTCATTTGGTCGAAGTCTGTCACCGAATGCGTCCACAGCCATTCATACACTTGCTTGGCGCGAAAGGCTTTTTCACCCTTCTCAACAAGCGTAGCTTTGAGCTGCTCGAACGTTAAATCACGGATGTCAATTTGCTTCTCCATGGTGCAAATATACGGCGAACCTTTAAGGCGCACATTTTAAGGATGGAAGAGAATGAAGTGCAAAAAAAAATCCCGCCAAAATTTTGACGGGATTTACCGATGAATGAGAAGGCCAAGTATCATGTTTGTTGTTTGAAAACGAATTTGTAATGAATCGCTTGTCCGTCATTGTCGCCTACATTGTCTAGGCGAATTTTCTTTAGTTTCTTCACCACATAGTCCATCAACTCAGCATCACTAGATTCAATGCTCAAGATTTTGACTTTGCCTGAATTGTCAATTTTGAAACTCACTTCTACTGTGCCTTGAAGCTCTTGTCCTTGAGCAGTCGTTGGGAAGATCATTACACGATCAACCGCTTTGCGCACATAGCGTTCAAAGGTTGTTTTTGTGGTTTCATTTGTGGGCTCTACGCCGGCATTTGCAGCGGAACCTTGGAAGGCCATTACGGCACTTAGAAGGAAGGTGATTACGAATGTTTTCATGATTGTGCGTTTGGGAGTAAGACGCGTGAGCTTTCATGAAGTTACAGTGCACCCTGCCAAAAGCCAACAAAATCCGTGAGCGGTAAATAACTGATGATCAATGGTGATGCGTCCATATTCTCTGAAGCTTGTTTCGAATTTCCTCCTTCCTTCGCACCGCTGTTTTAATGGTGGTGCCATCTATTAAGGTGCAAAAGTGCTTCTGAAAATTACAGGTTTGGATCTTCCTAAGGTTGATTACATAGCTGTTGTGTGCTCGCACGAAGTTTGAACGGTCAAGCAGCTCTTCAACTGCTTTTAAATTCTTCGACAAGATCAGTTTCTCTCCGCTAGCCAGGTGAATAACTGAATAGCTCCCCGAAGCTTTTACAAATAAGATTTCCTTTTGAGGGATGAAGTGAAACTGTCCTTTGACATATACCTCTACCTTCTGATTGTATGCCACCGCGTTTCGCTCAGACTCGGAAGTCATCTTTTCCGTGAGCTTGTGTAAGCATAGGTCCAAATCTGAAGGGTCCAGTGGTTTTAAAAGGTAGTCGAAAGCATCTCTTTTTATCGCCTCTAAGGCATAATCAGAAAAGGTTGAATAGAAAACGGTATAGAACTCAGGCTTTTTAAACCGATCAATCAATTCTATTCCGGACCCGCCTGGCATGTGCATGTCCAGAAACACCACATCAGGATTGAGTTTGTCAATGAGCTTGTAAGCATCTGCACCATTAGAGGCCTCTCCCACTACAGTAATGTGCGGATAGTGATTGGCAATTTGCTTGTACAATAGTTCTCTGGCTGCAGGGTCATCATCAACAATGACCGTGTCAATTTTCATCTTCATGACAGTAAATTTTAGTTAAGATGTAATAGAAGCCGGGCAGAACCAGAGAACATCGACCTCCGTTACAAAGGTGCTTTTTCTCTATTACTAAGTTGGAACCATCTTTTGATTGGTGGAAACCATTAAGAATTCGGTTGATTCGAGAAATAATTCGGCAAGCTGTAACAAATTTGAGGGGGAGTGCGTCACACTTTTGAACACAAATTGATGTTGATATGAAAAAGCTAATGATATTAAGTGTTTGTCTTGCATTATCAATGGGGACATTCGCACAAGAAGATGTAGAGCCAAAACAACCAAAGACAAATCCGTCAGATACAACCCGTGTAAAACTTGGTGATTTGAACGTTACCATCGTAGAAGATAAGGACGATGAATCTGAAGATGATGATTTCGATGGAGTTCCTAGTGACTCTGAGCTAAAGTCTGAACTCACGCACTGGGGAGGAATTGACCTTGGAGTGAATATGTTGTTGAATAGCAACAACGAAACATCGCTTCCTGAAGGAGCTAACTGGTTAGACATAGATGAAGCAAGATCTCTTTCATGGAGCTTCAACATTTACGAACAAAAAATTCGCATCGTAAAAGACTATGTGGGAATTATCACAGGCCTTGGAATTACCTATAACAGCTACGGATTAAAGAACAATGTGTCTGTCATGTCAAACAGTGACAGTACCTATGCTGTAACGGTTCCTGATAGTTTGTTAACCTTCGACAAAAATAAACTAAGAACAACCTACGTGAAGGTTCCTTTAATGCTAGAATTCAATACCAGTTCTGAACCTAACAGGTCATTCCACCTCGCTGCAGGTGTTATTGGAGGCGTTCGCATTGGGTCTATTACGAAACAAGAATACAAGATTGACGACTCTAAGCACAAAGACCGCGTGAAAGACGATTTCAACTTTTCACCTATTACGTTGGACGCTGCCGTGCGCATTGGATATGGAAACCTTACGCTCTTCGCCAATTACGGATTGACGCCGCTATTTGAAGACAACAAAGGACCAGAAGTGTATCCATTTACAGTGGGTCTGGCACTAGTGCCGTGGTAAAAGAGGCTATATAAGTTAGCAACATACAGTATCAGGTAATCACCCCTGGAAGATTGGCTTCTTTCAGGGGTGATTTGTTTAAAAGAGGTTCCCAAAACTTTGATTAGATTGAACTCTTTTCGCCGTCGTAAATCCAAAGACTTCCTTGACTCTTCAACCCAAAGAAAAGACACCCTTTTGGCCCATCTTAGTGCTGATTATGGCCGGCGAAGCCATCTTTTTTCTGCCCTTTGTTTTGCCCCGTGTTTTTAGGCCTACAGTGCTTGCAGTTTTTGATATTGATAACTTCGAACTTGGTACGTTTTATTCTGTTTATGGAGTCGTGGCCATCTTCGCTTACCTCTTTGGTGGTCCCTTAGCAGACAAATTTGCTCCCAGCAAACTGATGTCTGTAGCGCTCTTCTCAACGGCTTTCGGCGGAATTGTTCTTTACACGCTTCCAGACCCTTCAGTGCTCAAATGGATTTATGGGTTTTGGGGATTTTCAACCATCTTCTTGTTCTGGGCAGCATTGATGCGCACAACAAGAGTGCTTGGAGGAGTGACGAAACAAGGACTAGCATTTGGAATGCTGGATGGCGGAAGGGGCTTGTTCGCCGCACTTGTGACTTCTGGTCTGGTTTTAGTGCTAGGGCGCGAGCTCTCAGTTGAAGGCGTTATGGACATCCAACAACGAGAAAAGGCCTTCAAAGAAGTTGTTTTGGTCATGACCCTCCTCGTTTTCCTCATTGGTCTTCTTGTTTTGTTTGCGTTGCGAAAAGTGGATTACATAAATGCTGAGGAGCGCGAAAAACTGGCGCTGTCTAAGATTCTTGAGGTTGTCAAGAAGCCCGTTGTGTGGTTACAAGCCATCATCATTGTTTGTGCCTATTCAGGGTACCGTGTCACTGATGATTTCAGCCTTTTGGTCAAAGACACCCTAGGTTACAATGAGGTAGAAGCCGCTGGTGTGGGCTCTTTGAGTTTGTGGCTTCGTCCAGTTTCAGCAGTTGCTGCAGGTCTGCTAGCTGATCGGTTTAGTGCTTCGCGAATGATACAATGGTGTTTTGGATTGATGTTGATGGGCGGATTGGTTTTCGGTTTTTCGGATGGAGTGGGGTTTAGCTTTGCAGGAATCACTCCCGATACGTTTGTGGTTGTATTCTTCGCTATTGTATCAACCGCATTGGCTGTTTTCGCCTTGCGTGGACTATATTTTGCGGTAATGGAAGAGGGACGAATTCCGATTGGCGCTACAGGAACTGCCGTGGGAATCGCTTCTGTCATTGGCTATTTGCCAGATGTGTACATGGGACCTCTTATGGGTAAATTACTGGATGATTCTCCCGGGCTGGTTGGACACCAACATGTGTTTTTATTGATGGCCGGATTTGCGGTGGTGGGAAGTATTGCTGTTGGGTTGTTCCGAAAGTTTTCTCGCCAAAAAAAAAGCAATTGGTCCAGTTCTTAATACAGTAAGTCTGCTGCAACAGAGGCCAGAGGAGTTTGATCATGCCCCACATTCGGAACTGATTGATACTGCCAACCAAATGGAAGTCCTTGGTCTGAAGCAATTGAAAAACCTTCATTGTAAAAATGTTGTGCTCGGTCAAACCTAGTTAGCCCTTGTGCATCTGCAAATTCATTGTGACGAAGACCTGGCGCATTCGGGTCATTGTCAGCTGTTCCCACAATAATTGTCAGCTGCGAAGCAAACAGCGCTGCTAAATCTGCCGTTTCGGCCGGACTTTGGTCAAGCCCATAGGGGAAAATGATTCCATCATCAGGAACAGTATACCAGCCTGCTGAAGCTGCTACCATCCTATTTACTTTCGCGTTAGCATCAAAAATGAGCATTCTATGGGCAATTTGAGCACCCGCTGAGAATCCGAACACATCGTAAGTGCTACTGGTATTTCCTGTTAGCTCTTTTACGTATTCAAATAGCGGGTCAATCACTGAGAATGTCCATTCTTCCTGAGGGTTCAATGAGGCCTCACTCGGATTGTCTCCATCACTAAAAATGTTGGCAAGGTTGTAGCCATCACCCCCTTCGAAATAGACATCAGCGAAAGTTGGAGCAATCACAATAAATCCTTGTTCGTTTGCTTTCGAAATGAACGCATCTCGGGCTGTTGCTCCGTTTCTATCGCTACCATGAAACACCATCAATATGGGCGAAACCGTGGTGCTGTTTACAGGAATATGGTAATGAACTTCTATTGGTTTTGTAGAAAACGGTGCATACTCAACGAAGGTGAATGCGCCAGTTCCTGTGATGTTATTCTCTTCACCGACGGGCTGTAATTGGTCGTTTTTATCGCATGAACTCGCTAGGACGCATACAATTAAGACACTAAATGCTGAAATCAGTTTCATACAGTTTTGTATTACTGTAAAAGTATTCCCACCCTTCGACCCAAAACACAATCCAGTCCCAATTTTATTCGCATACCAATTGCGACCCTAAAAATGCTCTTTGTAAAGTTGTCCCATTTTAAAGACCCTTCGTTTCATAGAGGGTCCGCGAAGGGAAGAGTAGCCCATGATGATGCCATACTGAGGTTTCCCATTGATGAAGCACTTGCTGTATGGGTGCACAACAATGTTGTTGGCCTGAAGCAATTTTATGAACGTAGTCTCTTCTTCGGCACTGTTCAAGAGCGCCATGAGGTGTAAACTCTCTGTTTGGAAATCTTCAATCACTAGTCTTCCTTCAAATGCTTCATTGAACGCTTGAATGAACTCTTTTTTTCGCACAAGTGCCACCGATTTAAGGTTTTTCATGTGGTTCAAAAGGTGTTTTTTCTCTATGAACTGGCTCATCAATATTTGGATTGAAGGCGAGATGAACCTGTGAGAAAGCTTTTGAAGCGCCTGAACCGCATCGAGCAGATACGTAGGCACAACCATGTACCCTAACCTGATAGAAGGATGAAGTAACCTGTTAAAGGTGCCCATGTAAATCGTTCGGTCTTCTTGGTCCAGCGTAAAAAGACTTGGTATTTCATTTCTGCTATTGCTTACCTCATGTTCATAGTCGTTCTCTAAAATAAAGCACTTGTTTGCACTTGCCCAAGCAAGCAATTCTTGCCTGCGCTCAAGGCTCATCCTGATGCAGGAAGGATAGTGATTTGTGGGGGTGACATGGACCAATTTGGGAGCAGATAGATTCCGCTGATCAAGCTCTTCTACAAGTACACCTTCATCATCCAATGTCAAGGCTTCAATATGTGCGTTCATGCTCTTGAAAATAGTGTGGACGTTGGGAAAGGTGGGGTTCTCCATAAGAATGGTGTCTCCAGAATTCACTAGAACCTTTCCTATTAGGTAGAGCGACTGTAGCGAACCAGATACAATGATGATTTGTCTGTGGTCACACTTGATATTTCGCACCAAATTGAGGTAGTTGGCAAGGCTTTTCTTCAAGGGTTCAATTCCAGAAGACGGATAATACGATAGTGAAGACGCCTTAATATGTCGCCAATAGAGGTTACTTAAATTCTTCCACTGATTGACAGGAAAAATGTCTAGAGGAGGCAATCCAGGACGAAACGCTACGCTCTTGTCGTCTGTTGGATTGATCAAATTGATGTTCCGAAGAAAAGATTCCCCAATTTCTGACAATGCCGGATAGCTGTTGTGCTTCGTCTTCAAGGCCTTCACTTTCGACCCCACCAAAAAATCTAGAATAAGGTACCCTGATCCCGCTTTGGAAGAAATGTATCCTTCAAGGCTCAAGAGTTCATAGCTCTTATTCACCGTGCTTCTTGAGATCTGTAGCGCTTCAGCTAGCTTTCGCGTGGGAGGCAAATGCATGCCAGCAGGGAGGTCTTTGTTCGCAATCCCCTTTTGCAACACACTGTATAACTGCATGTAAAGTCGCTGCTTCCTATTTGGCTTTCTGCCTTCGAACTTCTCTACAATACGTGCTAGTAACATGTTTTTTGGTATGTCTAAAAAGAACCAATTGGTATGCTAAAGCTAGGCAAAAAACAAGCTCCTTTGGTAAGTAACTTGCGCAGTTGGTCTGCCAAAATGAAAAACAAACTTCGAAAAGTACGATACCATGAAAACACTTTACCTCGTCTTCGCCTTGCTTTTAACCTCTTCGTTGACTTACAGTCAGCTCATCATCAATGAAGTGCTGTATGACCCGTCGAATAGTGGACTAATGGGAGACGCCAATGGGGATGGCGTTTATGATCAGGAAGAAGATTCATTCATAGAACTCTACAATTCTTCATCGACGAATTTCGATGCCAGTGGGTATGAAATTTGGGATGACATTGTAGACGGAACACTGAGATTTGTTATTCCAGATGGAACCTTCATTCCACCTCAAGGGGTGCTTGTGATTTTCGGTAGCAGTCCGCTGGTGGGCGAGTTCGGAGGAGCCATTGTTTTATCTGCAGACGAAACGCCTTCGCACCTCAACTTCAACAACAGTGGAGAAGTGATTGGCATTAAAAATCTCGACGGAGAATGGGAACTGACCTTTGATTCTGATGCCTTGTCAGACAACCCGAATGAATCTTACACGCGGAACCCTGATGTGACAGGTGAGTTTGAGCAGCACAACGACAATACACCTTTGCTTTTTTCGCCAGGAACCATGATTGACGGCATGCCTTTTAATACCGCTTTTGCCGTTGAAACGATTTCTGTTATGGGCGAAGGAGGGGTAGATGAAATCTCTACCAACCAAGGAACACTGCAAATGATGGCTACCGTACTGCCTGAATTTGCTGGAGATCAATCGGTCACGTGGTCTGTTGAAAACGGAACCGGAGCAGCTACAATTGATGCAAATGGTCTATTAACAGCTGCCGCGAATGGCGATGTAACGGTTGTTGCAACTGCCAATGACGGTTGGGGTGCGACTGGGTCTGCTGTTATTACGATTTCTGAACAAACAGGCGTGCTTGTCACTTCCATTGAGGTGCAAGGTGCTGGAGGTGTTTCAGCAATAAACACTGCTGGCGGAGAGCTGCAAATGGAAGCTACTGTTATGCCTATGGATGCGGCTGTTCAAACCGTAACGTGGTCTGTGGTGAATGGAACTGGTTCAGCAACGATTGATGCAAACGGATTGTTAGAAGCGCTGACCAATGGCGTTGTAACGGTTGTTGCAACTGCAAACGACAATTCTGGCATTACAGGCGAAGCTGAAATCACCTTGTCTAACCAAGACAATTCAATCACTGAATTGGCAGAGGCGAGCTTGATCATCTATCCAAATCCAACCTCTGATCTCATTTCTTTTTCGACGCCATTGACATTCGATTGGATTGAGATTTTAGCGCTGGACGGAAAAATGGTGCGTACTTTTCAAGGAAATCAGTCTACCTTGAACGTAAGCGATTTGAAGCCTGGATATTACTTCATCAGAGCAAGCGCGAACGGCACACTTGTGCGCGAACGCTTCATTAAAAATTAATTGATGCTCCTGTTCAAACTGAATAGCGAGCCACATTCTTCTTTATTTCTAACGTAATTCCAAACTCAATGTTGAACAGGGTTCTTACAGTCTTTATGTTCTCTACACTCCTCTACGCCTGTAAAACAGAAGATGTTGAAGGTCTAGGTGGTGGAGACGGGCCGTTGGTCACACTCTCAAGTGATGCAATTAACATTACAGAAAACAGCGGTGTAGCTACCATCACAGCTACCCTTGCCGCTTCTACAAGTACAGAAGTGACAGTTGGAATTGCCTTTTCAGGAACAGCAGGTTCAGATGACTACGTAGAAAGCTCATCGACCATTGTGATTCCTGCTGGAGCGCTTAGTTCTAGTTTGAACATAACGGCTACACAAGACGATATTGAAGAAGGAAATGAAACGGTCATCATGACCATCTCAACGCTAGTTGGCGGAAATACAGATGGCGCCCAAGAAGTGGTTGTGACCATTGAAGACGATGATGTGCCTCTAG
>CAYGUR010000002.1:0-48433 GCA_964353035.1 uncultured Comamonadaceae bacterium | reverse complement strand
GCTTCTAGAGCTGAACCACCAATGCGGCCAATACCAATTCCTGCGCCAATTACAGCTGCGCCAGCACCGATACCTGCAAGACCTTGTCCAAGGAAGTCGTTAAGAAGGATAGTGAGCAATTCCATTTTGTTAAAATTTATGGTTTGATTTAATGATGTGCGTCTTGAGTTGCATCCCCGAAATAAAGGGCCGCCAACAACGTAAATACATACGCTTGAAGGAAAGCTACCAATAGCTCAAGGAAGAACATAAATACCATGAAGGCCACTGCCCCCACGCCAATTCCCATTCCGAGTCCTGTGCTCTGCTGACCAAACATGATCACCAAGCTCACAAATGCCAAGATCACAATGTGTCCTGCACTGATGTTCGCAGTCAAACGAATCATGAGTACAAGTGGCTTCAAAAGAATACCAACTAACTCAATAGGGATCAAAATAAACTTAATCGGCAATGGCACTCCGGGAGGCCATAGAATGTGCATCCAATAATGCTTATTCGCATTGATTGTAGTAATGATGAACACAAAGGCTGCAAGCACCATCGTTACACCGAGTGTCCCTGTGATGTTGAATCCACCCAAAAATGGAACTAGACCTAAGATGTTACACAACCAAATAAAAAAGAACACTGTTAAAAGGAAGGGTAAAAACTTGTCGGCCTTTTTCGCTCCTAAAGATGGAATAGCCACCTCGTCACGAATGAACAGGATTAGTGGCTCCAATGCATTCTGAATGCCTGTTGGTGCCTTGCCCTCATTCTTCTTGTATCCTTTCGCTACAGCTCTAAAAACAATGATCATGATGAAAATAATCATTAGCATTCCGAAGACTGATTTTGTGATGCTTATATCAAAAGGTACGTCCCCCGCTGGCTTGTGCGTTGCGTGATCAATGTTAGCGTATACTCCGTGCTCGTCTGGCGTGTCGGTAGCATATAAAATCTTTTCGTGGTAGTTCACAAAACGTTGTCCGTTTGCCTCAACTACATGTGTTCCCTCGTCGTCATGGTGAAATTGACCAGAAGAAAAGATGGTCAACCCGTTGTCTGTCCAAAGAATAACTGGCAAGGGAATGCTTACTGGATGAACGCCGTCTGCTTCGTCTCCCCAAAGGTGAATGCTGTGTGCGTCTGAAATGTGATGTATGATGTATTCTCCCGCCTTAAATGGCTCTTTTTCGCCATGAGCGTGCTCTTCGTGCCCCTGGTCTGATGCCGAAGCAGCAAAAGGAAGGAACAGCGCTGTAGCTAGAACTACAGTAAATACATGCAAAGCAATCTTTCGAAAATCCATTATCACTGGTTTTGCAACCCTTAAAAAACGGTGCAAAAGTAGTTAAATAATGTTGATAGTATGTTCTGTCAAAGAAAAATTTTCGTCCAAATGGAACTTTCTTCTTATTTCGGACGAATGGCAGCCAATACTGTTCGAATCAAGACAATTGTATACGTTACATAGGCCAAAAATACTGCGGCGACAACAGGAATTGGATCTGACTCTGTGGTGAGCATGTAGATGAGTAAGAAGACCAAGGCCGACATGAGTTTGATTCCAACGACCCCCGTGAAGGCCGTGATGAATCGTGATGGGCTTTTGGTATTGGCGCTGATTAACATATTGTAGAGAACAATGTTCAAGAAGCTATAGCCCAGTAACACCACCGGAATAACCCAGTCATATGCATTGTTGAAGACATAGACATATATAAGGTAGATCACCAACAAGAATGCAAGTGCTGAAAAATTGGCAATTAGAAAGGGACGCTTGTTCATTTTTTAGAGAAATCCTTAATAACGTAATACATCGCGGCGAACACCCCGATCAATGCTCCAACAATGGTCCAGAGCGGTTTTTCATTTTCTAAGTACGCATCCAGTTTCATTCCGCCGAACAAAAAGACGCCAATGGCAGCGGCCATCACAAAACCAACGTTCGAATACTTTAGAAAAGCATTAGGCTGGTTTCTCTTCGGACTTTTGTCCTGCTTTGAATCCGTCACCTTTGTGATCTTTGTTGTTACCGCCCATGAAACACGTTCCTGTGAGCGCTGCCCCAGGCTCAATGCTCAACTTTCCGTAGTGAACTTCACCGTCTACTGATGCTGTTGACTTGAGCGAAAGCAATTCATCAACTGAAACTTTGCCTTCCAATGCGCCTTCCACCTCGCAGTTTTGACACACTACAGTTCCTTTCAAACTTCCCTGTGGACCAACAACAAGTCTGCCTTTGGTTGAAAGGTCTCCTTCAAAGGCACCGTCAATTCGAATGTTACTCTCGCAAGAGATTTCACCCTTAAACCGGGTTCCTTCTACAATGCGGTTTATTCCATTTTCCAACGGGTTCTCTGTTGCGCGCGCCATTCGCTTGTTTCTTTTCATGGTGGTTAGTCGACGTAATTGGCTTCGTAGAACTGCTGATAGCTCTCGATCTCCTTCGTCTTGAAGAGTGTTACATAGTTTTCCTTAGAAATTAAAGATACTTTATAACCTGCTTCGCGAAGCTCTTTTACGTCCTCATTATTGTTAAATGCACTTATGTAGCTCTTTGCGTCGGTAATTCGGTTGAAGGTCTTCACCAAGACCAGCTGGTTGTCTCTGTCAATCAAACTTGAAGAAACTCTAAGTCCGTTCGTAGCAAAGTTAGTTGAAGTAAAATCAGACAATGTGCCTTTGATCTTGTTCACATCACCTTCACCTATAGGTAAAATGAGCATGAAGTAATGGCGAGAGCTTTCATCGAAAGCGTACGGACTATCAACCGGCGTATCTTCCTTTTCTTCTTTAGGATCTTTCTCCCCACGAACCGTATTTCCGCCTTTCAGCTTCATCAGAAGGTCTGCTGCAAAGGCCGCTTCTTCAGTGTCAGGACACTCTGTTTTCACACTTTCAAGGGCCTCTAAGTAGGTGGTTCGAATTCCTGCCTGTCCGTCCAAATAACCCACTGCCTGCGCTCGAAGCACTTTGTACTTGCACAACACTGAATTCTCTGGTTCTGTTCGAATCACTGAGTCAGAGTGAGCAACTACTTCTCTGTAGCTTCTTGAATAGTACTGAGAAAGCAAGGCGGCATAGGCTTCGCGCTCTTCTGCCTTTTTCAGCTCGGCATAATCTTGGTAGTCAGGGTTCTCAACCAATTGTGACCATTCTGACCCTGGGTATTTCTCCAGAATTAAGTCTGCCCAATGTTGACTGTTACAGGTTCCACAGAACGGATTGGAATAATTCTCTGTGTTTTCTCTGTACAAGTAGGTTCTGTGAAGCAAATAGTAGGCTGTAGGGTGGAAATCACTCTCTTCAAATCGTGTAACCAACACCTCCCACTGCTCAATGGCATTGTCAAGATCCTCCAGTTTTTCGCGGTAAATCACACCTGAGTTGTAATACGCGTCTGCAATGTCTGTGTCTCCTTGCGCTCTGTCTGCATCAGAACAGGGCAACGAAGCAATCATATCTTCAACAGAGGGTATTTCATCTCGCTGCTCTTCTTTTTCCTTCGGTTTCTCTTCAGCAATCTGCTCTTCTTGTTCTTCGCCATCCCCAAAAGACTGCTGAAGCTTATTACTTCTTCGCCAGTTGTCTTCGAGCTCTCTGTTTCCCCACACATTTAAAAAGGCCTGTTGCCCTCTTTGCTTCAGCGCAGCGTTGTAAGGCCAAAATGAGGCCGACGCGCCATCGTCACCTCCTCCCTGGTTGGCGGCGGCTAGAGCGGCTTCCGCTGCTGCAATCTCTTGTTCGCGCTCTTCCACCATTTGTCGACGAATTTTCTTCATCTTACGAATGAGCTCTTCTTCGTCTAAAGAACAAAGCTGACTAATACTGTCTTGGGATTCAATGACATTCAAATAGGTCACCAGCTCTGTCAAGCTCTCAGCCTTGTTTTTCACATCGAGGTAACGATCGTGGTCTTCTTGAATGTTCTTGAACGTGCTGTCATAGTATGCTTGGGCAAGCTGGTAATCTTTGTCTTCTAAGTACAAATCTGCCAGACGAAGAAAACTCTTCATTTTCTGACGTTGATTGTCTTTATTCGCCCTCAATGATTGCTCTAGGTAATCTATTCCTAGGTTTCTTTTCTGCTCTTCCAGTTCAATTTCCGCAAGCGCATAATAAATTTGGTCGCGGTACTCTTCGTTCTTTTCGTCCTTGAGCATTTTGAAGAGTGTCTCCTTGATTTGTCCAGAATTACCCTTTCTACGCTCAAAAGCAAGTGCCTGACTAATCTTCGCGTAGAACTCCATTTCGAAGCTTGGCTTGAGTTTGAGCACAGTTTCGTAGTAGGTAATGGCGTCAGAAGACTTGTTCATCTTCTGCATAAGTTGTGCTAGAATATAGGTTGGACGGGCGCGATCTTTCTTTTTCTCAATGTACTTCAAAGCATCTTTCAGCGCATCGGCCGCCTCTTTGTACATCTCTTGTTGAATGAAATAATCAGCATACACAAGCAAAACCTCTGCTTTCACTTCGGGCTCTACATTGTTTATCTGCTCTGCTTTTAAAATGGTGTTCTTGGCAGCGGTCCAAGCTTCTCTCTGAACATGGCAGCGTGTGAGCCACGCATTTGCCAAAGCCTGCATTTCAGGCTCTTTGTATTTTCTGCTCACAAAGAGGAACATTTCTTCCGCTTTGAAATAATTCTGCTTGTAAAAATACGCCTGGCCTATGAGAAGGTAGTTGTCGTCAATCCACTTATTCATCTCAGGCCGCTTGTTCTTTTTCTTGCTCTTGCCTTGAGGATTCATTTTGTGACGTTCTATCACCAACGAGCTTTTTTCAATGGCTCGTTCCATTTGGGGGAAGATTCCTTGAGCGGTCTCCTCGGTACCCATGATGAAGATTGGAAGGATCTCGTCGTAATCGTCCTTCTGTTGCTCTGCCAGCTGCATGTCTGCCTCCCGCATGGCCTCCTTGGCATAGAAATAGCCGTTGTAGCGCGCAGTGGTGTTGTGAAACACACGGTACACGAAACCATCTTTCTTCGTTGTGCACGAAGCAAAAACGATCAGCATGAACAAAATCAAACGTGTAAAACGGGAATAATTCAAATCGAGACCAGTTTGGTTTTCAGTCTTTGTCTAACAGAAAACACGCAAAAATATTTTAATTTTTCTGTTTTTCTTCAGCCTTTCCCGTATTTCGCATAACAGAACTTAGAAAAGGTGGCAAAAAAGAAGAAAAAATTATTCCGAAGGTTAAAGAACAAATACCGTCTTTCCCTGCTTCGCGAAGCAAGTTACGAAGAGCAGTTCTCTTTGCTACTAACTCCCATGAACGTTATTCTTTTGCTCCTTGGCATCTTCATCGTCATTGGTGGAATTACCTATTCCATCACGGCATTGACCCCGCTGCGCGAATACATTGTGCCTGGATATGCTGATGATCAATTGAAAGCTGACGCGAAAGAAGCCCGACAATCTGTTGACTCGTTGCAAGCTAAACTGCTCACACAAAGCAATTACCTCGAAAATTTGCGGCGAATTTTTAGCGGCGACATTCCTTTGGACAGCCTTAGTGGTGAATTGGGTCAAGATTTGCCCCCGAGCGATTTGAGCTTCTCCTTATCAGAAAGTGACTCTGTCTTGCGAGCGCAGGTCGAAAAAGAAGACCGATTCGCGCTACGTGTTGATGCCACTGAAAACACAACAGGGTTGCCCGTAAGCGGATTTCTATTCAAACCCGTTGATGGCACCATTAGCTCTTTATTCGACCCAGACATTCAACATTATGGCCTTGACCTTGTAGCACCAGAAAGCTCAGTGGTCAAAGCTGTTCTCCCCGGTTCTGTGGTACTGGCCAGTTTCACCTCTGACGGCGGAAACGTCATCGCCATTCAGCATGAAAACAACCTCATCTCTGTCTACAAGCACAATTCTGCGCTTTACAAAGAGGTAGGCGAAACCGTCAAAGCTGGTGAGTCCATTGCCGTGATTGGAAATACTGGTGACCACTCAGACGGACCACACCTTCACTTTGAATTGTGGGTAAGAGGGTCACCTGTTGACCCCCTTCAATACCTGGTTTTCGAAGAGTAGATTACTCTACAAACAGAATGTCGAAATCAACGAGGTCAACGAACTTCTGAATTCGCACGTCGATTTCGTCTGTTGTTAGCTCCAGTAAACGCTCTGGTCCAAATGCTTCACACGTAAATGACGCCATGGCTGAGCCAATGATCACTGCGCGCTTCATGTTCTCAAAGCTGAGGTCTTTGGTGTGAGCAAGGTAACCTATGAATCCTCCAGCGAATGTATCTCCAGCACCTGTTGGATCTACAACATCTTCCAAAGGAAGTGCTGGCGCGAAGAACACCTGCTCTTTGTCGAACAACAATGCTCCGTGCTCTCCTTTTTTGATAATCAAGTGTGATGGCCCCATCTCTAAAATCTTCTGAGCAGCCTTCACCAAAGAGTATTCTCCTGTAAGCTGTCTTGCTTCCTCATCATTGATGGTAAGCACGTCAATTTTTGCAATCACCTCTTTCAATGGGTCAAGGGCAATGTCCATCCAGAAGTTCATGGTATCGAGTACCACCAATTTCGGACGTTCTTTCAATTGATCAATAACTGAAAGCTGGACGTTCGGGTCCAAGTTGCCCAACATTAGGTATTCACATCCTTGGTAGCTTTCTGGAACCACAGGCTTAAAATCAGCCAAAACATTTAGCTCTGTGACCAAGGTGTCACGTGAATTTAGGTCGTAATGATACTTGCCAGACCAGAAAAACGACTTTTCTCCTGCTTTAATTTGCAAGCCTTCTTGTGCAATTCCTCGCTGCTCCATGTCGGCCAAAAAGGCGGTTGGGAAGTCATCTCCAATGACAGAAATAAGGTTCGACTTCTTAACGAAGTAATTGGCTGCCAACGTTATATATGTTGCAGCACCACCTACAACTTTGTCTGTTTTTCCGAATGGTGTTTCAATTGCGTCAAAGGCAACTGTTCCTACTGCGATCAAACTCATGATAAAAATTTCCGCAAAGATATTGTTTTGAATCGAAGATTAACGTAATATTGCACCCCGTTTGAGGAAAACGGAAAAAACATTCCCCTGTAGCTCAGCTGGTTAGAGCATCTGACTGTTAATCAGAGGGTCGTTGGTTCAAGTCCAACCGGGGGAGCAAGAAAGTCTCGAGTACTACTCGGGACTTTTTTTGTGTCTACTTTTTTCCTGAACGCTCCGTCTCTAGCAGGAATCGCAATCCGCCAAACACTCCCCATCGTTCGTATGATCTGCGCGCTGCCGTTGTGGTTCTAAGCTCATTGGACTCCCTTGAACTGTACATTCCTCCAACATTCGCGTACAGTGATCCTGCAATTTTATACGAAGCCGCTAACTGAGCAGAAATCAGGGTATAGCTCAGACTTTCTCTTCCTTCTTCCCCAGAAACTCCCGTCAGACGATCTGTAAATGTCTGGTTCGAAAACAGTCCGCGCGCTTCTACACGGAGTTTTTCCAAACGCAGCTGAAGGGTCATTCCTGCGCTTAGGTCGTTTCTGCTGAAATCACTGTTTCCTAGATCTGTGCGTTGCTCGTAACTGAGAAAAGGAACCAATTTAGAAACGGCGTTGATGGGGAACGTGTAATCTGCTGAAACCGTCAAAAAGCTCCATTGGTGAGGGTTGTAGTTCTCGTCAGGATTGTAAGCAAGAAACTGAGAGCTGCTTGACTCAGGAAATTGTGGATTCAACAAAGCCGTATTTTCCCAATCAAGGAATGCTCTTTTTCCCCAAGAAATACCGAATCCAAACTGTTGTTGATTCACTCCTCTTCCCACGAGTAATGTGTCTGATAATAGCACATTCCAAGCGTTGCTGCTTAAGCTAGGTAGGCTTTCTTCATAGGCGCAGCTCAGGCAATAATCAAAGCGTTGACGGTGAAGGTTTGGTGTGAAAATCACCTTGTTTCGCTCTCCTTTCATTCCGACAGTGAACGAAAGAAAAAGGGCTGTTTGGCTTTGGGGAATAAGCAAATCTGTAGTGATTAAATCTAGATCTACTTCGTCATAACTTCCCAACCTCACTTGAGCACCAGCCACAAAACGCTCTTTCGATTGGTAGTTGTAGCGCAGTTCACTGCTGAAATTACGGGTGTTTGCTGCCTTTATAGTCCGATACGTGCGCAACATGGCGCTGTTTTCCCAATTTACTTTATGCTGGTCATTTTCGAACACAAAATTGAATTTCAAGTGCTCTTCATGGAAGGAATCATTGACGAAAAGGGTGTCTGATTCTAGAGAATCTGGACCGAAGAACTGAATGTCATTGGCAGCACCATAGATGTTTTGTTGGTGTCCGAATACAGGAGAAACATCAATAAATAGTGTTGATTGGCCATGTGCGACCTGCGCAAAGAGTATTCCTAAGGGCACTAAAAAGAAGAGTAGACGACGCGTCACTAACCCTTTACGGATTGAAGAAACGTACATTCCGATGCGATTACAGAAGGTTAATGCGTTTGCCAAGTTGGTCTTTGTATGATCCACCAATAGGAAGCTCTTTTTCACCACCCTCAATGACCAATCCATTGGAAGCAATGGCCAAAATCTTATCCATATTCACAATAAAAGAGCGGTGAACGCGAAGGAAAAAGCGCTGAGGAAGCTTGCGTTCAATTTCTTTCATGGTTGAGTGAATGGTGTACTTCTCATCAACGGTATGAATGACTACATAGTCTTTCAATGCTTCAATAAACAGCACATTTTCCACCTTTACTTTCACAAGGGCAGAATTGTGCTTCACAAAAAGATACTCAGCGTCATCTTTGTGCTCTGCCATGGCACGAAGCAAATCTGCTTCAACCTTGAGCTCTTTTTCTTTCTTGTGTTTGTGAATGGCCATTTCAATCGACGTGTGAATGTCAATTTCTTTGAAGGGTTTTAAAATGTACCCGTGTGGCTCTGTCACCTTTGCTTTTGCAAGCGTGCTTTCATCTGCGTAGGCCGTCAAGAAAATAATTGGAATGTCAATTTGACTTTTGATTGCCTCTGCAGCCTCAATTCCAGTCATTGTTCCTTTCAACATAATGTCCATTAACGCAACATCTGGTTTCAACTTCAGGGCAAGCTCAATGGCTTTTTCGCCTGTATCAGCTGACCCAACAACATTGTAGCCCAATTTCTTGAGGCTTCGTTCGATGTCTTTGCGAACAATACTTTCGTCTTCGGTAACAAGGATATTAACTGGCATGGGAAAAGAGTGGGTTATTGCTTGTCAAAAGTAAGTAAAAACCTCGTGCCCTTTTCGTTTCTAATTTCCATGGTGGCGTCAAGCTGCTCAACAAGGGCATGAACCAAGTAGATCCCTAACGAATCGGACTCTTGAGGATTGTAATCTTTCGGCATTCCAACACCGTTATCAGACACTTCGAGGTGGATTTTTCCGTCTACCTCTTTGATAATCAGTCTCAACTCGCCTTTTTTTCGTCCTACGTATGCATACTTCATGGCGTTGCTCACCAATTCATTGATGATCAACCCACAAGGAATTGCCTGGTCTAGCTTTAAGTATATTTCATCAAAGTCAGTTTTCAACCGTACAATGCACTCTTTCGACCCATAAGACTGAATCAAACTACTGGTCAAAGTGGAAATATATTCTGTAAACTCAATGGATGAGAAATCAGAAGTTTGATAGAGCGTTTCATGGATGTAGCTCATGGTCTTGATCCTGCTTTGACTTTCATCCAGAATGGCCAATGTTTTTTCATCGTCTACGAACGAAGACTGTAGGTTCAAGATGCTGGAAATCACCTGGAGGTTGTTTTTCACGCGGTGATGCACCTCCTGCAGTAGCACTTCTTTTTCTTTCAACGAATCCAAAATACGTCGATCAATTTCCTTTCGATCTGTAATGTCGTAAGCCAAACAGCTCACTTCGTTCAACTCTCCTTTGATGTTGACCGGATTCACAAACACTTGGAGCCAAAACTCTGTGTCGTCTGTGAGCTTAAGCGGGAGTTCAAACTGTGTCACAGTGCCGTCAAATGCTTTCTCAAAGTCTTTAAGCTGTTGCTGATACGCATCTCTATTGAGGTTCTTTTCAAGCAAGCACAGTACGGGGTCTCCCTCTTCAATTTTGTCATCCAAATCAACTGATACCCAACGTCTAAAGTTGTTGTTCGCGGAGGTCATTTGTCCTTGCAAACTCATGGTCCACATCATCATGTTTTCCGTAGAATTGAAAATAGACTCCAGCTTGGCACCTTGTTCGAGCGCAGTTCTTTCGTGTTCCCTCAAGTCTGTGATATCTCTGTAAATCGCACGAATACCATCTGGTTTTCCATTTCGTTCTTTTACACTACTGTCTCCATAAACATTAATAATCTTTCCGTCTTTAGATTTAAACTCAAGCTCCATAGCCTTACCAGCGAAGGAATCAAGTGGTTGTCCAATGGCTATGTCTGGTGAGTTAATCACATCAGACAAGCTAAGTGAAACCAGGTCTGATTTGGTGTATCCAAGTGTTTTTAGAAATGCCTTGTTGGCATATTTGAAATTTCCGGAAGTGTTCACAGAAAAAATGAAATCTGAAGCGTTTTCAAACAAATCACGGTAGCGCTCCTCACTTTCCCTGAGCTCGTGTTCCGCTTTTTTCAATTCTGTAATATCTCTGGAAACACCCATGGAACCTACCACTATGTCTTCTTCATTTCGAATAACGCTTGCCGAAAGTAGGCTTGTGAACGTCTTTTTGTTCTTGGTGATGTTCTCTATTTCTCCAGTGAACGAAAGGTCTTTCTTAATCCGAGATTCAATTTTTTTGTATTCCCTTTCTGATTTGTACAGTATGCGCAGTGGCTTCCCAACGACCTCTTCAAAAGCATATCCGAATTGTTCTTGCGCAGCCGGATTGAATTCTGTGATCAACTGCTGTTTGTCTACTGCAATGATCATATCAATGGAACTTTGGATGATGTTCCTTCTAAAATTCTCTGCTTCGCGAAGCTTGATTTGTGTAAGCTTATGCTCTTCGATTTCGCGTTTTAAGACTATGTTTATTTCTTCTGCAATCTGCGCACGCATAGTTTCTTGCATGAGTTTCATGCGCATGCTGAGGTTGTTCAATGTTACCTGAACAGATGGGCGGTTGTCATAAACAGTTAAAGTTGGTTTGAATCCAACTTCAACTTGATTACCAGAGCTGTCAATGATTTTGTATTCACGGTACTCCACTTCTTCACCCTCTCTTACTACGTCTAGGTCTTCCTGTATTTTTCCTTGTAGTTCTTCTGGGAAGTACGATGTGAATTCTTCATCAAACACATCATCTTCGTCTTGAAATTTGAGCAATTGAAGCCCACTTTGATTGACATATTGAATGCGTCCATCAATCAGAATGAAAATACCATTGGGCGAATTTTCAACAAGTGATTTAAATCGTTCTGTACTTTGTTCAAGCTCTTGTTCAGTTCGTTTTCTAGAGGTAACATCATAAAAAAGATAGACGTTCATTTCCATTTGTTGATACTCAATTCTGCTTCCTCTAGCTTCCAAAATGAGTACCTGTCCATCTTTATTTTTAGACCATATTTCTTTTCGTTCTTCACTCTTGTTTGAGACTAAAACTTCCATGCGTTTGATGTCAATTTCAGACATAAACTCCTCAATGTTTCGTCCTAACATCTCTTCTGAATTCTTGAAGCCAAACAAGCGAACAAACTGTTTATTGCAATCGCGAATTTGTCGGTCTACCAAGAAAACAATGCCTTCAATAGCCACATCAGAAAGTAGTTTAAATCTGGACTCGCTTTCTTTTAGAGATTCTTCATACAGCACCCTTTCAGATACATCACGCACAATAACCTGTATGACTTCTTGACTTCCCAAAGAAGAATTGGTGATGGTGACTTCGCTGTAAAAGAGCGATTTGTCTTTCCTCCGAGACAGGGCTCTCAACTTGCACGTTTCGCCGTTTTTCAGTCGTTCCAACTTATGCTGAAAGACCTCATTTTCACTGCTTGAGAGTTTGAAAATTCCGTTTTTTGGGTCGAAAACATTCATTTCGAATAGCTCATCTTCGTTGTACCCAAAGATTTCCTGACACCTTCTATTGACCCTTCCGGTTGATCCATTTACAACAAGAAGAAGTGCATCTGGTGAAGAGTAAAAGAGTGATTCGAATCGGTCTTTGTTCTGCTTTTGTTCGGTAATATCTACAATGGTTCCAACAATACTTTGTTTCCCATTCTGTTCAAGCACAAATGCATTTTCCATGCACCAAGCAACAGATTCATCTTTCCGTTGGTAGCGCATTTCCCAATTGATGAGTTTTTTCTCTCTGATAAGCGCTTTCAGGAAGTCTTTTCGATCTCCTTCGTGCACGTACAACTCGCTTCCTTCTTTCCCAATTAATTCTTTAGTTTCATATCCTAAAATATCACTGAAGGCTTTGTTGAACGCCAGTAATTGTCCTTCAATATTGGTCTCATATATTCCGGCAACGTTGTTTTCAAAAACCATCAAAGCTTGTCTACCTGGAAAAGTAAGACCTGCCATGCGCATGGTGAGAAGACAACAATTTGGTTCATTAAAAAAGGAAGAGACGCTGACTTCTAATCCGTTCTTAAACTTCGTTTTTTGGAAGGGCTTTTCATGAATGCGCTTGTATGACTTGAAAGCGAAATCAGCTATTTCTTCCGGAAAATTCGAAACACAATGAGAGTTAGAAAGACCAAATAGTACGTGTAAAAACCACTCCGCAGACCGATTAACGGACGCAGGTTTTCGTTCTTGAATGTCAAATATTACAATGGCCTCAGAACTATTTTCAACCCACGATTTTATTTCCTTTTTCATCCAATTTGGTGGTTACTCTTCAAAGTTCTGAGGCAATTTCGCTCCATCGATTTTTATCTTCACTCCATTCTTAAATTTGATGACCATCAATGGAGTACCATCTTCTTTGTAGTACTTCCAATCACCATCTTTCACACCACCTTCGTACTTCCCTTCTTTCTTTGTGTTTCCGTTAGCGTACCAATATTTGTGCTTACCAACAGGAATTCCACTTAAGTAAGAGCCTTTGAACAGTTTGTTTCCATTTTCATGCGTAAACAGCCAATCGCCTGTTGGTTCTCCATCAATAAATTCTACCTCTTCTTTGTGGTCATTGACATGGTACAACCACGGACCGTTTTTCAATCCGTCTATGTATTCGCCTTTCTCAAGCACATTTCCTTCTCTATCGTATTCTGTAGACAGACCATCTTCCTTTCCTTTCCGGTAGCCTTCCTCACGTTCAATTTCACCTGTTTCGTAGTACCAAATCCAATTTCCACTGGCTAAACCATCGCGGTAACTGCCTTTTTGTTCTTTTTTGCCTGAGGCGAAGAAAAATACCCACGGTCCTTCACGTTTACCGTCAACATATTCACCCTCTGCTTTCAATTCTCCAGTTGGATAAAACAGTTTCCATGGACCTTGTTCCCTTCCTTCAGCGTCTACAATTCCTTCGCCTAATTTGACATTTCCATCGTAGAGATAAGACATTGTTATTTCACCATTCTCTCCATATTCTCGAAACACGCCTTGCTTGGATCCATCGCGGTAACTACCCACCAGTTTTAACCGTCCATCTGGGTAATATTCTTTCCGAATATCAAGCATTACGGTCTCGTCTGCATCAGTAACCAGCTCACCCCCGAGGTACTTTTCTATTCGATCTAGGTTGTCTCGTTTGTCGTAGAATTTGAAGATTCCATTTCGCACCCCATTGGTGAAATAGCCTTCCATTTTAACCTTTCCATTCGGATAAAATTCAACCCAATATCCCGTCTTTTTCCCTGCTTTATTATACCTATTGAGCTTTTCAATGCTTCGAATGAACCCCGAATTGTAATTCAAGTAGGTAATAATTCTTCCGTCTTTGGCAAATTCATATCCTCTTCCCTCTTCCTTGTTCGCAACGAAAGGTAATTTCCTGTAAAGCTCACCTGATTCGTAGAAATACTTCGCTTCGCCCTCTTTCTGATCTGCTACCCAGGGAATCTCAGCAATCATATTTCCATCTTCCGAAAAAATCAATTCTGATCCTTCTCGCAGATCTTTTTCGTAGGAAAGGATGCGTTCCAATTCTCCGTTCTCACGGTAAAATTTCCACTCATTCTGGAGCAAGCCATTTTGCCTATTTCCCTCTGTTTTGAGAACGCCTGATTCATAGTAAGTTTTCCAATATCCTTCTGGTTTTCCGTTGATTAGTTCGCCCTCACTCGACATAACCCCATTGGGATAAAAGAATTGAGTATAGTGGGTTGAAGCCGTGTCTATTTGCGCTTCCAAAGAAAGCGATAGAATTAGGAAGAACGAAATTCCGATGGCAGAGTTTATTAACCTCATTTAATACAATATATTCTTATTTATATAAAAGAAATGTAATTATAGTAGGGGTGTTCATTCAGTGTAAAAAAATTGGTTCAATTGATTGGTTTAATGACTTTTGAACATGGATTTTCATTTGTGAACATATTATACAGTTCAATAAGGACTGATTTTCAGCGCTTTTTGATAGTTGTTCACAAGGTACTTCATTAACGTTGTTTTCATATGTTTCTGCTCAAGTACCTGTTAATTTTTGTGGATAGCTCGTTCATCATTTTGCGATAAATAATTCTTGAAAGAGGGTGATTGTTCATAACGTTGGTTACCTGAAATTTTATTCCAAATTTCCAAAAGAAAGCTTTCAAATGTTGTAGCCATGAAATGAACATGTTTTAAACAGGATATTGACAACATACACCGTCGGTTCATACACTTGACAAGGAACATCTACATTGCCAGTAAATGTTGTTAATTTGACATCAAAATTAGTACCATGAAAGTAGTTGTTGGCAGTGATCATGCCGGATTTGAAAGAAAAGCATTCATAATCAATTGGTTAGAATCAAACGGACATACAGTTTTAGACAAGGGAACCTTCTCTGATGCATCTGTAGATTACCCTGATTATGCACATCAGGTTGCATCAGACATTCAAAATAAAGATGCAGATCAAGGTGTCCTTATTTGTGGATCAGCCAATGGAGTTGCTATGAGCGCCAATAAACACAGCGATGTGAGAGCTGCTATATGCTGGATTCCAGAAATTGCATCTTTGGCTAGACTGCACAACGATGCCAATGTATGCTGCATCCCTGCAAGGTTCATTGATGAAGAAATGACTGCAAGTATTTTGACTGCTTACTTTGATGCTGAATTCGAGGGTGGAAGACACGAAAGAAGAGTAAATAAAATCGCATGTTCATGAGATATCTACTAGTAGTATGCGTGCTTTTCGCTTTAAGCGGAACACAGGTCACAGCTCAGGATTCACTGGCCATGAAATATGCCGGATCCATTACCGCTGAAGAGTTAAAAGAGCACTTGTACATTCTTGCAAGTGATAAGTTCGAAGGAAGGGAAACAGGCAAGGAAGGACAAAAAATGGCCGCCGAGTACATTGCGAACTACTTTGAAAGTTTGGGTGTTGATCCGATTATTGACGGTTCTTACTTTCAGACTTTTCCGCTTCGTTCTGAACGAACAATTGAAGCGCAAATGTCGGTTGGTGATGTTACCCTCAATTTCACAGAAGATTTCTATTTCTTCCCAGGTTTTGATACCAACACCATTACCGGTGATGCCATGTTCTTAGGCTATGGAATAGAAAGTGAATTCTACAATGATTATGAGGGAGTAGATGTAAAAGACAAAATTCTCTTTGTACTACCTGGTGAACCAATGAACAAGGATGGAATTTCGCTTGTAACGAAGGAAGATGGTGTGAGTGAATGGTCTGGTGATTGGAGATTGAAACGTGATGCAGCTCAAGCACAAGGTGCCCGCGCACTGATTGTGCTAAACGAAGATTACGATCGCTACTTAGGGAGAGTGAAGTATTGGCTAGAGAATCCAGGGATGCGTTTAGATATGGAACGTGAGGAAAGAGAGGAAGTGCTTCCGACCTTCTTTATCAAGCCTTCTGGAATGGAAAAATTGTTCAAAGAAGCGAAGTCCGGAAAGATAGAAAAACACAAAAAGAAGATTCTGAAGAAGCAAGTTCCTTTTCAAAAGGCGCTAAAGAAACCTGTAAGCATTGCGGTTAAAAGAGAACTGAAGGAATATACCTCTGAAAATGTCCTCTGCTACATTCCTGGTTCTGATCCAGAATTGAGCAATGAATTGGTAGTAGTTACTTCTCATTATGATCACATTGGTAAACAAGGTGATGAAATCAATAACGGTGCTGATGATGATGGTTCAGGAACGGTAACAGTTATGGAAATTGCTGAAGCGTTCAAAATGGCTGTAAATGAGGGAAATGGTCCGCGTAGAAGTGTGCTGATCATGACTGTTTCAGGCGAAGAAAAGGGATTGTTAGGGAGTGAATGGTATGTGACGCATCCCGTATTTCCGTTGAAACAGACAGTGGTAAACTTGAATGTAGACATGATTGGAAGAAAGGATGCGGAACACGAAGATGGTAAATACATTTACCTAATCGGCTCAGACAAACTGAGTACTGAATTGCATGCCATTAGCGAAGAAGCCAATGCTACATATACAAATATCGCGTTGGACTATACCTACAATGACCCTCAAGACCCGAACAGATTCTATTACCGTTCAGATCACTACAATTTCGCGAAGAACAATATTCCTGTAATTTTTTACTTCAGTGGTGTTCATGAAGACTATCACAAGCCAACAGATACACCAGATAAAATCATGTACGAGAAAACGGCAAAAATTGGGCAGTTGATCTTCTATACGGCATGGGAGCTTGCGAATAGAGACAAGCGAATTGTGGTGGACGTAATCAGCGATTTTGAGTAACCCCGCTATGCATTAACTTGAAGTAAAAAGGGACACTTATCAAGGAGGCGGGAATGCTGCAGGCAAGTATAAACGTTACCAACAGTTCTTCTCCAAACCAGTGTGATAGTCCGTGATGTGTGTGGTCAAGAATATACATCACCATGTACGTGAGTGTCCCTATAGAGATTAGAAATCCGAACGGAAAAAGAAAATTAGGTAGAACGGGATGTAAATTTCCGTTTGTAGAAAGTTTGGCCAGTAGGAGGTGCTCATCTAGTACTTCTTCCTGGTCTTCTTTTTCATAGAACCGAGACCATAAGAAGTACACATTGGCGGCATTAAGGATATGCGTCAGCGCAAGGATATGAAAGTTGATGAGGTCATGTCCTTCAGGATACAAAAAGACAACGCTGACGAAGTAAAGAATAAAGAAGGGAATAGACAGAATAATCAAGTAGATCCCTAGATCTTTCATAGTGATTCGCTCGCTAAAAGTTCATGCACAAGGTCCTCAGTAGAGGTTTTGAATTGCTCATATTCCAATTCTGCTCCCGGACCATAGAAGCCGGTGTGAATGCGCCTGACTTTTCCTGTTTGATCAATGAAAATAGAAGTAGGAAACGACATCACGTGGTTCAGCATTGGAAACACTTCATTCGCTGCACTTTTTTTGGCTTTTCCTCCGAGGTACGGTGTGAATGGGAGGTTGAGTTCGTGCTGATAGGTTTTTAATCGCGAAATATTTGTTCCAAAATCTTCTGATGCTTCGAATGCTACTGGTATAATTTGAAGTCGTTCGTCGTTGATATTTTCAGCCAACTCCCCATAATATTTTGTTTCATCAAGGCAATTTGGGCACCATGTACCTAGAATTTGGACAATAGTAACTTTGCCCATGTAGTCAGGCGTACTGAACGTTTTGATATCACCATCTAGTGCCATTGCGCTGAAAGTAAATGGACCTTCTTTCGCTTGAAATGTGAGGGAATCAGGATTGGTTAAGGCGTAGGAATTGTCCTTTACAGCAACAAAAGGTTCAGACCAATGAACACCACTTTTGAACTCACCATTCAGCAATGAATCAGCCGTCATGGTCATGTTAAAATGAAAGACGTGGCTTCCATCAAAACATTGCAAAGTAGCTTCGTCTGTATTGAGTTCTCCCTCTAAAAATCGGTAATCTCCTGTTTCTGTCAAGAAGGTACCTTTCAAATGATTTCCTGCCTGATGAATAATACCTACAGCCGGATATTCATCGTCGGTATTCGGGCTGAAGCGAACGGCATACCGTTGTGAACGAGCATTTCCCCAATCTACACGGTTGATTTCATTGTTTTTATGCATGACGAAATCAATGGTGTAATTGTTGGCGCGATTTGGGTTGTACCATTTTCCGGAGATGGTTGAATCGTTTTGGATCGTACCAATGAAATGCGTGTGATACACGGGCATTTCTATGTAAATCGTGTCACTGGTCACAATGGACTCACTTTCAATTTGCTCTTCAGCATTGTGAAAGATGAAGGTAAAGTTGTCTGTTAACGTGATTTGTTGGTTCAACGTTGTCCCGTCAAGGTCCATAGTCAAGGTCCATGGTCCTGTCTTGAGGACAGAAGTGGGTTCGGAGATGGTGGACTCCGTTTGAGAGGATTGACACCCTGTTATCAACAGAATAGTCAAGAGAATGAAGCTAAGGCGCATAGACAGTGAAAATAGAAAAAAGCCCCGACATATTTGTCGAGGCTTCTTTACAACTTTATAGGTCAAATTTGATTCCTTGCGCTAAGGGAAGATGCGAACTGTAGTTAATGGTATTGGTTTGTCTTCGCATGTATGCTTTCCAAGCATCACTTCCAGACTCACGTCCACCACCAGTTTCTTTTTCACCACCGAAGGCACCGCCGATTTCAGCACCGGATGTTCCGATGTTGACATTCGCAATCCCGCAATCAGAGCCATTACAAGAAAGGAACTGCTCAGCTGTGCGAAGGTTTGTAGTCATAATTGCTGACGACAGGCCTTGTTTCACACCATTTTGAAGGTCAATAGCTTCATCAATGGTAGAATACGTCATGATGTAAAGAATAGGCGCGAATGTTTCTTCTTGTACAATGTTGTAGCTGTTTTTCACTTTCGCGATAGCAGGCTTCACATAGCAGCCTGAAGCATGTTGAGGACCTTCTAGAACACCAGATTCTGTAAGGAGCTCTCCTCCTTCCTTCTTCACTTCTTCAATGGCATTAAGGTAGGCGTTCACAGCGTCTTTGTCAATGAGTGGACCAACGTGGTTGTTTTCATCTAGTGGGTCTCCAATGCGAAGTTGTCCGTAGGCAGAGATGAGGTTGTCTTTTACCTTTTCATAGATGTCGTTGTGTACAATTAATCGACGTGTAGAGGTACAACGTTGTCCGGCTGTTCCAACCGCTCCGAATACAAGCGCTGGGATAATCATTTGAAGATCTGCGTCTGGTTCGATGATGACAGCGTTATTTCCGCCGAGTTCAAGTAGAGAGGTGCCTAGGCGAGCCGCAACAGCCTGTCCAACAATTTTCCCCATTCTGATAGATCCGGTAGCGCTTACAAGAGGTACATTCTTGTCTGTGGTCATCATCTCTCCAACTTTGTAGTCACCGTTGATGATAGAAGAAATTCCTTCTGGTAGATCATTGGCGGCAGCAACTTCGTTCCAAATATTCTGGCAAGCCACGCTGCAAAGAGGTGTCTTTTCGGACGGCTTCCAAATACAGACGTCTCCGCAAATCCAAGCGAGAGCAGTATTCCAGCACCAAACAGCTACAGGGAAGTTGAACGCTGAGATGATACCTACAATTCCGATTGGGTGCCATTGCTCATACATTCTATGTCCCGGACGTTCAGAGTGCATTGTTAGTCCGTAAAGCTGTCGTGAAAGACCTACTGCGAAGTCGCAGATATCAATCATTTCTTGAACTTCACCTAGACCTTCTTGGTACGATTTACCCATCTCATAGCTCACAAGAGCTCCAAGCGCCTCTTTTTTGGCACGAAGGGCATCACCGAATTGACGAACATATTCTCCTCTTTTAGGAGCAGGGATGTTGCGCCATTCTTTGTAGGCTTTTTGAGCTGTAGCAATAACTTTATCGTAATCTGCTT
Organism: uncultured Comamonadaceae bacterium; assembly: GCA_964353035.1. GTDB lineage: Bacteria > Bacteroidota > Bacteroidia > Flavobacteriales_D > Sanyastnellaceae > JAQWQB01. Next base: position 28,512 of record CAYGUR010000002.1, on the reverse strand, counting down.
GAGTTGCCGTAGAGACTTCAGCGATTTTTTCTCCATTGGTTGGTGAATGTGATACGATGTTGCTTCCTGAGCCAAAATAGTTTGATCCAGTAGAAACGCCTTTATTTTGAGCGTTGATTCCGAGTTCTTGAAGAACTTGTGAAATGTTGATTTGTGTTGCTGTTTCCATGCGCGATTTTTGGTTGTGCAAAGGTAAGCAAAAGCCAATCAGAAGGAAAATACCTAAAACGCTGAAAATCAACGGAATATAAAATCGCTAGAAACCGCCCGTTTTTAAACGTTCTCGCAGTTTGAATAGCTGGGGTGCGCAGAAAGGGTTAATTGTATTTATAAGGCGGAAATGCGTTTATTCTGTGTTCCACGTGGAACATCATCTACCAAGGTATACAAGAAGCACAGAAATGTCGGCCGGACTAACTCCTGAAATGCGTGAAGCATGTGCAATGGTTCGGGGCTTTGCTTCTGTGAGTTTAATGCGTGCCTCTGAGCTCATGCTCGTAAGACGATTGAATTCGAGGTCGGTCGGTATGGTGATGTTTTCCAATCGCGCCATCTTCTCGGCCATCTCCTGCTCCTTTTGTATGTAGCCTTCGTACTTCATAAGAACCTCTGTACCTTCCAATACGCTTTCTGAATAAGGTGTGCTCGAAAGGTGTTCGGTGAGCGAAGCTGATCCTTTTTTCAGAAGATCCAGATTCATGTGCGGTCGAGTAATAAGGGAGTCGAGCTTTACTTTCTGAGTAATGGGTGCACTGTTGACTTCTGCTAAGACTGGGTTGATTTCACGTGGAACAGCGCTTGTTTTTGTGAGGAAGGAACGAAGTGATTTCACAGACTTCAATTTGTTTTCTACTCCGCGCATGCGTTCATCTGATGCCAACCCAAGCGCATGTGAGCGAGGTGTGAGTCGTTCATCAGCATTGTCTTGTCGCAACAGAATACGGTACTCAGCACGTGAGGTAAACATGCGGTAAGGCTCATCAGTGCCTTTCGTAACAAGATCGTCTATCAGCACGCCAATGTATGCTTCTGATCTTTCTAGGACGAAGGGCGCTTGTTCTTTCGTTTTGAAATGTGCATTCATTCCAGCCATCAATCCTTGACATGCAGCTTCTTCATAACCTGTTGTTCCATTGATTTGTCCTGCGAAGTACAGGTTAGGAACAAGTTTCGTTTCCAGTGTGTGGTGCAATTGGGTAGGTGGAAAATAGTCGTATTCAACGGCATAACCCGGACGGAACATCTTGGCGTTTTCAAAACCAGGAATTTGTTGCATGGCCTTGATCTGGATATCTTCAGGTAAGCTCGTTGAGAATCCGTTCACATAAATTTCTACTGTATCCCAGCCCTCAGGCTCTACAAATATTTGATGGCGATCACGATCTGCAAAACGGTCAATTTTGTCTTCTATTGACGGACAATAACGTGGGCCTAAACCTTGAATTCTTCCATTGAACATCGGGCTGCGGTCAAAGCCTTCGCGCAAGATTTCGTGAACTGTCGGATTGGTATACGTAATGTGGCAGCTCTTTTGTTTGGTAATTGGGTGGTGTTGGAGGTATGAAAATGTACGCGGATTGACATCTCCTGGCTGCTCATCCATTTTAGAATAATCCAGTGACCTTCCATCTACACGAGGAGGTGTTCCTGTCTTCATTCTTCCTGTTTGGAAGCCTAAATCTTCGAGTTGTTTGGTGATTCCAGTTGCTGCTCGTTCCCCTGCTCTTCCGCCACCAAAGTTCTTTTCACCGAGGTGGATTAGACCGTTCAAAAACGTTCCGTTGGTCAGTATAACCGACTTTGCTTTAATCTTAATTCCGATGGATGTTTCTACGCCAACACAAGTGCCATTTTCAACTATAATTCCAGTAACCATGTCTTGCCAGAAGTCCACATTGGCAGTTTGTTCAAGCCTGTTTCGCCAGTCAGTGGCAAATAATAGTCGGTCATTTTGTGTTCTTGGGCTCCACATTGCTGGACCTTTTGAAAGATTCAGCATGCGAAATTGAATGGCTGATTTATCAGAGACCAGTCCGCTATATCCACCAATGGCATCAATCTCTCGAATGATCTGACCCTTGGCAATTCCGCCCATAGCAGGATTGCAAGACATCTGTCCGATGGTACCCATGTTCATGGTAATCATCAGTACTTTTGAGCCCAAATTGGCGGCTGCAGCAGCGGCTTCGTTGCCAGCGTGTCCGCCTCCGACAACAATAACGTCGTAATCTTGAATCATAATACGGTGTGTTCCACGTGAAACAATGGTCCTTTTAAAAGGAGCGCAAAGTTAAGCAGTAATCTTCTTTAGAACGCATAATAGCTTGTTCTTCTGGAAGTTTGTCTTTGTAGCCAGCAAGATGCAGCACGCCATGAATGAGTACACGGTGAAGTTCATCAATGACGCTCACCCCCAGGTTGGAGGCGTTGTCTTTTATGCGGTCAATGCTAATAAAGAGGTCGCCCGAAAGAACATCACCAGTTGAATAATCAAAGGTGACGATGTCTGTCTCGTAATCGTGATCCAGGTGTTCTTTGTTGATGGCGCGGAGGTACGAATCAGAACAGATGATGTAGTTCAAATCACCGAGTTCTTTCCCCTCAGATTTGACACAAGAAAGCACCCATTCTTTGATGCGTTTCTTCTGCTTTACAATGTAGGTAGTGTCTTCCTGAAAGAAGTGAATAGAGGTCACCTTACAGGGCTTCAAATTCAAGTTGAACAAGCTTACCATCGTCCAAAAACTCACAGTTGTCTGCAAGGTTTCGCATGAGGAATACGCCTCGTCCGTTGGGTTTTTCTCTGTTCTCTGGCGACGTAGGGTCAGGGAGGTTATCATAGTCAAAACCAGGACCTTCGTCTTCAATGTAAAAACGAAGAATCTTCCCATCAATTTCATAGGCCACACGCACCTGTTTGGATGCGTCTAGTTTGTTCCCATGCACAATGGCGTTATTGACAGCCTCTGTTAGAGAAATTAAAATATTCCCATAGTGGTCTTCCTTGACGTCCCTTGCCTCGCAAATTTCGTCAATCAACTTCTCAACTACTGCGATGTTCTCAGTAAGCGAAGTGAATGTTATTTCTTTACCCGTTTCAGGCATGATCATGTCCGGTGGTGGATTTAGCGATCTAAATTATTAAAATAATCGTTGACCTTGTCTTTATAATACGGCTTTAGCGAAGGAGGCATTGTTCGTAACAATTCTATTTCCTTTTCTTTTTGCTTTCTATACTCATCCAAATTCGCTGGAGTACCCCGTAGTTCTTGGTTTCCAGACTTAGACTTCCGCTTCTCTTCTTGTCCGCGTGTGCGTTCAGCTTCTTCTGCTTCCAATAGTCGAATAAGGATATCTTCTTGTCTTTTTAGCGTTTCTTGAGTGATGTTCTTGTTAACGATGTCCTCCTCAACTTGTTCCATTTCTTTGGCAATTTGTTTAATACCGTTTCCTGCGCCTGAACCATCTTCATTCAAGTCTTGGCCCATCTTGTCCATCATCTGTCTGATAGCGGCCTGTTTAGCAGCCATTTCAGCCAGTTCCTTGCTCATTCCTTGCTTTCCGTTTTTTCCTTCGCCTTCACCGGCTTTTCCGCTTTTGCCCATGGAATCTTTCATCTCTTCGAGCTGTTTGCTCAATGCTTCTTGCATTTTCTTGAGGTCAGAAGCCTTGTTGGAAGGTTTCGGTGCTCCCTGTCCTCCTGGTTTTTCACAATTCCCTGTTCCCGGCTTTTTGCACGCCATTTGACTCTGCATCTGTTGCAGGGCTTCATCTAGCAGCAAGGCCAAGTTGTTGAACGAGGTCATCACATACTGTTGATTTCTAGTAACTTCTGCCGTCTTTCGTTCTCCAATCTCATCAATGGCATCAGACATGTGCTCATTCACAAGGTTAATCTCTCTATTCACGATGGCCTCAATTTGAACCACTCGTTTACTTAAAGCGAATAGTGAGTCTTCAACCATCTTAGCATCATCTTTCAATTTGTGCTGCACCTGACCGTAAGCAACATATTTCGGATCATCTTCCTCAATGGTCTTGAAGTTGGCCATAAGCTGCTCTTGGTCGAAAGACAAGGTAATAATGTTCTCAAGCAATGCACGAAGTGCCTCCATGTCTTCTTCGGCGCTTTCTTCCTCATTCTGTGCCATGGACTCTTCCATTTGCTGAGCCATTTGTTCCATCTCGTCTGCCGCGTTTTGTTGCGATTCAGAAGCTTTTTTGCTCTTCTTCTTTTGCAAAGACTCTTGAGAATCTTTCATCTCCTCTTTGATCTTCTCTTCTTGGTCTTGGGTATCAGGAAGGTTCTGCTTGTCTTCTAGCTCTTCGTTCATCTTTTCGAGCTCTTCCATTTCCTTCTGAAGCTCCTCGAATTTTTCGTTCAGTTTCTCCTGCTCTTTCTCAAGCTCTTCCGAGTTGGCGTCTTCTTTTTTGCTTTCCTCAGCAAGCTTTTCTTGCTCCTCCGCTAGTTTTTTGAGGTCATCAATGGTCTCCTCCATTTTCTGCTCAAACTCAAGTTGTTTGAACTGCTCCAAAGCACGGTCAAGCTCTTTTTCAAGGTCTTCTTGAGACATCTCCATTTGTTCAACAGACTCCTGAAGCTTGTCTTTGTCCATCTCCTCCATCAACTTCTGAATGTCTTCGTAAAGCTTCTTCAGCTCATCATTCATCACTTCGTCCATCAATTTTTGAAGCTCTTTTTGCTTCTCCTGAATAGATTCGTTCTGCTGCTCAAACTCCTGCTGACGGTTGTTCTTGTCTTCATTTTGCTGCTGTACCTCTTCGATCTGCTCTTGAAGTTGCTTTTGTTTGTTCAGAAGGTCTTCTAGCTTTTGTTTTTCTTGCCAACCAACCTCTTCTTTTTGGAGCAAATCTTTGCGTAGCTCTTCCAGTTCTTTTTGCAAATCACGCGCATCTTCTAAGCTTTCTTTGAGCTTGTCTTTGATGTCTTCATTTTCTTGATCACGGTCTTCGCGCACTTCGTCCAAGGTTGGCGCGGCATAAATCCGCTCTAACGTTCTGGTTGATTTTGAGCCACTTACGCCGTCATTGTCAAAAACCTCGAAGTAGTAGCTGAGCTCCTCTCCTGCTTGAATGCCAATTTCTTCAAGCGCCCAGTGGTAAAAGAAACGGTCAGCCGTAGCATTGGGAACAGGCAGGTTAATGGTTTGTTTTTCATTCAGTTGACGTGCAGTATTTTCACTTTTCGTGAAGGTGTAGTTGAAGCTCAATCGCTTAAACCCGTAATCGTCCTGCACTTCTCCTGTGAAGAACACATTTTTAGAAAGCACGCTGTCTTTTTGCTCTTCAATTTGGATCGAAGGATAGCGGTCTGGAGTCACGTTCAAGCGGTAGTTCATGCTGTCTGAGCTGGACACGCGGTCGTTCATAGGCATGAGGGAATAGCTTGTTCCACGAAGGGCTCTGGTAGACGAGCTAAACCGATTCGCTCCTGACGGGACCAATGTTAACACGCTGTCTCCCAATCTCAATCGAAGTGCTTCCGCATTTTTGGTATTGAAATTCCACGAAACCTCCGTTCCCGCAGGCACTGTAAAGTCCCCAGCATTGCGAAGGGTTTCATCTTTTAATCCGGTGTATGAAGGGTAGTTCAATGCCACTTCAAAATTCACAAGCACAGGCTTGGCGAGCATTTCAAGGCTGTACGGACCAAAATAAAAACCGTTGGCATACAGCCGGAACTCTTGATTGGCATCTACATTTCGGAACAAGTAGTTGAACGATGTTTTGCCTTCGTTCGTCATTTTAAACCGATTGCCGTTCAGCTCAATGTAAACTTTGTCTGGGATCTCTTCGCCCTCAGCAGCAACGAGCAATTCAAAATCTTCGCGTTCAGGAACCTCCAAAGCATTATTCGAAAGCATCAATGAGAACGGTGCTACAGGCACAATTTCTTCGTTGAAACGAATCAGTCGATCAGTGGAGTCTTTTAACAGGCTCGGCGCCGCGAACAGCAAGATGAGAATCACGGCCAATGGTGGCAGTGCATACTTGAGGTACTTCGTGTTTTCACCTAAATCAATGGCAGAGGTGAATGGAACTGGTGAAAGCTCACTTGTGCGTTGTTCAATGCTTGCGGCCAAAAGGCTGTCAGAATTGATTACCCCATGACTTTCTTGCAATTGCAGGGTATTTAGCAGTTTGTCTTTGACTTCTGGAAAGTGATTTCCAACAATTAACGAAGCTTCTTTGTAAGACAGGGTTTTCCCTAAACGGAACAGTTTGAGCGTGGGCACAATGATGTACCATGCAAACACACTGATGCTCGTTAAAGCGAATGCCCAAAAAAGAACTGTGCGCGTTGAAGAACCAAATTTACCCACTGCTTCAAGCAGCGTGATAGCTAAATAAAAAGCCAAGATGATTCCAACGCTGTAAATAACCCCTCTTAGGATGCGATTCTTGTAATACTTTCGAATGAAATCATCAAGCTTGTTGAGCAATGATGAGTGATTCTGCTTTCCCATTTTTCGTTTTCACCAGTTAGAGACACGTTTCTCCACGTTAAAAATACGCATTTACTACGCGAGATGTTCCCACGAAAGTATGAACCTCAAGTATTTACGAAAATTTAACGCGCAAGAACAATCCGAGACTCAACCCTACTTGTTTGGTTTTCAGCGCTTAGCACGTAAATACCGTTTGGCAAAAGATTTAAATCTAAACGGGAAATTCCACCCATCAATTGCTCTTGATAAACTTGTTTACCGGAAACATCTGTTAAACTCATGAACCAAACACCCATTGGCAGTTCAAGGTTTAACCAACCATCGCACGGATTAGGCCAGGCGTTCAATGTCAGATCAGCGTTCTCTTCAACACCAACAGTGACGGTAAATTCCTCAGAAGTGACCTCACAGCCATACGTTGTTGTGATGGTCACAGAATAGGTGCCTAGTTCCGAAGCATCTATTAGGTTACCGCTCGCTCCGTCGATTTCCGCGCCGTTGAAAAACCAGGTGTAGGACTCATAGCCGCCAGCTACTTGCAACGTTTCATTAATGGAGTTGTACGTTAGGCTTATATCCGGACAAAGCACAAACTCTTCACTTGTCGCCTCGCAGCCGAAAACACTGGTGACAGCGCATTGGTAAACGCCAGGGCTCACTAGTTCAAGGGAGTCTTGTGCCCCATTTTGGATGGTGTCACCGTTGAGAGTCCACACAAAAAGGTCAAGTGTGGGATCATCATAATCGAGAACGTTTTCAACCTCGAGGTAGGTAAATTCAGCAGACGGAATAGGGAAGACCGTAACGATTTCTTCGTTGTTAAAAACATTGCTAATTTCTAGGGTTTGAGATAGACTACCCAAGGATCCACCGGCATTGAAAGCAACGGCGCCATCAACCAAATCAAATACCGTTGACCCTAAAAAATCATCTGCTGACCCAAACAAACCACCATTGTCTTGGTCGTACACAGAAATGGTGTAAGGAGGATTGTCTAAAAGAAGGTTGACATTGGGCCAGTTTCCTGACTCCACGTCTGTAATAGCGCTGGAGGTATACACCGTATTTCCGTTTCCGTCAGCAATCACGAAATACGGATCAGGGCTGAACAACAAGGCTGTTAACTCTTCTACATCGCCCGCCCAGCCAGAGGCCAAGCTGCTGATAGAAACAGACTGAAGCATGTAGTTTTCAATGGTTGTTTCTAGGGTCACGGTATACTCCCCCGCTTCGTCGTAGGATTGAACAGGAGGATTCATGCTGTCTCCTGTGTTTCCGTTGCCGAAGTCCCAGTTGTACGAGGTAATGCCCGGACTGCCATCAATAAGTGCTTCAAACGTGGCTTCCACGCCGCCGCAGCCAAAGAGGTTATCATAGGCAAATGATGTGTTTCCGCCCTCGCCTGCCAGCACGGTGAGTGGCAAGGAAAAGGACTCATTCACGGTTTGTTCGAAGCCAAGGGCAGAAACGACAACCGTTACTCCTATCGTTACTTCGTATTCCCCTGAGATAAGCGGGGTTCCACAAATTGTAGCGCAGCCGTAATTCTGTCCTTGACTTGGGAAATAGGTGTTATCAGGACTGTTTGCTTCGTAAGCAACGCCGAATGGAATACCTGTCACGGAGTTGATTACCACTTCTAGCAAGCTGGCCTCAATTCCTGAATCTGGGTCAACGATGGTGCCCGGAAGGAAAAAGGTCATCACGGTTTCATAGTATGCACCTGCCGTGGCATCCGGCAGAATTTCCGGACAAATAGTGGGGAAATTAGACTCTGACACACAGGTTTCATCAGGCGTGCAGTCAGGACACTGGCTGGTTGCACCAAGGCTTGCTAGGGTAAAAACCAAAAATAGCAGTCGTTTCATTTTCATAAGGTTGAAATCGGAATTTACTACAAATTCAAAAAGAAAAAGGAGCAATTATTTGTCGATTTAACCCTAGCTTAATTCGGAAGGTCGAAATACCTAACTAACTTCGCATGTTCAGAAACAATTGACACATGAGAACCTTCGGTTTTGTTTTTCTTCTTTTTTGTTCCCTTTTGAGCCTTGCTCAAGGAGATGGAACCATTGACTTTGACTTGGTAATCAACGAAGTAGACGTTGACAACCCAGGAACAGATGTCCAAGAGTTCATTGAACTGTATGGAACTCCAGGAGCTTCACTAGACGGATTAGTGGTTGTGAGCTACAACGGGTCAAACGACCAGGTTTACCTGCAGTGGGACTTGGATGGTTATGCGCTTAACGACGAAGGGTTTTTCGTTCTGGGGAGTGCAGCAGTGCCAAATGTCGGACTCGTCTTCGACAACAACTTACTTCAGAATGGACCAGAAGCCATTGCAATTTACCTTGGAGACGCAACTGACTTCCCGACAGGAACAGATCTTACCTTCATCAACCTGATTGACGCTATGGTATATGGCACGAACGACAATGATGACGCTGGTTTGTTGACACTACTAGAGCCTGAACAAACACAAGTTGATGAGTCAGCCAACGGCAACTCAGGAGGAGAATCCATGGCGAGAATTCCTGACGGCGGAACACCGCTGATTACAGAAACCTATGTAGCACAGGTGCCAACTCCAGGGTATACCAATGTGCTTCAGTGCGATGGCGGAACAATCGAATTCGCTGAGGGCGGAACAACGGAGCAGGCCTGCGTTGATTTGAACGAAGCTTTTCTAGAGTTCACGGCCAACACCACCGCTGACCCAGCTGAATACCTATGGGTTATCACCAATGAATCAAATGTGATTGAAGCAACGGCTGTGGACCCTGAATATGACTTCACCGGACTAGATGTCGGTATTTGTCGTGTTTGGGGACTTTCATACAGCGGTGATTTGGACGAAACAACTTTAGAGCCGGGCCAACCACTGAGCGGCATTGTGGCTGGTGAATGTGCGTTCCCTTCATCGAACTTCCTTACCGTAGAAAAGATTACCTGCCTTGCTCCAGATTGCGATGGCGGAACCGTTTCCTCTGACAACGGCACTGCGCCGGTCATTGTCTGTCTTGACTCAGGGAATACTGCGGTAACTCTTGACTTCGCAACTGAAGCACCAGATGCATCTTACATCTACATCATTACAGATGAGAACAGTCAAGTGATTGAGTACGTGAACGACATCGAATATGATTTCGGTGGGGTGGAAGAAGCCACGTGTTTTATATATGGCTACAGCTACTTAGGAGACTTGGTGACCTCAACGCTTGAAGCAGGTGATCCTGTGAACCAAGTGCAAGCAACAGCGTGTGGTTCACTTTCATCCAATGCCATTGAAATTGAAAAGGTGCTGTGCGAAGGAAGTGCAAGTTGCAGTGATTTGTTCTTTTCAGAATATGTGGAAGGAAACAGCTCCAACAAAGCGCTTGAGCTTTACAACCCTACTCCTTTTGACGTAGATCTTTCGAACTACACCATTCAAACCTACAATGACGGAAGCGCTGTGGCGCAGAATAGCCTACAATTGAGCGGCACCTTGGCCTCAGGCGCAACCTATGTGATTGTGAACTCTACTGCCGTTGCTCCTCTGCTGGCACTTGCTGACATTACAAGCAACGTGACGCTGTACAACGGAAACGATGCTACAGTGCTAAGAAACAATGGAGAAATTATTGACGCCATCGGCATCATCGGACAAGATCCAGGAAAATCCAATCCGTGGGAGGTGAGCAATGGCGAAGGGAGCCTTGCAGAGCACACCTTAGTGCGCCAAATTACCGTCACTGAAGGAAACGCCAACTGGTCTGTTGTTGCAGAACAGTGGGATGTATACTCTGTTGACACCTTTGATTTCCTAGGTGAACACAGCATTATCCCTTGTGACTACAACGAAGAACCTTCGGTAGGCTTCGCCACAACAACTATGAACGTCAACGAAGGTAACATCGTGAATGTGGTGGTCAATGTGGCCTTCCCAATTGTAGCCTCTCAAGTACAGGTGAATTATGTGGGTGGAACCGCAACATTGATAGATGACTTTGAAGATGTCTTTCCGGTAGTCTTAGACTTTCCTGAAGGCGAATTCGCTTCACAGAGTTTTTCCTTCCTCACAGTTGATGATCCTGATTTGGAGCCAGGAGAGACTATTATTCTGGAGCTAGAAGCATTGACTGACGTGACTTTGCTAAACACAGAGATGGTTGTAAACATCTTACCAAGTGACCAAGACATTCCGCTCTATTCCATCGAAGAAGTTTCAGGGAATACTGAAAGCTTTGAAGCAGACTCTTTGAATGTGCTGTGTGAGTTGCGCGGGATTGTACACGGACTAAACACCACACCAGAAGGACTTCAATTTACCTTGATTGATGCAACAGACGGCATCAACATTTACAATGCAACCAACAACTTTGACTACACAGTTGTAGAGGGAGACAGTATTCACGTTACAGGTATCATTGATCAGTTCAACGGACTGACACAACTTGTGGCAGACACGGTGTATTTGATTTCACAAGACAATGAATTGAATGAACCAGAGTTGGTGGGCGAGCTAGACGAAACAACAGAGTCTCAAATGGTTGAGTTGAAATGTGTTGAAATCGTTGATTTGTCGGAGTGGACGAATGAAGGCCCAGGGTTCACCGTTACTGTAACTGACGGGACATCAGAGTTTGATTTGCGCATCGATGCAGATTCAGACATTTTCGGTACAGACGCTCCTGTAGGTGTGTTCTCTGTGAGTGGCATCGGTGGTCAGTTTGATTCTTCGTCGCCGTACGACGATGGATATCAATTACAACCGCGTTACCTAGATGACATATCAGAGCCGGTGACCGCGAACTTTGAGGCGCCATCAGTCATCATCATTGGAGAAAACGTGACCTTCACCAACTTGAGCGAAGGCGCTACTTCTTATCTGTGGAACTTTGGCAACGGAGTTACGAGTGATGAATTTGAGCCTACAACTGTGTTCAACTCTGTGGAGTCGTTTACCGTGACCCTTACCGCATTCAATTCTACCTGCAACGATCAGTTCACGTTTGAGGTAGATGTGAACGTAGGAGTAGACGAACTCGAACTTCACACCTTGAACATCTATCCCGTTCCAGCCAACGACCTCCTGCATTTACAAAGCGGGTCTACTATCACCCATGTGGCAATCTATGATTTAGCAGGACGCAAAGTTCAAGAGCAGAGTTTGAACGGAGGAAAAACAGCTGTAACACTTGATGTTCAAGGCTTAGCAGCAGGAAGCTACGTATTAACAGCCACATTTGAGAACGGCACCAAAGGAATGCGCTTCGTAAAGCAGTAATGCTGACCTTTGTGTGTTGAAATGATTCTGGGTGATGCATACTAGTTCATTCACGCTGTTGTTTCTTTGTTAAAACCAGTTGTTATGTTGAGGAAGTTTTTAGGTTTCTTTTTGAACGGACTCATATTCTCTGTGCCGTTGGTGATCACAATTTTTATTGTGTATCAGCTATTCAACTTTTTTGATGGCCTCTTACCTGTTGACCGACGGTTTCCAGGCTCAGGGATTCTTGTGTTACTGATTGTGATCACAGCCATTGGGTATTTAGGAAGCACCTTCGTGGCGCAACCCATCCGGAATTGGTTCCACACTCTTATTGAGCGAATTCCGCTGGTGAAAACACTTTACTCATCGATTACAGATTTGCTGAGCGCCTTTGTTGGACAAAAGAAGCGCTTCAACAGACCTGTTTTGGTCAAAATGTCGAATGAGTCTGATTTGGAGCGCATTGGTTTTGTTACAGATGAAGACCTGAGTCTGCTTGACCAATCGCACGACAAAGTGGGCGTGTATTTTCCGCATAGCTACACTTACACTGGAAATTTGTGGATTGTGCCGAAGAACCGGATCACACCCATAGACAAGAATTCTGCAGACGTGATGAAGTACATTGTTTCTGGTGGCGTTGTTGATTTTGACGAAGAGGACGATGAACACCAGAACTAAGAACCTCTTCCTGCTCCATTTAATCATCTTGATTTTTGGATTTACAGGCATTCTAGGAAAGCTCATCTCCATTGATGCGGTTCCCTTGGTGTTCTGGCGTTGTGCCATAGCTGCCGTTGCCCTTGGTATTTTCATGGCAGCGCAAAAGTCTGTTCGAAAATACCGACTGAAAACCTTGGCAGGTTTCGCTGGAATTGGGTTGATCACGGCCGCGCATTGGGTGACCTTCTTCGGCTCCATCAAAGTCTCAACCGTGAGTGTGGCACTGGCTACATTGGCCTCAGCGTCGTTGTTCGTTTCTTTCTTAGAACCGTTCTTTCACAAAAAGCGCATTGACCCAAAGGAAATTGTCCTAGGCGTTCTGGTCATTGTAGGTTTGGTGTTCATTTTCAGCTTTGAAACCTCATACCGTTTGGGCATTGTGCTGGCCTTGATCTCTGCGTTCTTGGCCGGACTGTTTTCGGTGTTAAATTCACTAGAAATCAGGAAGTACGACGCTCTGAACATTTCATTCTATGAGCTTTCAGCGGCGATGGTAGGAACATTCATTTACCTGGCGCTAAGCGGAAAGGTGAGTGCTGAAATGATCCAGCTTTCTACCTCTGACTGGGTGTACATTGTTCTTTTAGGAACTGTGGCTACAGCCTTTGCATTTGTGGTGAGCGTAGAAGTGATGAAGGTCTTAACACCTTTCACCGTGGCCATTTCCATCAACCTAGAGCCCATTTATTCAATTCTTCTGGCGCTGGTGATTTTTGGCGATGAAGAAAAGATGACTCCACAGTTCTACATTGGTGCAGTCATCATTCTGGGAGCTATTTTTGCAGATGCGGCGTTGAAACGAAGGTCAAATCGCAAACAAATCGGAAGCAATCCGGTCTGAGACCAACCAAGCGGCTTCGGTCACACGAAACCGACCGTTGATGCCAATGAGTTTGCCCTCTTCAATTAAATCATTCCAAAAGAGGGGCTCCACTTCGTCTGGACGTAACCCATACAGCGATTTACACTCTTCCAGGTCAATGCCTTCAGCCGTTCTGAGTCGGGTCATGATGTGCTCATTGTACTGGTCGAACCTACTGAGGTCTTCGGTTTCAAAATAGCTGGCGTCTGACTTAAGCGACTTTATATAAATGTTGTTGTTGGAGACATTCCACCTGCGTTGTTTCCCGTCGAAAGAGTGTGCGCCTGGCCCAATACCGAGGTAGGGCGCACCTTTCCAGTAGTTGCCATTGTGCCTTGAGCGATTTCCAGCAAGGGCGAAGTTCGAAACCTCATAGTGTTCGTACCCCTGCTCTTTGGCGAAATTCGTTAGCTGCAGGTATTCCTCTTCTATCTGCTGGTCAGATGCCACACGCTCCAAACCTTTGCTCACATTCACGCCCAGCGCTGTTTTTTCTTCCACGGTTAGGATGTAGGCAGAAAAGTGCGGAACATTCAGCTTTTTCAGTTCTTCGAGGTTTTGCTGCCACTCATCCCCCTTCCAAGTTGGTAGTCCGTAGATGAGGTCTACTGTGAGGTTTTCAAAGCCCACTTCACGTGCCTCCCACACTGCATTCAATGCTTCTTCGCTGTTGTGGGCGCGATTCATCCATGTCAAATCTTCGTTGTGAAATGATTGCAAACCGATGCTCAAACGGTTGATGCCGATGTCTTTCCAGTCTTGCAGGGCTGTGGGCGAAAGGTCGTCAGGATTGGCCTCCAAGGTGATTTCAGCTCCTTCAGCAAGCGCAAACGAACTTCGCACCTTCGAAAGCAAGGCATCAATTTGCTGGACAGAAAGGATGGAAGGTGTGCCTCCACCGAAGTAGACAGACTGTATTTCTGCCGATGCCAATTCGGACGACCTACTTTCCACTTCGCGAAGCATGGCCTCTACCATTTCTTCACGCGTGTTCAGCACGGTAGAAAAGTGGAAGTCACAGTAGTGACACGCTTGTTTGCAGTAGGGGATATGGAAGTAAATGCCCGCCACTAGTTGTAATCTTGAAGCACCTGTTTCAACCTCGGATTCACTTCCATCTCGTTGATTTTACTGAGCGCCATATTCACTCTTTCAAGCAACGGGTCTGCAGTGCCAGTTGTGCTTTGCTCAGCAGTGAGCCTCATTTTCACATCACCTAACAATCGGTATGCATTCATTTTCACCCACCACGGATCATCACCCTCAGCGATTTCAGTTACCATATTCACAACTGGCTCAGATGCGCTGATGTCTAATCTATTCAAGTAAGATTGGTAGCGCACCAGCAACAAGTACTTCGCGTAGCCTTGATTCTTTCTAATTTGGGTTTCGAAGAACGACTGACCAGCAGCAGCCTTCGTTTCAAGGTACACATCAGCCACTGCCAGCAGGACATCTGTGTTATCTGTATTTTCATACTTCGCAGCTTCAGCAATGGCTTTGTCTGGACTCTTCATAGAGAGTGCGTGGAGCGCAGCAGCATTCACATAATAAGATTGCGCCTTATTGATGCAGTCCAACAGGAACTGCTCATCTAGTTTTTCAGGTGCATATTCACCCATAAACTCAAGTGCTGTAGCCTGTGTATAGGTTTTCGAATCATTCACAACCAGGCTTTGAATGCGTTCAAGAGCGAGGTCGCTGATGCTGTCTTTTTCCGAGAGGAAGTCAATGGCCTTCGCCCGAATAAACCAGAAATCGTCTTGCAGTCCGCTTTCGAGGATGGCGTAGAGCTCGTTGCCTTCTTCTTCACCTGCTTCGCGAAGCGCTTCAAAACGACTTTTAAAATTCCCCTTTGCGGCGTATTGCTGCTTGTAGGTTTCCTTCGGCCTAAGGTCATTCACCACCGCCAACAGCGTTTTCTCTGGATCCACATCAATCCACTCTGGCTTGGAGGGAACATCGAAGGTGAAAAGTTGCTCATATTCTGTAACCATCACTTCTTCGCGCAGCACCTGATCACCTACGTGCAAATCAATGGTGATGGGCAGTTGAAAAACAGGGTAGGCCTCGAGGTCTTGTGTTTGTGTGATGACCACCTGTTGCTGCAGGGTTTCGTCATCAAAGAAATAGGTGATGTCCAACTCTGGGTGTCCGGCTTGCAGGAACCACTGATCAAAGAACCAGTTTAAGTCCATCCCCGTTGTCTCTTCAAAAGCAAGGCGAAGGTCAGCTACTTCAGCGTCTTTGAATTGGTTGTTGTTCAAGTAGAGGTTGAGGGCTGTGAAGAACGCTTGGTCTCCTACAATGCCGCGAAGCATGTGCAAGATCTGTCCGCCCTTGTTGTAAGAGTGCGCATCAAACATGTCTTCTTTGTCGTCATAATCAAAACGAATCAGAGGAACCCGCTTGTAGCGCGACTCATTCAAATAGCCCTGCAAAGACTGCCAGCTGTGGTAGTCAGCCTCATCTTCGCCGTATTTGTATTCAAACCAGAGGTATTCACCATAGGTAGCGAAGGACTCATTGAGCGGAAGATGCGACCAGCTTTCGCAGGTAACTAAATCGCCAAACCAGTGGTGAAACAATTCGTGTGCAATCACCGCTTCGTTGTTGTCATCAAGGAGCTCTCTGCTTGTTTGGTTCAAGAATTCACCGTGGACGGTGGCGGTGGTGTTTTCCATGGCACCAGACACATAATCACGCACTACAATTTGTGCGTACTTGTCCCAGGGGTAGTCATAATTTAGCAGTTGAGAGTAGAAGGTCATCATTTCGGGGGTGTTGCCGAAAATCTGGAAAACGTAATCTGCGTAGTCCGGTTCAATGTAATAATCTACCGGTACCACACGCCCTTTTGAGTCTTGCCACTCATCTCTTCCAACTTTAAAGTCGCCCACGGCCATCATCACTAGGTACGGAGGGTGCGCAAGGTCTTGCTTCCAGTAGTCGGTTCGCGTGTTGTCATCGTTAAAGTTGCTGTACACGAGCTGTCCGTTTGAGAGCGTCTGAAAATCTTTGCTGGTGGTAATGAAGATTTCTTGGGTCATGCGTTCAGCAGGGGTGTCAATGGTGGGAAACCACACAGAGCTCGCTTCTGTTTCGCCCTGTGTCCACAGCTGCGTTGGTTTGCCCACTTCAGAACTGTCAGGATTGATGAAATAGAGTCCTTTCGCGTCAGAAATGGCATCGCTTCCTTGGGCCTTGTATTCATTTGGTTTGGCTACATAGTCAATGCGAATGGTGTAGTTTTCGAAGCGTGTGAATTTCTTCCCGAGGTCAATGTCAATGAAGGCAGAATCATACGTGAAGGCCAATGTTTGAACTCCTTCGTCATTCACCATTTCAACCGTGTTAATGTCCATCCCCTTGGCATCAAGCATCAACCGATCAGAAGGATAGAAATACGGTTTTAATGTGAGTTCTGCTGTTCCCAAGAGGTACTGCTTTTGCCAATCGAAAGACACATCTAACTTGGTGTGAATCAGGTCGTGTACCTTAATCTCAGTAGGACGGTACACCTTCTTTTCAGGCACCACTTCAGCTGTTTCCAGATCAATGATAACAGGCGCTTCAACGGGAATGCTTTCGGTTGTTTTGCAGGACGCCAATGCGCACAGAGCAAGTACGAGGACAGATAGTCTATTCATGTTCATTCAGATTGCGACAAAGGTAATGCAAGGGACTTTGCAAACAACAGGTGTAGCAACCAACGGCGTTTTTGGCTAGCTTAGCGGTGTATTTTAATTACAGCACGCATGAAAGCCAACGTAAACGGAAGGAAGGAATTGGATTTGCTCAAGGAAGGAGAGAAGTTTCAGATTGACGGAATCAAGTCCGATGTACGTTGGGAATGGCTCAGTGACAGACGTTTGTTGCTTCGCGAAGGGCATGACCAACACGAAGTTGAATTGGTTCATGTTGATACCAAGACGAAGCTCGTCACCGTTAGCATTCGTGGCAATCAGTACGAAGTGCAGCTGAAGGAAGACTTCGACCTTCTGCTCGAAAAGATGGGCATGGGTCCAGGAAGCACGGCGGTACTGAGCAAGATCAAAGCACCAATGCCCGGACTGGTTTTGGAGGTCTTTGTGGAATCTGGACAGCAGGTGGCGAAAGATGAGCCGCTCTTGATTCTAGAAGCCATGAAGATGGAAAACGTGATCAAGTCGCCACGCGATGGAGAGATTAAGTCAATTGGCGTTGTCAAAGGAAATGCGATTGAAAAAAACGCCCTGCTAATCGAATTTCAAAACTAAGCGCAACCACTTTCTAGGTTTTTTGCGTTGTATACACATGTTCGTGTGAAAAACATCGTGGCTGCTCTGCTTTCGCAGGGGTGGCCTATTGTACTTTTAGTCCTTTGGTGAAATAAGGGCTTCAATCCGCATTCATTATGACCAGATTAATTGTGTTTATACTATTGGTGACGCTGCAAATCAACGTTTTGACTGCTCAAAACTGTGATGACCCAGCGCTCCTGTGCGCAGAAGTCAACAATCCTGACAACATCACCACAGCCAATGCTGTGAACTTTGCGTGCATTGATGCCACATTTTCATACTTCTACACCTTTACAACCAATAACTTGGCGAACCCAGGCAACGTGACCGTCTCTTTCAATGGAATTGATTGTTTCACGAATGGCTTGAGCGACACCATTCAAGCCGTGATTGTAGAAGTGGCCCCAGGGAGTGACCCCTGCTTGAACTCAAGCTATGTGGCCGTGTCACCTTGTGTTGCAGACACGGTTGATTTTGAAATTGAAAGCGACGATCTCAGTCCGAACACAGACTACCTAGTCATAATGGGCACAAACCACACTCCATTTGATGGTCCTTGTGGCGTTGATGTGCAAATTGATGGCGATGCTGTTGATATTGTTGCTGGTTACTTGGGCGACAACGGGTTTGTCTCTGGCGATGTGCAAATCATCTTAGGTGAATCAGCGAACATGAGCGTAGAAGGAGGGAACGCATCGCAAAGCTATTCGTGGTCACCCAATACATTTTTAGACACGCCTATTGGTGATAACATCATCACCTTTCCTGAGGAAACCATTGATTACGTGGTAACGGGATTTGTTGGCGACTGTGAGGTGACTGACATCATCACGGTAATTGTTGGTCCGCCTATTGCCATTCCCAACACCATTACGCCCAACGGAGATGGAATCAATGACCTGTGGAAAATTAGCGGCATCAGTGATTTCCCCTTTGCTGAAATCACCGTGTTTACCCGCTGGGGACAAAAAGTGTTCAGAGACATTGGCTACGAAGAGCCTTGGGACGGCACCAACCGGGGGAATAAGCTTCCAACCGCCACCTATTACTATGTCATTGAATTGAATTCACTGGACGTTAACATTGAGCCCATCACTGGGATTATAACACTCATTCACTAATGAAGGCTCGTTTCGTCATAGCACTCCTGTTGATTGCCTTTTGCCACGAAGCAGACGCACAACAGCTTCCAATCTATTCGAACTATGTTCTGAACTATTTTCAGATCAATCCGGCTGTGGCAGGTTCCAAACCCTGCCTTGATATGAAGCTAGGGTACCGCAGACAGTGGATGGGTGTTTCAGAAGCACCGGAAACGGCTTTTGGTAACATTCACGGTAGCTTTGGGAAGAAAAAGCACAACTTTCATGGACTTGGAGCCCAAGTTATGAATGACGATGCCGGCCCCTTGGGCATCCTCGGATTGAACTTGGCGTATGCCTATCACATGAAGATGAACAGGCGCTATTACCTCAGTGCAGGAGTTGGTCTCGGTTTTATGCAATACCGCGTTGACGTGGGAACAATTACGCTTCCTGATGTGCAGTTCGTGAATGACCCGGCCTTTGACGATGTTCAAGCAAGTCAATTCATGTTTCCTCAAATCCAATTCGGACTGTGGCTGTACAAAGAAGACCGCTTCTACGGCTTCTCTATTCAGAACGTGGTTGAAAACACCATTCAAAGCATCGGAATCGATTCACAGATGCAACGGCATTTTACCTTCGCCGCAGGCAAGAACATTGAAATGCAAGACGGATTTTCATTTAAACCATCTGCGATGCTGAAATACGCTGCCCAGTCTAGAGTTTCTCTGGACGCCACTGCCATCTTTGACTACAAACAAATGGTGGAGTTGGGCGTTGGGTTTAGAAGTGAAAGCGGATTGACCGGATTGTTCAAAGTAGATATTTTTAAGTACGTGACCTTGGCTTATGCTTATGACTTCGCATTGTCAAGAATTAGATACGATGGCAGAAGCACCCATGAAGTCATTATCGGTATTCAAGCATGCGCAAAAGGAGAAGGAAGTAGGACGAGATGTGCAGCATATGATTGAAGTATTGAAAGAAAACTGAAACAAGAGCACCACCCTATACGTAATGTGGAAGGAGGAAACCCGAAACATTCATTCTTTGAAGTTGACCTTTCGAATAATTTTGACCCTTGTGGTCTTACACGTCTTCACCCCAAGTTCGTTCGCCCAGCACTACTGGACGGGAGGCAACGGTGCGTGGGATAATCCTGCCATGTGGTCTTCAGCACCAAACGGACAGGGTGGTTTCGGCATTCCAACAGCCCAAGATGATGTGGTCTTTTTGAACGGAAATGTGGATGTGACCATTCCAAATGATGCCTTTTGTGCCAATCTGATCGTTCAAAATGGAAATGAAGGAAGCCTTTCAGGCGGAAATCTTCACATTTCTGGAAACCTTTCGAACCAAACCAACTTTACCCTCCAATGTGATGCCCTCATCTTTGAAGGCGGAACTACACAACTCTTCAACGCGAACAACTCCCTTCTTTCAGACCTTCGAATTCAGAACAATTCAACCGTAGTTTTGGAAAGCAACCTGATGTTGGCGTCCAATGAGCTGCACATTGTGCACGGAAACCTAGACGCCACAGGAAGAGGAATTGTGTGCAATGCATTCAACGCAACGAACAGTCACACACACCTTGCATTGAATGGAAGCAAAATTGTTGTTGCAGAACAACTCTATGCTCATCCGTCCATTCAAGCCTCACAACTTGAAGAAACCGTACTTCCAGAAACCAACTGCGATGTAAATCCAGGGCCTCTTTGGGTAGACTGGAATAGAGATAACACCTGTGGCAACGGGGTAGGACAAACACCCTTCACCATTAGTACTTCCGTTATTTCGGATTACAATGGCGAAGACATTTCGTGTAACGATGCCGAAGATGGAATTGCATTTGTGACCGTTATTGGTGGCGTGGGGCCCTTCTCTTACACATGGGTTGGAGGAACCTTGACGCCCAACAATCCGGGCCTTGGCGCAGGAACCTACACCGTGCTTGTAACAGACCAAGGTCAAGGAATCACATGCGTTGACAACGTACAACTCACTGAACCAGCGCCTTTAACTGTATTCGACTTTATCTACAATCCGCCAACGTGCGCAGGAGAGTGCAATGGTTCAGGCTCGCCGGTAGTCATTGGTGGTGTGAGTCCATACAGTTTTGACTGGGGCAATGGAGAAGACACCCAAACAGCTACCATGCTGTGCGAAGGACTCAACACGCTTCATTTTGAAGATTTGAATGGCTGTGCTTTTGACACATCGTTTACCGTAGAATTGAATGAGATTTTCGTCAACCTTGACATCACTAATGTGCTTTGTTTCGGAACGAATACAGGAGAGGCCACCTCAAACCCAAGCGGGGGAGACGGCGGTCCGTACACCATTTCGTGGGACCTTCCCGCTACCGGGCCAACCGTAACAGGTTTAGCTGCCGGTGATTACGTTGTGACTGTAGAAGACGGTTCAGGATGTTCCGTTGACAGCACGTTTACCGTTACTGAAGAACCACCCGTTTCCATTACCATTGACAATACCGAAGATCCAGGGTGTGCGAACACATTGGACGGAAGCATTGACGTGACCATTGCTGACGGAACCGAGCCCTATGTGATTGCGTGGACGGGTCCGAATGGCTTCACCTCAGACCAAGAAGATTTAACAGGGTTGGAAGTAGGAACCTACGACCTCCTTGTGACAGATGACAACGGCTGTACAGCTGTTCTTTCGCTGGAACTAACAGGTCCGCCAGCCTTAGTTGTTGACGAGACCATTACAGATTTGCAGTGCTTTGGCGATACCAATGGTGCCATCAGCGTAGTCATTTCAGGCGGAGCGAATCCGTACAATACAGATTGGACCGGTCCGAACGGCTTCGTTTCAACCAATGAAGACATTTCTAACCTTGTGGGAGGTGATTATACCTTGGTTGTGACAGATAACAGCGGATGTGAAGAGACCTTCGTTTACACCATCGCAGAACCAGAAGAGTTACTGATTGATGCCACCGTAACACCCATTACGTGCAACGGAAGCGATGACGGGGCCATCGAAATTGTGGTTACTGGCGGGGAAGGCCCCTACACCATTGACTGGTCTGGTCCGGGCGGATTCTTTTCGAACCAACTCCTTATTTCAAACCTGCAGCCAGGCGACTACAATCTGTTGGTTATTGACAATGCAGGGTGTTTTGTGACAGCTACGTTTACACTTGAGGATCCAGCTCCAATTGACATCGACATTGATCTTACGCCCATTTCGTGTGAAGGAGCAGCGGACGCTATTGTGGACGTGACCGTGACGGGCGGCTCACCTGATTATACCTTCGAATGGACTGGTCCGAATGGCTTTACCTCAGATCAAGAAGACCTTGCGGGACTGGACGAAGGTGTTTACAACCTGATTCTGACAGACGCCACGGGATGCGTGGTTCCTGCTTCAGTTGCCATCGCGAATCCAGACCCGATTATTGCGGTACTCGTGCCTACAGACGTAAGTTGTGGTGGGTCGAATGATGGCGAAATCGAATTGAGCATTTTGGGTGGAAATCCAGGTTACCAAACAAATTGGGTTGGCCCTGACGGATTCACTTCGAACCAAGAAGACCTTACTGGATTGATTGCCGGTGATTACACCGTAACCATTACAGACGTGGCTGGCTGCTCTATTGAAGCAACCACAACCGTTGGAGAAATTCCACCGTTGGAAGCAACGCTCGACATCACACCGATTTCTTGCAATGGGGCAGACGACGCAGCCATTGACTTAACCATGGCTGGCGGACAGCCTCCTTATCAGATCAACTGGGCAGGTCCGAACCTATTTATTTCAAATGACGAAGACATCTCAGGTTTGGAGCCAGGATTCTACAACCTGCTTGTAGTTGATCAAAACGACTGTTGGATTGAAACGGCGGTAGAGATTACAGAACCCGCACCGATTGATGTAACGGTTGATTCTACCAACCCCACGTGCTTTGGAGACACAGACGGAACCATCACATTGAACATTTCTGGAGGTGTGCCACCCTTCATTGTAACTTGGGACAGCGGTGACGCAGGCGAAGCATTGATTGACCTTCCCGAAGGAGATTACACCCCAACCATCACAGACGATGCAGGATGTGTTATTGTCTTGCCAACCATCACGCTGACAGCCCCTGAAGAAATTGTCATTACCGCAACACCAACGCCCATTCTATGTGGGGGCGATGTGACGGGTGCTATTGACTTGGAGTTTACAGGCGGACAAGGTGTGGTCACCATAGACTGGACCGGACCGAACGGATTTACTTCGAACCAAGAAGACCTCACAGACTTAGAAGCAGGCATCTATGACCTGTTGCTAACAGATGAAGCGGGTTGTACTGCCGCAGCAAGTGTTGAAATCATTGACTCCAACCCCCTTGTTGTTGATAGCGCATTGTCGCCACTGCTTTGTGCCGATGACCTTGGAACCATTGACTTAACCATTTCTGGTGGAACATTGGACTATGACATTTTATGGACTGGCCCCAATTCGTTTACATCCGACCAAGAAGACATTTCAGGACTTGAACAAGGCACCTACAACCTCACGATTACAGATGGGGCAGGGTGTCTTTATGAAGAAACCTTCGACCTATCAGCTCCAGACCCCTTGGTGGTTGACAGCGATGTAACAGACCTCATTTGTGGAGGTGGAGACGTTGCGGCAGTTGACCTCACCATTTCAGGAGGAACACCTCCGTACGATGTTTTGTGGACGGGCGACATCAACACAACAGATGAAGACATTTCAGGACTAGGAGAAGGGACGTACAACGTGCTCGTTACAGATGACGGCGGATGTACCGTAAACCTTTCATTTGAATTTATTCAGCCAGAGGAGCTAGACATCGAAGTAACGGCGGTTGATCCGCTTTGTGCGGGAGAAAACACGGGGTCCATCTCAATTGTGATTGTTGGCGGTGTAGAACCGTATGATGTGCTATGGGCAGGACCAAATGCCTTCGCCTCAACCTCTACCAACCTCAGTAACCTTGAGGCTGGAAGCTATGAATTAACGGTGACAGACGCCGGTGTTTGTGCCGCGGCCCTTACAGTTGAACTGCTTGACCCAGAGCCGCTTGATGTGGTTGCAGACATTACAAATGTGTTCTGTGGGGGCGAAACTACGGGAGCCATTGACATCACCATTTCAGGAGGAACAGGTCCATACGATGTAGTTTGGAGTTCCCCAGGATTCAATGCCGTAACAGAAGATTTAACCGACCTTGAAGCAGGAGAGTACACCTTAGATGTACAAGATTTTAATGGATGTACTGCTACATTCACCTTCGACGTAAGTGAGACCGTTCCGATTGAGATTGACTTGACCGTAGTGGGCTCTACTTGCAATGAATTGACAGGTGAAGCAAGTGCCACTACCCTTGGCGGTGCAGAACCTGTGACCTTGGCATGGTTTGACGAAAACATGGTGCTGATCACCAATGGTCCGTCTGTAACAGGACTTGGAGCAGGAATTTACGTTGTTCAAGCAACAGATGACAACGGTTGCCAAATGGCTGAGATGTTTAGCGTTTCAGATACAGATGCCATTCAGTTGGATGTTGCAGCTACTGACCCGCTATGCGCTGGTGATACGAATGGAACCATTGATTTGACCATTACGGGAGGAACTGGAAACCTGACCATAGACTGGTCGGGGCCGAATGCTTTCGCATCCAATCAAGAAGACCTTGCTGACCTTGAGGCCGGCACCTACAGTGTAGAAGTAACAGATGAAGCAGGATGTATTGCCGCATTGACATTGGAGCTTTTCGAACCAGAACCATTGGATGTACAAGCGCTCATTTCAGGCATTGACTGCGGGACGAACGGAACAGGCGCCATTGAATTGGACGTGATAGGCGGAACAGGCGTCATCAGTTTTGATTGGGTGGGTCCGAATGGGTTCACCTCAGACCAAGAAGATATTTTTAATCTGGAAACAGGCGATTATACAGTGCTTGTAACAGACGAAAACCTTTGCTCATTTACCACCACCTACCAAGTTCCAGAGCTGATTAGCGTGGAAATTGAGTTCGTGGTGACGAACATTGATTGCTTTGGAGCGAATGATGGCGCCATTGCAACAAACGTCGTAGCTGGTGTTGCACCTTTCGACTTCCTTTGGCTAGGGCCGAATGGCTTCACCAATTCGAATCCAGACATTGCACTATTGGCAGCAGGAGACTATACCTTGACCGTGACAGATGACAATGGCTGTTCAGTTGAAGAGACGGTGACCATCACTGAAAATCCAGAACTGACGCTCACTATTGTAGAGGTTGCACCTGCCTGCAACGCAGCAGATGGAGCTGTTGAAGCCGTTGTAACGGGAGGAACCGTTGCGGCAGACTACGTATACTTTTGGTACGATTTAGACAATGGAAATGCGCTGATTGGCTCAACGGCAGTGGCGCAAGACCTTCCTGCTGGACAGTACTTCGTGGAGGTGTTTGATGACCTTGGCTGCCTTGTAAGTCAACAGGTGCCTTTGGCAAACAACGTAGGAGAGATTACCGCAAACTTGAGCGATCCCCTTTGTTTTGGCGATTTCAATGGAACCATTGATGCCACAATCACAGGCGCTACTGAGCCTTTTACGATTGTTTGGACGGGACCAAATGGGTTTACATCAGACCAAGAAGACCTTTCGGATATAGAAGCCGGTACCTATGTGATTGAAGTCACAGACGCAGCAGGGTGTGTTTTGACAGAAGCCTTTGATCTGCTAGGATCTGAGGAACTGATTTTAACCACTGTAGGCGGGGATCTTTTATGTGCCACCCAAGCGGCAGGAACTGTGCTTTCTACCATTGAAGGCGGAACGGGAGATTACACCATTGCCTGGGTAGGTCCAGACGGGTTCACCTCAGACCAACAAAACTTGAGCGATTTAGCGCCGGGTTGTTATGACCTTCAGGTGACTGATGGCAACAACTGCGTGGCCACATCGCAAGCGTGCATCAACGCGCCAGACAGCATTCAGGTAGACGCCATTCCAATCAACATTGCTTGTTTCGGCGCCACTACGGGTTCCATTGAATTGGAAACAACGGGAGGTGTTGGCGGCTTTACCTACGCTTGGGACGGACCAGATACTTTTGTTTCAGACCAAGAAGACCTTTTCGACCTCGGTGTTGGATTGTATGACGTGGTCATTACAGATGCGAATTTCTGCACACTTGACACCTTCTTCGTGATTTCTCAGAACCCAATGATAGAGGCTGTGGCTGACACCATCTTGCCTTCTTGTCCGGGCTTTGCTGACGGACAGCTCACGCTGAATGTCACAGGCGGTGTAGGTCCGTACACACCGGTTTGGTTCGAAGACGACGTTGAATTTACAACAGGTCTTGTGGCGAATGATTTAGACGCAGGAACTTACGTAGTAGAGATTTCAGACGCGTTCAACTGCACCGAAGTATACGAGTTTGTATTGCCTGACCCTGTTCCTTTCGAACTGGATTCACTTGTCATGCCTATCATGTGCTTTGGCGAAGACAACGGGTCCATCGAGATTGAAGTTTCAGGTGGAACAGGAGATTTAAGCACCATTTGGGTTGGACCGAACGGGTTCAGTTCGACCAACGAAGATTTGTTCGACCTAGAAGGAGGAACCTATCAGTTGACCCTTGGAGATGAGGTTGGTTGTGTGATGACCTTCGATTTTCAAATCATTGAGCCAGAACCGCTAGATGTGAGCATTGAAAACCTCATTAATGCCGATTGTTTGACGACATCAGACGGAAGTATTTTGATCAATGTCCAAGGCGGTGTAGAACCATATACCTTCAATTGGGTTGGGCCGAATGGCTACTCCTCAGACCAAGAAGATGCGCTTGACGCACCAACGGGATCGTATGACTTATTGATTACAGACGACTTTGGATGCACCTTCGAGCTGAATGACATTCCACTTGGATACAATGGTGAAGTGACCGCAGATGCTGGTCCGGACGTTGAACTATGTGACGCCGTTGAAATGGCCATCATTGGAACGAACACTGGCGGTGTGGATGAGTTTTGGACAGATTTAACCGGGTTGCAAGTGGACCCTGACGGGACGCTTTCGCTCAATCTAGATCCGGGGAACTACACCTTTGTTTACAATGCTGTTGACGGTTTGTGCTTCGACACAGATACGATTGACGTAGTGATTTTCGACCTACCAGAAGTAGAGGCTGGCGATGACCAAGAACTTTATTTCGAAGAGCAGGTAGTCATTGGCGGCAATCCAACAACGGCTGATGAAAACGTCTTTACATGGACGCCTTCGGAACTCCTTTTAAACGATGAGTTATTGAATCCGGAAACGGTTGAAATGACTGCCGACACGTGGTTTTACGTAGAGGTTGTAGATGTGAATGGATGTGTGGCTGTAGATTCGATGTTCATTCATATTATACCCGAATTGGATGTGGTTTCAGGATTCTCACCGAACGGAGATAACATGAATGATTTGTGGGACATCGGGAATACTGGGTTCTATCCATCATTGGTGGTTTCCATCTACAATCGCTGGGGAGATTTGCTTTTCCAGGACGGAAATGGATACGTTCAACCTTGGGACGGAACCTACAATGGAACTCAATTGCCCATTGGCACGTACTACTACATAATTGAAATTGACGAACCCGAATACAAAGCAACACTGAACGGTCCTGTGACCATCTTGAGATGAGGTATTTGTTGACATATCTGTTTACGGCGCTCTTCCTGCTAGGAGGGGTGAGTACGTTTGCGCAGCAGCTGCCACAAATCAGCCAGTTTCAAGACAACTACTATGTGTTGAATCCGGCCTATGCTGGTTCAGCCCGGGAGTTCCAAGTATTTGGAATGAACAGAACCCAGTGGACGGGCATAACAGATGCGCCGCGAACGTTTACGCTTTCATTGCAAGGGCAGTTGAAGAATCCGCACATTGGTGTGGGCGGACATCTGTATACAGACAATGTGGGTCCTACCAGGCGCACGGGGTTACAACTCTCTTACACTTGGCATTTCTTCATTACAGAAAAGATCAAACTTGGTTTGGGACTCTCTGGAGGGATGCTTCAATTTGCCATTGACGGGTCGAAAATCTCATTGAAAGAAGAGGGTGATCCGGCCTTGTATTCAGAGCTCAGATCACAAACTGTATTTGACGCAACATTTGGTGCGTATGCGCAAGGCGAAGACTGGTGGGTGGGGGTGACTCTACCTCAATTGCTGCAGAATCAGATTCGTTTGTACGACTCAGTTGAGCAGGCATCGAACCGATTGGAAGACCACTACATGGTTGCGGGAGGGTACAAATACGCCCTGAACTCTGATTTCACCATTGAGCCCGCCGTACTGATTAAGTATGTAAAGCCTACACCTTTGAAATGGGAGATCAGCGCACGCTGCACCTATCAAGACATGGTATGGCTTGGAGCTTCGTTTCGAAGCAATGACGCAGCTGTTCTAATGGCCGGCTATGAATACCGCAACGCCATCAGCATTGGCTATGCGTATGATCTAACGACGTCTACGTTACGAGATCACACTACGGGCACCCACGAGATTCTGGTTGGGTTCCGGTTTAATCAATAACAACATTCGAAGGCCCAGCGCCCACGAGCGAAGCTCGCGGACGAACGCAAGCGGTCGTCCCTGTCCGAAACTCCGATTGGATTTATCGTGAAGGACGGGTGGATGGTGATCCACCCCTGCTGTTGTCGACAGTAGCCACGAATTCCATTCGTGGTAAGGGCGCTAATTCTTCCTCAATGGCCAGGCGCAGCCTTCCCAATGGCCATGCGGGGCCTTCCCCAATGGCCAGGCGCAGCCTGACCCTACTGTTCTGGCGTTTAACAGGTTGGGTG
>CAYGUR010000001.1:45692-50943 GCA_964353035.1 uncultured Comamonadaceae bacterium | reverse complement strand
TCCTCCGCACTCAATACTGGAAACTAAATACTCACTACTCCGGACTCCTCACTCAAGACTAATTTTCCCTATCTTTGCACCATCCTGCAAAGGATTGTAACGCAAAAACACGTATAACTTGTAATTGTACCGTGATGAAAAAGCTCCACAATCAAATTGACAGGAAGGTACTTATTGAGCGCATGAAGCAAAGCGATGAAGAAAGAATGACGCTTTCCTTCTATCAATACGCGCACATTAAAAATCCTTCCTTTTTCCGTGATTTCTTATATGCCAATTGGGACGAAATGCACGTCTACGGACGAACCTACGTCTCTGCCGAAGGAATCAATGCCCAGATCAGTCTGCCAACAGCTGAATTCGAAAACTTCAAAAACCATTTGTATTCAATCTCCTTTATGGAGGGAATCAGATTGAACGTCGCCGTAGAAGACGATGGAAAATCGTTCTATAAGTTGAAGATCAAAATGCGCGAGAAGATTGTTGCTGACGGATTGAACGATGAGACCTTCGATGTAACCAACATCGGCAAACACCTATCTGCCGTAGAGTTCAATGAGCTAACATCGAAAGATGATACCATCTTGATTGACATGCGGAACCACTATGAATCTGAAGTAGGTCATTTTAAGGGGGCTATTACCCCAGATGTAGACACCTTCAGAGAGGAAATCGAAGTGGTGACAGAGATGCTCAAGGGCAAAGAAGACAAGAACATTGTTATGTATTGCACAGGCGGAATTCGTTGTGAGAAAGCAAGCGCCTGGTTCAAACATCAAGGATATCCGAATGTGCACCAACTTGAAGGTGGTATCATTGAATACACACGTCAAGTGAATGAGCAGGGATTGGAGAATCGCTACATCGGTAAGAACTTCGTGTTTGACGAACGAAGGGCAGAACGCATTTCTGATGATGTGATTGCGGTTTGTCACCAGTGTGGAGATGCTTGCGATGAGCATACCAACTGCTCCAATGTGGCCTGTAACCTCTTGTTCATCCAGTGTGAGAAGTGCAAGACCGAAATGAACAACTGTTGCTCATCAGATTGCAAAGAAACTCATGCACTTCCTATTGAAACACAAAAGGAACTGCGCAAAGGAAGGTTCAATAGCAACAAGATTTTCAAGAAAGGAAGGTCAGAAGCGTTAAAATTCAAAGTTTCTAGTAAAATTTAGTCTGTTGATTTCAACATTGAGCCGTACCTTTTGGGAATGAAGCATTTCGTATTCTTAATGGTTCTGTTGCAGACTACACAGATGCTTGGTCAGGAAGCAGCTGAACGTGGAACTCCTAGGTGGTACCGTGAACAAGCGAATGAGCAGGTCACTGATCTGAAGTCAGGTGCCCTGCTCATTCGATTAACCGAAAATGAGATTGCCATCCAAACGGCCTTAGATCGCGGGATGCCAAAACGTGCGAAGTCGATTCAAGATGAGGTTGATTTGAAAAACTTCGAAGTAGCAAAGGCCTTTCAGCACAATTATACGTTTAGTGAAGTCTACTTTTTTAAAGCGCGCGATACGGAGTTCGTTCTCAATCAACAATGGGATTCCGTTACGTACTACAACTTCGACCTAGAGCCTTCTCCCATTATGACTTTCGATGGGTCGAAGCCCTATTTCACAGCAGAAATGACACTTTTGAGGGCTGATACGGCTTTGGGAAACCCGAAAGGCGGTGGAGATGACCCAATGTTTGAGGCGATAATCATCAAAAGTCCTGATTTCATTCAATTGCACAAGCCGTTCCCTTACTATGTTCGAACTTGGAGCTCGCTTCCTATCAGGCGGAAGACAACACGGGTTGTGGAAATGCTTGATGAAGACCTCTGGTACTATTACAACCTGTTGATGGCGAGAAAAAAGTAGTTCATACCTCGTTTTTAGTTGGAAACGAACCTCTTGCACTCATTTTTATTGATTTCTCCGTATCTTATCAGTCCATTAACCTTTGGACTTCAAATGCGACGTAACCTAACCTTAACGTTACTAGCCACTGCGCTACTAACGGTCAATAGTGTGGCCCAATCTTCTTGGGGACAACTTAAAAGCACACTCAGCCAATCTGAACAATTTAAAGCAAGCGAACTCGAAGACGCCATTCACATGCGTGAAGTGGTAAATCGCAAGCACGGACATTCAATCCATTACATCCAACAAAGTGTGAATGGAATTCCGGTGCACAATGCTATTTTGAACGTGGTCACTGACCCAAGTGGTAAGTTGATTACCACCAATGATCGGTTTATTCATGGTTTGGATCGAATGATTTCTTCGTCTCAACCTCAATTGACGGCTGAGCAAGCGCTCAATGCAGCTGCAGAGCACTTAAAAGTGGTGGCTTCAGGTGTGCAAGTAGTTTCTCCAGCGCAGGGGCCAAACCAGAAGGGAAGTTTCAACTCAGCTGCTATTTCAACTGAAGACATTCCATTCCAACTGGTGTTCGTTCAAACATCGAATGCATCAGTGCAACTGGCATGGGAGCTTGTGATTCAAATGAAAGACCACGTTAACTGGTGGCAAATTCGGGTAGATGCGTCAACAGGAAATGTGCTGTCAAAAGACAATTGGATCAAGACCTGTGAGTGGGACGAAGCTACAGAGCACGCGCACGCTGAAGGCTGTGTTTCGAAAGTGAGCGCCGGAAGAAATCCAATGCTAACGCCTGCAGCACCTCTTTTAGCAAACAGCTACCGTGTTTTTGCTGAACCTTTTGAATCGCCGTACAATGGTGCTCGAACCTTGCAGGCATCACCATGGAATAACAACCTGGCCGCTTCACCTTTTGGTTGGCACGATACCGATGGAAACCCAGGCGCTGAATTCACTATCACACGTGGAAACAATGTGTGGGCCAGTGAAGATCGCAACGCTGATAATGTACCTGGCTTTTCACCTGATGGTGGGGCGAATTTGGATTTTGATTTCTCACTGGACTTGACACAGCAACCAGTAAACTACCAAGAGGCAGCTATCACTAATCTTTTTTACTGGAATAACCTCATGCATGATGTCATGTACAACTATGGCTTCGATGAACAAAGTGGAAATTTTCAGGCGAACAATTATGGCAATGGCGGATTAGGAGCTGATGAAGTATTTGCAGATGCCCAAGATGGAAGTGGTTTGAACAACGCGAATTTTGGAACACCTCCAGACGGACAAAACCCGCGCATGCAAATGTTTGAATGGGACGGTGCGGAAGCGCCATCAATTGTTGCTAATGGAACCAGCTATGCTGGATTGGTTGCTCAGTTTGGCGCGCAAGAAGGAACATGGACTGGAGACCTCATCCTAGCGGATGATGGAACTGCTGCTGCTACTGAAGCGTGTAATCCACTTGTTGGTGGAGGATATTCTGGTAAAATAGTCTTGATTGATCGTGGGAATTGCAACTTTACAACGAAGGTGTTAAATGCTCAAAACGAAGGAGCTATTGCAGTAATCGTAGCGCAGAATTTAGCAGATGCGATATTTTCTATGGGAGGAGCAGATCCGTTAATAACCATTCCATCAGTCATGATTTCGTTGGCTGATGGAAACACCCTTAAATCACAGCTTAGTGCAGGAACAGTGAGCTCTACCATTACGTTATTACCTTCCGTAAACAGAGACAGTGACCTCGACAATGGAGTGATTGCGCACGAGTACGGACACGGAATTTCAACCCGATTAACAGCAGGTGCCGATAACGTTGGTTGTTTATTCAACCAAGAGCAAATGGGAGAGGGCTGGAGTGATTACTTCGCGCTGATAATGACTATGACGCCTGCAGATGTTGATACAGATGCGAGAGCGATCGGGAACTACTCCTTGGGCGCAGGAATCAACGGTGGTGGTATTCGTCCTTTCCCCTATTCAACAGACCTTGGAGTGAATCCACTGACCTATGTAGATATCAATTCAGTGAGCGTCCCTCACGGTGTGGGGTCTGTGTGGTGCACTATGCTGTGGGACATGACATGGCTACTCATTGACGAATACGGCTTCGACCCAGACCTTTATAACGGAACTGGAGGAAACAACATCGCTCTTGAATTGGTGGTGGAAGGATTGAAACTACAGCCTTGCTCTCCCGGATTTGTTGACGGAAGAGATGCCATATTGTTGGCTGACGAACTTCTTAATGGAGGTGCAAACCAATGCCTTATCTGGGAAGCATTTGCACGAAGAGGTCTTGGTGTAAATGCTGATCAAGGAAGCTCAAGTGATGTGTTTGACAGTGTTGAATCGTACGAGGTAAGTGGCGCATGCGCTGTTGGAATTACCAAAACGAGCAGCGATAGCATGGAAGCCAATGGTACTATGGTTGTTACGTTGACAGTGACAAATAACACCGGGGCACTTGCTACCAATGTGGTAGTGACAGACCTTGTGCCAAACGAAGTGAATTATGTCCCTGGTTCTGCCTCTTGTGCAGTAAACGCCGTAGGAAATGATCTCACCTTTGATTTGGGCGATTTACCGAACGGTGCTACTGTTGAATGTACCTATTCCGTTTCAGCCCCAGCAACACCATTCTCGGTTTTCGAATTTCAAGACGACTTAGAAAGTGGAACAGCAAGCTACGTCACATCAACAGCCATTCCTGGCTTCGATTGGACACTCGCTTCAACACGTTCTAATAGTCCTGTGAATGCATGGTTTGCTTCAGACCCCGGACAAGAGAGCGATCAATACCTTGTTCTTCCCGGTGTGACAAACATCACAGCTTCGACCTTCCTCAGCTTCATGCACTTTTACAATACAGAAGCCAATTGGGACGGTTGCGTGTTGGAATATTCAACAGATGGAACAACATGGACAGATGCGCAAGCATTGATTACTCAAAACGGTTACAATTCAACACTCAATGTTAATCCAGCAAGTGCACTCAGCGGACAGCCAGCTTGGTCAGGTGGAAGCGGAGGCTTTATTCAGACCATTGTTGACTTAAGTTCTTTTGCTGGACAGACCATTGACGTGCGCTGGAGACTTGCCTCAGATAATTTTGTAGCAGGTGAAGGCTGGTATGTTGATGATATTTTTGTGGGCGAAGAACTTGTGGATTTCACCAACACCGCTTGCGTAGTTAGTGATCAAACGATTAGTTACTGTGCTTCACAATACACGCAGATTCTTGAACAAACATGTGTTCCAGTAGTATGGTATGCGGATGCTGACAACGATGGGTTTGGAGACATTAACTCAACTTTGAGTGAATGTGATCAACCAGTTGGATACGTTTCAGACAATACCGATTGTGATGA
>CAYGUR010000001.1:0-45592 GCA_964353035.1 uncultured Comamonadaceae bacterium | reverse complement strand
GGATACGTTTCAGACAATACCGATTGTGATGACACCCGAGACGATGTGTATCCAAATGCACCGGGGACCGCCGAAGGGATTGACAACAATTGCAATGGATCCATTGACGCCGGTGAGTGCATTCCTTCATTGTGGTATGCTGATGCCGATAACGACGGATTTGGTGACATCAACGCAACCTTGAGTGCATGTGATCAACCAGTTGGATACGTTGCAGACAATACCGATTGTGATGACACCCGAGATGATGTGTATCCGAACGCACCAGGGACGGCTGAAGGAATTGACAACAACTGCAATGGAAGTATTGATCCCGATGAAGCAGCACCTTGTTTAGGAGATTTCAACTTTGACGGATTCATCAATATAACTGACCTTCTCCTACTCCTAGGAGACTTCGGTTGTCAGTCAAATTGCAATGCAGACTTGAATGGAGATGACGCAGTCAACTCTTCAGATATGCTCGTGTTCTTAGGATTGTTTGACTCCGAGTGTCCGTAACTCGAATTCAACGACAATAGAAAATATAAAAAGGTCAATCGGAAGGATTGGCCTTTTTTAATCAGGCTAGAGATTCAAGACGAAATCAAAAGACGTTTCGAACGAGAATAAAAAACAGGACGGCAATGATTCCAATGACAAACAAACTAATCATCATTAACACAATCCCAAGAATGGCCGTTAATACTCCCCTAGCAATAGATTCATCCCATGGGTCTTTGAACCATTGCTTATAAGCAAGACTATAGAAAAAGGCAGAAAGACTCAACGAAAAGAACAGATTAATCACTCCGTAAGTTTCAGGATTAGGGATGATGTAATAAAGGGGGATGACGGCCATTCCAAATAAGGATAAGTGACCAATCATAAAAGTGTTCGCTACAAAATGTTCGGCATAATTGTATCCTCGTTTGCGAAACAAGAGCCATGAAATAAAAGCGTTGAAAGGCAATTGGATGAGAACGAAGAAATTCAAAAACTGTTTAACGTAGTTTTGGATTTCGGCGTTCATTGCCCGTTGATTTTCTGACATGTTCTCAGGATTGTTGAATACTTGCTGAGACAGGTCGAAAATTCCACTTTTGATTAAGACGAGTGTGCTAATTGTGACTAAAATGAAAGCATACCGCGCTGGCAAGAAGTACGGCCGAGTTTTCCCTTCAAGAAATTCTTTGATGACCAATCCGGGAGAAGTGGTCATTTTGATAATGGTATGGGTGAATCCGCGTTCAACATTGGTGACGGCATTGACTAAATCACCAAAAGCTCTTTTGATGGTCAGTTTCCCTTTGTAGGGCGACTGTCCACACTGAGCACAATAGGGGCCAACAAGAGGTTCGCCACAGGATTTACACTGATCAGATTTGCTTAGTTCCAAGAGTTAAGGCTTGTATTCACGAGCGCCTTCAAGGATGTAATTCATTTGATAGACGTCGTTCGCGTTCAAAGCCAATTTACCACGAAAAGTGAGACGTTCGTCAGTTTCGTATTTTCTAGTTTTCGCCGGAAAGCGTAAATCAATCACAGATTCTGGTCCTGCACCGCCACAGAAGAAACAATTGGCGAAAGGGTACCGTGAAAGAACATAGAAATCTTCGTCATAATCCACAGGAATCATGTAGCCAGTGATGTAAACTTCTTGTCCTTCCAAGGCCAATACTTTATCACCAAAAGTTGGTTTCCAGTAGTACGCATCCAATTCTTCGATGTACATGTCTTTGAATTCGCAGTCTGCAAGCAACGTCCAAGTCAGTTCTTGAAGAGCCGCATCATCAGCTGTCATCTCAAAAGTTGCAGCTACGCTAGGTACAGAAGGATGGTTCAAGGCGAGGTCAATCAACTTATCGTTGTTCATCACCTTTGGTTTGCACGTTGAGCTCAAATTAAGTGAAGCCACAACAAGAATTACCATTGATACACTTACGTATTTCATCCACTTAGCCATCTGCGAGTATTTTAGAGATATCGAGTCTTACTGCTGAAATAGCAGGCAACAACGATGCCAAAACTCCAACAAAAATAGTGATTCCAATCAGTATCCACTCCATCGGGAGGATGCCAAAGTTTGTTACATTGTAATTGAACTGGTCTTCCATCACTGATGAAAGCACCATCATCCCAATTCTGCTAAGCAAGAGTCCGAGCACGAGTCCAACAAAAGTCATCAAGAAACCTTCAGAAAGGATCAAGGTGAATAAGGTGCTTCGCGAACCGCCCATGCTGCGCATCAATGCCAATTCGTACTTCCGCTCTCGCATCGAGTTGTAGAGCGAAATAAACACACTGATGAAGGAAAGAATCATGATTAAGATGGCAATGGCCTGCAAGGTATTCATGCCAATCCCGAAGTTTTGTGTGAGTCGGTTGATTTCAATGGAGGGAAGAGCAATTTGCATATTCGTTTCCTTCAATAGACTTGGAAGGGTCACAATTGCCAGTGGACTTCTTTTCTTCAGCAACACGGCAGTGATTTCATCAGAAGGGTCTTTGCCAGTTTCTTCGCCAACGTGCTCGTGAACACCCCAAATCGAACTCATTTCAGTTAGGATTAGCTGATCAATGACCGACTGACTTTCTTTAAAAACCCCAACAACAATGAAGTCTTTGTCGGTGTGCACATCTGTTTCATCTTGCAAGCCATGGGCACTGTGAAAGTGATCTCCAAGCTTCAGATTGAGTTCTTCCGCTACTTTACTTCCAATGGTTACAGCGTAGGCGGTGTCGAAAAGCTTGCCTTCCGCCAGTTCCACTCCATAATGTTTTGGATACTGGTGGGTTGTTCCAACAATTCGAAACATCTTGTAATTGTCGCCATAAGCCAGCGGAATACCCTCTTCAATGAGCGGATTACGAATGACTTTTTCGGCTTCTTTCCGCGAAATATTTCCCGTGGGTGCATCGATGTGGTAGACATTGGCAAGGATTAACTGAAGCGGACTTCCTTTCGCTCCTAGTACCATGTCAATGTCTTTAATGTTTCGGTCGAACTGCTCTTGCAGTCGTGTTTCTAAAATCAACAACAGCGAAATCACTCCTACGCCAAAGGCCAGTAGAATAAGACTCAGCGAGGTGTTGAGTGGTTTCGAAGCAATGTTTTTCCAGGCGATTTTCAGCAGATTCATAGCACCACACGTTTTTCGAAACGATCTTTCAATCGCTGGTCATGAGTAACAATAATGAGTCCTGCTCCGCTGAGTGCAGCTTGCTCTTCTAGGAGGGAGATGACCTCCTCAGCATTCTTATCGTCGAGAGCTGATGTGGGCTCATCGGCAAGTAAAATTGCAGGGTCATTCATGAGAGATCTAGCAATGGCAACACGTTGTTGCTCCCCGATACTCAAGTTTCGGGTTTTCTCTTTTAGTTTGTTCGTCAGGTTCAGCCTTCCAATGATCTGCTGTGCTTTGTTCCGGTCAATGGTTTTTCCAGCCAAAAACTGCGGAAGGATGAGGTTGTCTTCTACACTTAAGCTCTGCACAAAGTGTGCTGTTTGAAACACAATACCGATGTGCTGGCCGCGGAAATTATCCATAGCTTTTCGATCCAGTTGGGTAATGTCTGTGCCATTGATATTTACGCTGCCCGATGTTGGTTTAAGCATGCCCGCCAACAAGTGCAAAAGAGTCGTTTTTCCCTGTCCAGACTCACCTAAGAGCAAAAGATGTCCGTTTTTAGCGCACATCACATCAGGAAAAGCGAATGCTGGTCCATCAGGATAGTTGAACGTAAGATTTGAGCTGTTTAGCATGAACTCAAAGTTAAGGTTATTTTGAAGAGAGACGAAGGAATAAGTGTAGAGAATGGGAGGAGTTCTACTAGGGTTTTACTCTCTGAATTTAGGTCGAAATTTTTGGGGGTCCACCACTCCTCCTACCCGGAGTAAAACTCGCGAATCCGCGAAAAATTTGAAAGTCAATGTCCACTCATTTTGCTCAACAATTCACCTACGTAACAGTTGAGTTTATAACCGTTTCGACATTTATGCGAAAGACAACACTTACTTTTTCACTTCATAGAACCTTAATCAGGCTGAGCCTTGATGTCATTTTAGGAATACGCACACACAAATGAGCCAGCAGAGCCGCATGGAACTCAAATCGGTTTACCTATTTTTGTGCTATGAATTTTACGCAACGACTTGGAAAGTACTTCATCGGGGTATTCATAGGGGTATTGATTTCCTTCGCTCTTTTCAGTAACCGAGGATGCGGCAAGTGGTTGCCGGGCACTCGTGTGAAGTCTGAGATCAACGAGAAAAACTTCGTTTACACCCCTTCATCAAGATGTTTAATGCAGTGCTTAAACCTTTCTGAGGAGGCGGTGCAACGAATGATTGACAATGGCGAAGTGCGTTTCTCAGAAAGTGAAACGCATGAAGATCCTAAAAACTACGTGATTGAATCTGATTCAATAGACGGATTGAAAGTCAAAATCGAGTTGCGCGATTCAGCATCTGTGATTCAAACTTTTATGGCTCCCGCTAGTAGTGAATGTGGATGCTAAGCAGATTTTCTTCGCTTTAACTCATTAATAATCAACGATAATTCTCTTCCTGTTTGTCCTTTTACCGAAGTGTTCTCTTGTGCACGTCTGATGAGGTATGGGATTACTTCACGAATTGGACCGTATGGAACATACTTCGCTACGTTGTAACCAGCATGGGAAAGGTTGAAACTGATGTGATCACTCATTCCGAATAGCTGCGCGAAGTAGATGCGCTTATCAGACGGTTGAATCGCATGTTTTTCCATCAGCTCAGTTAGGAGCAAAGTGCTCTTTTCATTGTGACTGCCGGCTACAAGCGAAACATGGTCTAGGTTTTGCAAACACAACTCCAGTGCCGCATCGAAATCCCGGTCACAGGAGGCTTTGTCTGGTTGGATGGGAGAGGTATAGTGTCGCTCATCAGCACGTTGGCGCTCTTTTTCCATGTAGGCGCCGCGCACCAATTTGACACCGTATTTGTAGCCTTTCTCTTGCGCCTCAGCGAACATTTCTACCAGAAAAGCCAGTCGATCATGACGGTACATCTGTGCCGTATTATACACAATCACCTTTTCCTTGTTGTAGCGCTCCATGAGGTCATGAGCAAGTTGATCAATGGTATCTTGAATCCAACTTTCTTCAGCGTCAATGAAAATCGGTGTTCCTGTTTCATGCGCCCGCTGAGCAATACGGTCAACTCTGGTCAATACCTCGTCGAATTCTTGCTGTTCCTCACGCGAAAGTTCCTTCTTTTCGTTCACTTTTTGAAGCAAAGCGAAACGAGCAACTCCCGTGATTTTGAACACACAAAAAGGAATATGAACGTTATTGTTGGCCGTGCTAACAGTTTGAATAATCTCTTCGGTAGTGCGCTCCAAATCTTCCACGCTGTCTTTTCCTTCCACACTGTAATCCAAAATGGTTCCAACATTCAGCTGATCCAATACTTTGGTGGTTGAGGCACAATCTTGAATGGTTTCGCCCCCACAAAATTGAGCGAAGATGTTCTTTTTGAGCGCCCATCCAATAGGGATTCGCAGCGCCAGAGCAAGATTGACCGAGTGTTTCCCCAACTTGACCAATAGCGGACTGGAGACCATCTTGAATAGCCAATATCCTTTTTTCAGATCGAAATCTGACTTGTGCGCAAAGGCAATTTCTGTATTGTCGAAGGAGACTTTCATAAGCTAAAACGGACGGTCAAATATAGTGCAAGGCAAGTGGATTTTCCATTTCGTAGATTGATTTAGAATCAGTCAACGGAATACCTCTGGTGTTCAAGAATGTACTTTGATGCAAATTGTTCAAATTAGAAAAAGTGGAATGCAACCAAATGGCTTGGTTGACAGTATACTGAATGTAAGTAACATCTACCAAATGACCCTATTTAGAATTGTAATAACCCTATGGTTTTTCATCGTTTCAAATGCGTTTAACTTAAGTGCCCAAGTACTTAATAATGGTGATTTTGAACTGAACTCGGGTTGCAATACTAACCTTGGCCAAATCAATATGTTGGACAATTGGTTTATTGTAGTTGAATCAGCTGACTATTACAGCTGCGGATTCACAACACCGTTTTTTCCTACTGAGGGAGTTGCGGCTTCTGGTGACGCGTATGCTGGATTTGCTTCCTATGGTGATGCAACGGGGTCTGCTGAGTCCATCGGTCAGGAGTTAGCTGAGCCCCTAGTTGTAGGACAAGAATACAATCTGACCATGTCGCTCAAAACACCTACTGGTGGTGATTATGCAGAGTCTTGCGGAGGCTTGTGTGTATATGGTTTTATGGGCTCTCCTCCCACAGGAGTTATTGCAAATCATACCTCTTTGTTGGCAGGAGCCGTTGAATTGGGTTGCACAGGCCTAGTAGAGAACACTGACTGGGAGGTGTATTCAATCACGTTTACACCAACACAAGCCTTTGACTACATGGTTTTCACGACCAGTTTGAATGTGCTGTGCAGACAGAATATATTTATTGATGGTATTTCATTTGAAGAACCGCTCGTTGAAACTGTTGTGGCATGCGAAGGAGAAGACGTCATTCTTGACCCAGGGTTAGGTGTTGAAGCATTTTGGTCACAGAATGTAGGAGGTACCTATGAATTAATTCAATCTTCAGAGACACTAACTTGGACTTCAGATTACAGTACTGATATTATTGCTACAATAGATGGTGGAGAGCTGTTCTATGAAATTGAAGTTGTACCAACTCCAACCCCTGATTTAGGCCCTGACATTGTTATCTGCCCTGGAGATGATGTGACGCTTGATGCTGGACCGGGTTGGGATGAAATCTTATGGAATGGCGAAGTTGGTGATCAGTTCCTTGTTCCTTTAGATGAAGGAACCTATGAGGTAGAAGTGACCTTAAATGGGTGTTCTGGAACTGACGAAATTGACGTCATTTTTTCAGATAGTCCTGATTTTTCATCTTTGCTTGTGACGAATCCAAGTTGTGTAGGCCAGTGTAACGGACAGCTAGATCTAACTATGGAGCTAGATTGGACCTTCACCATTGATGGAGTAGAATCAAACGGAAGTGAGACCGGTCTTTGTGAAGGTACCTATGATTTATTCCTTACCAATGATCTATGTGATGCATCCATGATGCTTGAACTCACGGCTGACCCACTTCCCTCAATTAACCTTCCACTCAACTATGTAATTTGTGAAGGAAGTGAACTGACTATGACGGCTACTTCAGCTGAAGAAGACTTAACATACAATTGGGATACGGGCACAGTTGGCGAAAGCGAAACTCAGGTTCCCAATGAAGGTGATACCTTTTGTGTCACAGCCACTGATGCCAACGGCTGTGTCTCACCAGCAAGATGCACCGAAATTTTCTTTTACCAAGACCTTGAACTTGTTGGTCCAGCAGACCTAGTTCCTTGTCCGGGAGAGAATGTCAATCTAAATGCAAATGCTAGTGGGGGCGATGGCTCCTACACCTGGGAATGGACAGATGAGAACGGACAAACTCTTGGAACAACAAGTAGCCTAGTTTACACGGCAACTGACCCCGTTACACTCACGGTAACCGTAGCAGATGGTTGTGTACCAGAAGGTATTTCAGCTGATGTTCAGGTTCAAACCGTAGTGCTACCAACACCTGAACTGGTTACAGAAGTAGAAACGGTTTGTTTGCCTGTTCCGGCTGCCTTCGCCCTAGAAAACGTGGCAGACTTTAGTGCCATTAATTGGGAGTTTGGAGATGGCACAACTGGTGCTGGCGCTTCTCTGAGTCATACCTATGAAACACAAGGTTGTTACGATATTTCTGTGGGACTCATCCACAATGAAGGCTGTCCCTTGAATGTGGTCTTTGAAGATGTACTGTGTGCTTTCAACAATCCACTCGCTGATTTCAGTATTCGCGAAGGAACAATCGTCTACAATTCAGTGGGAGAAATTCATTTCGACAATACCAGCGAAGGAGCCATAGATTACATCTGGACTGTCAATGGAAGCGAAGTAAGTAACGAAGAATCACCCGTTATTGAAGGCTGGGAGCTTCCAGGGATATATGAAGTCTGTCTTGAAGCCACCAACGAACATGGATGCTCAGATTTTCTGTGTACAGAAATTGATGTCAAACTTCCGCCAAATGTATTCATCCCCAATGCGTTCACCCCAGACCTGGATGGAATCAACGAAGTATTCAAACCTGTCATGAATTTCGAACCAACTGAATTTTCGTTTGAGATTTACAACCGTTGGGGCGACATGGTCTTTCAATCAACCGACCCTGAACTGGGATGGATTGGCAATGATGAACAAGGTGCTTACTATGTACAAACTGACACGTATACCTATCAAGTAACAGTTGTTATGCCTGACTCAGGGAATGCAGAAGTCTTCGAAGGAATGGTGACGGTATTGCGTTAAACCTACCTTTCATCGTTTAGCATTGGACCCGTTAGTCGCTGTCAGGCGGTCTACCTGCAGGCAACAATACCATCGCTTGAATCAGTATCTTAGGTAACATTAGTCACTTCTGCTTCATATCTTTTAGCTGTACTTTGTCCTCTAAACCTCATTAGATGGATTTAATTACGATAGCAGGATACGCTGGAGCACTCATTATTGGAGTGGTGCTTGGACTTGTTGGTGGAGGCGGAAGCATCTTGACGGTTCCCGTTTTGGTGTACATCCTGGCCGTTGAACCTGTGCTTGCGACAGCATATTCACTTTTTGTTGTGGGGTTTGCAGCTGCCATTGGGGCATTTCGAAATCTTCAGAAAGGAATGGTAGATGTGAAAACAGCCATTGTTTTTGCCATTCCAGCTTTCTTAGCTGTGTATGCTACGCGAAGGTTTCTGATTCCAGCCATTCCCGATGAAATCATGAACATTGGAGATTTCGTCTTGACGAAAGACATCGCCATCATGGTGTTCTTTGCACTAATTATGCTGGTGGCCTCTATTTCCATGATTCGCACCAAACGGGAAGAATCAGACGAAGCAACAGAAATCAAGTACAACTATCCGATGATCATCATTGAAGGTGTCTTGGTTGGCGTGCTCACAGGAGTAGTTGGGGCTGGAGGTGGTTTTCTCATCATTCCAGCATTGGTGTTGCTGGCGAAGCTCCCGATGAAAAAGGCAGTAGGCACTTCGCTACTGATCATCGCATTTAAATCACTCATTGGATTCCTGGGCGATGTTCAAAATCTTGAACTCGACTGGACATTCCTACTCATCTTCTCAGGAATTACGGGTGTTGGAATATTACTAGGCATCTACTTTACCAATTTCATCGAAGGCAAAAAATTGAAGAAAGGCTTTGGGTGGTTTGTTCTACTTATGGGCGTTTACATCCTTTGGAAAGAATTGTTTTAACAGGTTCCGTGTAACATAGGTAACCAAGCGTTCAAACACATCTTCCGACCTTTGTACAACTAGATTAGAGACTTATGGAAATCAAACAAATATATACAGGATGTCTGGCACAAGGTGCCTACTACATTGAAAGCGCAGGTGAAGTGGCTATTATTGATCCGCTGCGCGAAGTACAGCAGTATGTGGATTTGGCAAAAAGCAGAGGGGCGAAGATCAAGTTCATTCTTGAAACGCACTTCCATGCTGATTTTGTAAGCGGACATGTGACACTGTCGAAATTGACTGGCGCACCTATTGTTTACGGTCCAAATGCCAATCCTTCGTTTGAAGCCATCATCGCCAAAGATGAGCAAGTTTTTGAATTGGGTGCGGTCAAAATTAAGGTGCTTCACACTCCAGGACATACCATGGAAAGTACAACCTATTTATTGTTGGACGAAGAAGGAAAAGAACACGCTATCTTCTCAGGGGACACCTTGTTTTTAGGTGATGTTGGTAGACCAGATTTGGCACAGAAAGCGGCACACATGACCCAAGAAGAATTGGCAGCAACACTTTTCGATAGCTTGAGAACGAAAATCATGACCCTTCCAGATGACACCATTGTCTATCCAGGCCATGGAGCGGGAAGTGCATGCGGAAAGAACATGAGCAAAGAAACGGTGGGTTCACTTGGAGATCAGAAAAAGACGAATTATGCATTGCGTGCGGACATGACGAAGGAAGAGTTTGTTAAAGAAGTCACAGACGGACTGTTGCCTCCTCCTGCTTATTTCCCGCTGAATGTAAAGCTCAATAAAGAGGGGTACGAAGACATTCAAGATGTGCTTGCGAAAGGCGAAAATGCGATGTCGCCAGCTGCACTCGAAGCTGCTGCAAATGAAACAGGCGCAGTAGTGTTGGATGTTCGCCATCCTCAAGAGTTCGCGCAATACCACATCCCACGTTCAATCAACATCGGCATCGATGGCGGATTTGCACCGTGGGTGGGCGCGTTGATTCAGGATGTCACCCAACCGATCATTCTGGTGGCTGATGAAAAACGAATAGAGGAAGTCATTACACGCCTATCAAGAGTAGGTTTTGATAACATCATTGGCTACTTGAAAGGAGGGGTCGAAGCTTGGAAATCTGCCGGAAAGGAGGTTGACAGTGTAGCGTCTATTTCTGCTGAATCTTTTGCAGAGATGGAAAAAACAGAAAAGTATCCAGTATTTGATGTACGAAAAGAGTCTGAATATCTGTCAGAACATGTGATTGATGCGGAAAACACCCCGCTGGATAATTTAAATGACTATTTAGCACAATTCCCTGCTGAAGGGAAATTCTTCATCCACTGCGCAGGAGGCTATCGTTCTATGATTGCTTCTTCCATCCTCAAAGCACGTGGTATTCACAACATGATTGATGTCCAAGGAGGATTTGGAGCCATCAAAGAAACAGCTATACCGGTAAGCGCATACGTTTGTCCGAGCACATTGTAACAAAGAAAAAAGATGGGATTGTTATCGAAATTGAAAGAAGCCCTGATGGGGCCAAGCGTTGACTACAGTGAGTTGATGAAAGAAGGAGCAGTGATTGTTGATGTTCGCACCAAGCAAGAATTTCAGCAAGGACATGCGAAGAAGAGCGTGAACATTCCGCTTTCAAACTTTGCGAGTAAAGTCGGAACCCTGA
This sequence comes from uncultured Comamonadaceae bacterium, assembly GCA_964353035.1. Lineage (GTDB taxonomy): Bacteria > Bacteroidota > Bacteroidia > Flavobacteriales_D > Sanyastnellaceae > JAQWQB01. The sequence goes on along the minus strand of CAYGUR010000001.1, from coordinate 34,586 downwards.
AAGGGAAAAAAGTAATCCTTGTGTGCAGATCAGGAGGAAGAGCAGGACAGGCGAAGTCGATCTTGACTCAAAATGGAATTGAAGCTTACAATGCAGGTCCTTGGCAAACAGTGAAGTCACTCTAAGAAGTGCAGACCTACCTGGAAGGAGTATTTACACCTAAAGAATTGAAAATGGATCAACAACTAGAAACAGTAACGAGCATGCCGCGAATTGGCGATATAGCTCCAGACTTTGAAGCGGTAACAACAAAAGGCCGAATAAAAATGTCGGAATTCGCCAAAGATAAGTGGACAGTTATGTTCTCGCATCCAGCAGATTTCACACCTGTGTGTACCACTGAAATGAGTGGTTTCGCGCTGCGTAAAGGGGAGTTTGATGCCCTCAATGCGGAATTGTTGGGATTGAGCATTGACAGCATACATGCCCACTTAGGTTGGGTGAACAACGTACGAAAGAACACAGGCGTATATTTTGATTTTCCAATCATCGCTGACATCGACATGAAGGTATCTAAGCTATACGGAATGTTGCAGCCGAACGAAAGTGAAACAGCTGCAGTACGTGCGGTGTTTTTCATTGACCCAGAAAAGAAAATCAGACTAATCATGTACTACCCTTTGAATGTGGGTAGAAACATGGATGAAATACTTCGAGTATTGGAAGCACTTCAAATTTCAGACAAACACAAAGTGGCCATGCCATTAGATTGGAAGAAAGGAGATAAAGTAATTGTTCCTCCGCCAAAAACATTGGATGAGATGAACGCGAGAATGGAGGATACTACCTGTGAAATGACAGACTTTTACCTCTGTAAAAGAGCACTTTAGTTTTTCATGATTGAGGATGATCTGGCAGGCTGTTTCGGGAGCTTGCCAGATTTTTTTGTACCCGTTTTTATGAAAAACAAATGGTGGATATGTGACAGTTGTCACACTCTAAATTGTTTTGATAACTAACTTTGACAAATTAATCAAAGGCACCGGCATGGAAGATCTTCTCGCTTCTCGATTACAAATGGCCTTTTCTCTAGGGTGGCACATCATTTTTGCTTGCATTGGAATGGCAATGCCGTTTTTCATGGCCGCCGCAGAATGGAAGTGGATTCGAACGGGAGATCCTGTCTACAAAGATTTAGCAAAAGCATGGTCAAAAGGAGTAGCTATTTTCTTTGCTACAGGGGCAGTATCAGGTACCTTTTTATCATTTGAATTGGGATTACTTTGGCCAGAGTTTATGAAACATGCTGGAGCAATCATTGGCTTGCCTTTTTCGATGGAAGGGACCGCGTTCTTTTTGGAAGCCATTGCCTTGGGAGTTTTCTTGTACGGATGGGATAAAGTTCCGAAAATGGCGCATTGGGTTTCTGGACTTGTGGTGGGAGTTGCTGGTGTGATTTCTGGAATTTTTGTAGTTGCAGCGAATAGTTGGATGAACAGTCCGTCAGGCTTTGAGTACATCAACGGTGAGTTCTTAAATATTGATCCCGTAGCCGCCATGTTCAATGATGCATGGGCGACTCAAGCACTTCATATGACATTTGCTGCCTTTGCCAGCACTGGATTTGCCGTGGCAGGAGTGCACGCCTTCTTACTTTTAAGAGGGCATCAACACAGGCTTCATCAAGTAGCCCTGAAGATTTCTTTGCTCTTCGGTTCCATAGCTGCGCTGGCAATGCCTATTACTGGGGATCTTGCCGCAAAAGATGTAGCCCAAAGGCAGCCCGCCAAGCTTGCAGCTATGGAAGCTCATTTTCACACAGAAAAGCATGCACCTCTGATTATTGGAGGGATTCCAAACGTTGAAAATGAGACAGTAGACTATGCCATCGAAATCCCTGGAGCGTTGAGTTTTTTAGCACATGGCGATTTCGAATCTGAAGTCATAGGCCTCGATCAGATTCCTATTGATGAACATCCACCAGTCATGGTGACGCATTTCGCTTTCCAAATCATGGTCGGACTCGGAACCTTGATGGCCGTTGTTGCCTTGATTTACTTCGTTCTTCGTCTTCGTTCCAAGAATTATATAAACAAACGTTGGTGGCTCTGGCTAGTAGCCGTGTGCACACCCATAGGATTCATGGCATTGGAAGCCGGTTGGACAGTAACTGAAGTAGGCAGGCAACCTTGGATTATCTACAAGATCATGCGCACCTCTGAGGCGGTAACACCCATGCCTGGCATTCAGTATACCTTTTTCCTTATGCTTGCTCTATATTCCTTCCTCACACTCATTATTGTCTGGCTCATGACGCGACATATAAAAGCGTTGAATGAGAAATACCTCAAATCATGATATATACAGAAGGAGTAACTGTTTTTTTGGGATTGAGTTTGTTGTTTTACCTCATTTTAGGAGGTGCAGATTTCGGCGCTGGCATATTAGAACTCCTCATTGGAGACAGGGGAATTAATACAGTACAAAGGGCCATTGCGCCTGTTTGGGAAGCCAATCACATGTGGCTGATCATTGCTGTTGTGATTCTGTTCAATGGGTTTCCAGAAACGTATGCTTTGGTGTCTACCGCGCTGCACATTCCAATTATGATGGTCCTAGTTGGAATTATTCTACGAGGCACAGCGTTCACATTTCGCCACTATGACGCAAAAATTGATGGTAGCCAAATTCTGTATTCTCAAGTCTTTCGCTGGTCTAGTGCTTTCACTGTGTTTAGCCTAGGCTTGGTCATTGCGCCGCTAATTTCAGGTAGTATTTCAACAGAAATACCCTCAGGTTTTTACGATTTCTATATTGCTCCGTGGCTCAACGGATTTTCAATTTTCACAGGTTTGTTCTTAATGACCTTAAGCACCTACATTTCAGCTATTTATTTATTGGGCGAAGTCCGATCAGAGTGGGGGTACAACAGCATTGTCAGAGCGGTGAAAGGTCTACTCATAGCGTCTATTTTATCAGGACTAGGACTATTTTTATTTTCGTATTGGGACGAAAACGAATTTCATTCGCGTTTCTTAGCCCAAGCCTGGAGTTTGGCTGCCTTAATTGTTGCTACAGCTACTGTTCCCTTGATTTTTAGACTGATAAAACGAAAAGCAATTTGGTCAATGCGCATTGCTGTTGCATTTCAAATGACCTTGATTTTAGTGGGAATGTTGCTGATTCAATTCCCATACCTAGCCATTTTTAAAGATGGTTCCACAATGTCGATTTATACACATGCTGCTCCAACGTCTACAATGAAATTGCTCTTCTGGGCATTGATGATAGGCGTCCTTATAATTTTCCCAGCACTGATCTACCTTATAAAAATCTTCAAATCGAACTAATTCGCTCCTATGTAACTTGTGTCACATTGTCTTATTGGTGATTGAGTACTTTGTAGCCACTTAATTAATAAGGACTTATGAAATCACATCACCAAATTGTAATTATTGGTGGAGGAACTGCCGGGATTATGGTTTCCACCCAATTGCTTAAAAAAGATCCAACGCTTGATATTGCGGTGGTGGAACCAGCGAGTGTGCATTATTATCAACCTGCTTGGACACTTGTTGGGGCTGGAACCTACGACTTTGGGAAAACGGCTCGGCCTATGTCCGAAATTATGCCGAAATCAGTGAAATGGGTGAAGGAGTACGCAAATCGTTTCGACCCTGATCAAAACAAACTTTACACCAAAGAAGGATCGGAGTTGAGCTATGACTTCTTGGTGGTAGCGCCCGGCCTAGTGATGGCGCCAGAACTCATCGAAGGTTTGGCAGAATCACTTGACAAAGGGGTGGTTTGTTCGAATTATACAGATCCAGAACATACCTGGGATGTCATTAAAAACTTTAAAGGAGGGAATGCTGTTTTTACGCAGCCAACAACTCCAATCAAGTGCGGAGGAGCGCCACAAAAGATTGCTTACCTCGCAGCAGATAATTTTAAAAAGCGGGGAATTGCAGACAAAACAAATGTGGTTTTTGCTACCCCAGGTTCAGTGATTTTCGGAGTGAAACCAATTGCAAAGACACTCATGGAAGTCATCCACAGGTATGGAATTCATTTGAAGACCTTCTATGCACCCGTCAAGATTGACAGTGAAAAGAAAGAGGTTATTTTTAAAAGTGTTGCACCCGAAGAGAACCAATGCATCGTCAATGAGGGCAACTCGTTGCGTGAAAAAATGCAGGGAGACGCTCAAATCGTGATGCCTTTCGATATGCTGCACATTGCACCACCTCAAACAGCACCGAAATTTGTAAAAGAATCATCGTTGGTAAACGAAGCTGGATGGCTAAACGTTGACCATGGAACTTTACAGCACAACACCTACAAGAATGTATTTGGACTAGGAGATGTAGCGGCCTTACCAACGGCGAAGACAGGTGCCGCCATTCGGAAACAAGCACCAATTGTGGTTGAAAACATACTCTTGCTGATGAAGAACAAGGCCATGAGCACGAAGGAATACAATGGTTATTCTTCTTGTCCGCTTGTGACTGGATATGGAAAAATGGTCTTGGCTGAATTCGATTACAAAGGCAATTTTACTCCAGACCCGAAGCTGAAACAAATGTTAGTCTTCAATTCAGACAAAGAGCATTGGAGATTGTGGATGCTTAAAAAATACATTCTACCAAATCTGTATTGGAACAAGATGATGAAAGGCGAAGATGTTTAGGCATCTTCCTCATTCCACTGTAAACTTCCCAAACCCACTTTCAGACTTGATGAAATACACTCCAGGAGAAAGCTGATCTATCTTCATCTGCAGCTGTTGCTGAACAACGACCATTTCTATTCTTGAGTTCATTGATTGACCAAGTGAATTGTACACAATAACTTCATTGAGATGGATGTCACCACCCATTATGGAAATATGATCAGAAGCAGGATTTGGATAAACAACTAACGTTTGGAGTTCGTATGGCCTATTGACGCTAACTACAGGAAGGTATTCGACAGTGCCATCGAAGTCTTTTTGTTTGAGTCTGTAATAGGATGTTCCGAAGTGCGGATTGGGGTCCCATGTGGTGTACAGGTGCTCTGAAGAGCTGTTTCCGGCACCTTGAATGCGTTGTAATGTTTCCCATGCTTCGAGGTCTTGAGATCGCTGAACTTCAAAGTAGTTGTTGTTTATTTCGCTCTGCGTGCGCCAGTTGAGAAGCACTTTGTGTTCCCTCAATTCAGCTGTGAAATCGATGAGCTCAATGGGTAAGGCGTTTGATATAAAAACAAGGATACCATCGTTGTCAGATCCAGTTGGGGAGCCCGCAAGGCTGTTACACGGATTGCTGGTGTTTCCACAACCCGGACTGCCATTCAAGGTTTCCGCAACCACATCCGTGGTGGGTTCAAGTTCATTGAAAATTATCACGCCTTGAGCGCCGCCACCGCCTCCAGCATGAGATGCGCCAGATAAGCTGCTAGAACCATTTCCGCCATTCGCTGAAATAGTGAGTGAATTGGCTGCTGCAATATTCCAGTTGTTGACCAAGAATACAATGCTTCCACCGGCACCGCCGCCTCCACTGCCGTCATTCCCACCATTGGTGGGCGAACCACCGTTAGCCGAAATGGCAACCCCTGAACCTGATGTCGTCACGATTTCATTCGCTCTAATTAATATGATACCGCCGCCGTCGGCTCCATTGCGTCCAACACCATTGTTTTGCTGTCCGCCGCCGCCGCCGCCACCCATAAAAACCCGGTTACTTGTTATTTCTGTGGATAACGACATACCTCCTAATCCACCAGCAGGATGTGAAGTACAGGTGTTCCAACCATCTCCTCCTTGTCCGCCGGTGGTGTAGTTTCCACCGCCACCACCGCCGCCATTGTGGTTTCCACCACCGCCGCCGCCGTTGAGTAGTTTCGCTCGACCATTGTTGTAATTGGCGTCTAGTCTTCGATAAATACTTTCTCCTTTAAATCCGAGTTGATTATTGTTTTCTCGGTATTGTGTAACATTGGACGCAATGCATGCAGATCCAGAATAATTGACGGAAACTAGTCCGCCTTGAAATCCCGCTTCGTCAGCAGAAACGGAATGATTTAACGTTAGCACCCCTTCAACATGAATCGCAACCACACCACCGATATTTCCATTCCAATCCAATGCAGACATGTCGCTGGTAGTTGTGTAATTGGGCGAGCCATATCTTCTAAATGAAACAATCTGAACGCGGCAATTGGAGCAAGTGTTGAACGGATTAGAAGGGTCTTCCGTCAGTGTGATGGTATTCGGAACGCCACTTGATTCAGTGTGACTTGCAATTTCACAAATTTCGAAGACGCCGGCATTCCCAATGCTGGAGAGCGAGCCAAAGGAACTCACGTTGCTTGCTTCACCTAGCACGTCGTCTTGAACCTGCATGAGTACAATCCACTCTCCATCTTCAAACGTATCACCTAATTCAGTCACGTTCGCAAGAGACAACGTCGCCCCAGAGATACTCGTTACACGGGCATAACCATTAACTACTTGACTTTGAGCATCACCGAGGGAAAGAAGAAGACATCCAACCAATGCCGCCTTTTGAAAAATTGAGTTCATATTTTGAAAAATTGAGTTCATAATCAATACGTGGATAATTATTTACGCTAACTCCTTCTCTTACGTAGGAATCATTAATATGTTCGCGATAAATACGTAGGAATTCTCCTCTTGTTTGTAAATCGTATACGATATATTATATTTGTTGTATGATTATAAGAACAACGTTACGAGAAGAAGTAAAAAAGGTCTTGCTTGAATTCATGTTCGAAGGAGAGTTGAGGCCAGGGGAGCGTATCGCGCTGCCCGCTATTGCCAAGATGTTGGATGTGAGCGTTACGCCGGTGCGTGAGGCCTTGGCGCAACTGACGGAAGCTGGAACAGTGATTTATGTCCCCAATCGAGGGTTCTTCATCGCCGAACTGAATCCCACTGAGGCCATAGAAATCTACGAGTTGATAGCGGTGCTCGAAGGGCATATCCTGCAATCTTCGAGTTATTCTGTGGAAGAAATTCAACGTATTGAAGACAGCAATTTGAAATTCGAATCGTCGTACGCTAAAGGTGAACGATTGAAATACGATATGGAGTTTCATCAAGCTTTGATTCGCGTGGGTTCTAACCATTTGGTCAAAAAGATCATTGAGGACATTCGCATTCGTATTTTCTTTTATGAGTTGGAATACATGGAGAAGAACAATCTACGGTCTCATTCTGATCAGAGCCACCGGAAGATTATTGAAGCGCTTATAGAGGGTGATACTACTTCTGCTGCTCATGAGTTATCGAACAACTGGAATCTCAGTGTCAAAGAAATACTTGCTGTTTTTAATCGAAAAAATCCATCCGTATGAAACTGTTTAATTGGTGCTTAACTTCTGTGGTCTATGCTGTATCTGGGGTGTGTCTGCTGGTGGTTATTTCTTTAGGCTGCAACAGAACTGAATCCGCTATAGCACCAGATTCTGTGCAACTAACTGAACCTGTGTCTACTATTGTGCAGGGCGAAATAGGATTGAAAGTGCAGCAAAACCTAGAGCCGTTCATTCGAAAAATACTGTCTGATCATGCTTGTGAAAGCAGCGTGTCAATTGGGATCACCAAGGGGCAAGAAGTGGTGTATGCGAAGTCGTTTGGATTCAAGAATACCGATACCCAAGAAATGGCCACACCTGCTACTGTTTACCATTTTGCTTCTGTCACCAAGCCTTTCACGGCAACAGCTATTGTGAAATTAGTGCAGCAACGAAAGCTGGAGCTGGATGATCCTGTTGTCAAGTTTCTTCCGTATTTTAAGCTAAAGGGCGAAGGTTCTGAAAACATCACAATTCGTCAATTACTTACCCATACTTCTGGTTTGCCGCGGAATGAACCTCCGAATCTTTGGGATTCTGTTCTGTACGATGAAGGGGCTGTCGAGCGTTTTGTTAGGAGTTTTAGTTCGCTTGAAATGCAATACGCTCCAGGAGCGGTCCATGCCTACAGCAACATAGGCTTTGACTGTCTCGCTGATGTGATTGCCAAGGCTTCTGGGATGTCCTTCATTGAGTACATGAGAACTGAAGTGCTCGAACCGTGTGGAATGTTCAATACTGCGTTTTCTAAACCAAAAGAATTGCCTGAGAATTGGGCTTCGCCGCATGTGCTGGTGCTCAAAACGGAGCGGTGGGAGGAGTACCCCTACAACCGAATTTACGAAGGGAGTTCTGGTTTGCATTCTTCGGTGCTGGACATGTGTAAATGGGGCATTGCCAATTTAAATCGTGGACGGATGGGGGAGGTTGCTTTGATGGACTCTACGTCGTTTGATTTGCTTTTTTATCCATGGGTTGACACGCCTTGGGGCGAAAAAATTGGACTAAGCTGGTATTTGCAGTCGTATGAAGGTCATCGAACCATTTTGCATGACGGTGAAGACAATGGGTTTAGCTCGCAATTTATCATGCTTCCTGATGACAGCATTTCTATCTGTGTTGTGGCGAATCGAAATGTTTCTAGGGTTGCCCGCATCACGAATGCGGCAATTGAAACCATTTTCGACCTTCCGATAAAGGATTATACGGTGACAGGTCGTATTCCATTTGGTGCGGAAATGGAGCTGAACGGATTTGAAGCAGCGAAGTCATTGTGGCAGGCAATGGAAGCGGATACAACAGATCTTTACTACACCAATGAATGGGAAATGAATGTGACCGGACATAGTCTGATTGCCGCGAAGCGATTTGCTGAAGCCAAACAAGTGTTTCAGTTCAACATTGATGAACACCCAACATCACCAAATACCTATGATAGTTATGGTGATGCCTTGCTAGCTGCAGGAGACACGTTGGAAGCCATTTCGTACTTCATGAAAGCGTTGGAGATTGATCCTTCTTTTCCTGACCCAACGCCCAAACTCATTGATCTTGGTGTCAATCCGTAATTTACAGCATCAAAAAACCCTCACAGCTTGGCCGTGAGGGTTTTTTTAATTCAGTCTATTTCAACGAGGATTATCTCGCTCTCCACAATTGTGGTGATTTTCTCATTCGGATGGCTGTTGGAGTGATTTCCAGCAACTCATCATCGCCAATGTATTCCATTGCTTCTTCCAATGAAAATTGAGTTTTAGGAGCAATGTGCATGGCGGCATCAGTACCTGATTTACGCATGTTCGTTAACTGCTTCCCTTTGATTACGTTTACCTCAATCACACCTTCTCTGGTATTCTCGCCGATGACTTGTCCTTTGTATACTTCCTCTCCTGGTTCAATGAAAAAGATACCGCGGTCTTGCAGTCTGTCAATGGCATAAGCCAATGCTTGTCCTTGCTCAGCTGAAACCATAGCTCCCTTTCTGCGGTCACCAATTTCGCCTTTCCATTCGCGGTATTCATTGAAACGGTGTGTGATAATTGCCTCACCGGCTGATGCTGTCAAGAGGTTCGAACGCAACCCAATCAATCCTCGTGATGGAATGTCGAACTCCAAGTGTTGCAAGTCACCTTTCGGCTCCATAACCAACAAATCTCCTTTGCGCTGAGTTACCAGTTCAATGGCTTTTCCAGATGTTTCCGCAGGAATATCAATCACCAATGTCTCGTATGGCTCGTGCTTTCTTCCGTCAATTTCTTTCACCAGTACTTGAGGCTTACCTAGCTGAAGCTCATATCCTTCTCTGCGCATGGTTTCAACCAATACTGACAAGTGAAGAATTCCACGTCCGTAAACGTTGAACGTATCCTCGCTGTTGGTGTCTTCAATACGAAGGGCCAAGTTCTTTTCGGTTTCGTTGTAAAGTCGCTCACGCAACTGACGTGATGTAACGAATTTCCCTTCTCTTCCGAAGAATGGAGACGTGTTGATCGTAAACATCATGCTCATGGTTGGCTCATCAACAGCAATACGCTTCAATGGCTCAGGATTTTCAGCATCAGCAACGGTGTCGCCAATTTCGAATCCTTCCAAACCAACAATGGCGCACAAGTCACCACTACGTACTTCTTTCACCTTCGTTCTTCCAAGTCCTTCAAATACGTAGAGTTCACGTACTTTCATTTTCTTTGGTGTCCCATCTGCTGTACACAACGCAATTTGTTGTCCTTCAGTCACGGTCCCTCTCTGAACACGGCCAATGGCGATACGTCCAGTAAAAGGAGAGTGGTCAAGTGAGGTAATCTGCATTTGCAATCCACCTTCGTAAAATGGTGCTTCTGGGATGTGCTCAACCACAGCGTCCAATAGCGGACGAATGTTTTCGGTTTGCTTCTCCCAAGTCGTATTCATCCAACCTTGCTTGCTAGATCCATAGATGGTCACAAAGTCGAGCTGCTCTTCAGTAGCTTCCAAGTTGAACATCAACTCAAACACTTGCTCCTGAACTTCGTCAGGTCTGCAGTTGTCTTTATCAACCTTGTTTACCACCACAATTGGTTTCAGGCCTAGCTCTAGAGCTTTTGAAAGCACAAAACGGGTCTGTGGCATGGCACCTTCGAAGGCATCTACCAAGAAAAGTACACCGTCTGCCATCTTGAGTACGCGTTCAACCTCTCCTCCAAAATCGGCGTGACCTGGAGTATCAATGATGTTGATCTTCACATCTTTGTACGTCACAGAGACGTTCTTTGAAAGAATGGTGATGCCGCGCTCGCGTTCTAGATCATTGTTGTCTAGAACAAGTTCGGTTTTGTCTTTTCGATCGTCAAAAACTTGACATTCGGAAATGATTTTGTCTACCAAAGTAGTCTTACCGTGGTCGACGTGTGCGATAATCGCAATGTTGCGTATTGATTTCATAATGTTTGTGCCAAAGCGGGCGCAAAAGTACGTTTCTTAATTCGGCTAACGTGCAGTATATGAGGATTTAACTTAAAATTTATGTCTTTTAGTGATTTGACGGGCTTCTTATCGTCCTAAAATTGCCGCTAATCAGAAGGTTCACTATCTTTCGAATCCAATAAAAAACCATGTCTGTAAACGAATTTATCCAATCCAATCGCGACCGTTTCCTCAATGAACTGGTCGATATCCTTCGAATTCCATCTGTAAGCGCAGATCCATCCTACAAAGCGGATGTCCTGAAAATGGCTGAAGCAACCAAAGCTGCTTTGCTGGCTGCTGGGGCTGATAAAGCTGAGGTCATGGCTACTCCTGGCTACCCAATTGTCTATGGCGAAAAAATGGTAGACCCTGCCAAGCCAACTGTATTGGTTTACGGACATTACGATGTGCAACCGGCTGATCCGCTGGAGTTGTGGGACTCGCCTCCTTTCGAACCTGTAATTAAGAACACTGAGATTCACCCTGAAGGTGCCATCTTCGCCCGTGGCGCATGTGATGACAAAGGTCAGTTCTACATGCATGTAAAAGCCTTCGAGGCCATGGTGAAGTCTGATGCCCTTCCGTGCAACGTGAAGTTTATTATTGAGGGCGAAGAAGAAGTGGGCTCTTCGAATCTGGATCATTTCCTGAAGGAAAATAAGGAAATGCTAAAAGCAGACGTGGTGCTTGTTTCTGACACGGGAATCATCGCAAACGATACACCTTCAATTACTACAGGACTGCGCGGATTGAGCTATGTGGAAGTGCAAGTAACCGGACCGAACAGAGATTTGCACTCCGGACTGTACGGAGGAGGTGTGCCGAATCCCATCAATATTCTGTGCGAAATGATTGCTTCGCTCAAAGATGAACACCAGCATATTACGGTAGAAGGATTTTATGATGATGTTCAAGAATTGTCAAGTGCAGAACGCGCTGAAATGGCGAAAGCACCGTTCTCAGAAGAGGCCTATAAAAAGAGCATTGCCATTGGAGATGTAGAGGGCGAAGCAGGGTATACCGTTCCTGAACGTGTGTCCATTCGACCAACACTAGATGTAAATGGAATCTGGGGTGGATACATTGGCGAAGGGGCGAAAACAGTGATTGCTTCAAAAGCCTATGCCAAAATCAGCATGCGTTTGGTGCCGAATCAAAGCTCAGAAAAAATCACTCAACTGTTCAAAGCGCACTTCGAACGCATCGCTCCGAAAAGCGTTGCAGTCAAAGTAACTCCACATCAAGGAGGGGAAGCCGCTGTGACTCCTACAGACAGTGTTGCCTACCAAGCAGCCTCAAAAGCCATGGAAGAGACCTACGGTAAAAAGCCAATTCCTGTAAGAAGCGGTGGTTCCATTCCGATTGTGGCTAGCTTCGAAAGTATTCTCGGATTGAAAACGGTGTTGTTCGGATTTGGACTGGATTCAGATGCCATTCATTCACCAAATGAACACTACGGTGTGTTTAATTACTTCAAGGGAATTGAAACGATTCCGTTGTTCTACAAGTACTTTGCTGAGATGAACAACTAAGTCTTGGCACGTGCTTTGATTTTGTAGACCAAAAGACACTTATGATACTAAGTACTCAACGCACCTCGAAATTCCTTACAGGATTGTTCGCATTGGTGATGCTCTTTAGTTTGAACGCTTGTTCTTTTTACAAAGAGGTAGAAGTGATGGCGGTAGATGATATTGCGATCACAAAATTCGACAAGGACATTGTGGAAGTAAGTGTTACGCTACAACTTCACAACCCCAATTGGTATGCAGTTACACTCACGCAATCTGAGATCGATATCTATGTCAACAAAAAAGGCATGGGTCAAGTAAAACTCGTTGAAAAGGTGAAACTCGAATCGAAGTCCAAAAGCACGAAAACCTTCAAGTTGAAAGCTGACGCGGAAGATTTGAGTGGAAACTTTTTGGAAAATCTACTGTCGCTGCTTTTCGCGAAGAAGGCTGATTTTCAAGCAAAAGGAATGGTGAAAGGAAGAGCTTTTCTGATCAGCAGAGAAATTCCAGTAGACATCACTGAGGCGGTAGACATCAAAAGTTTAATGGGGAACTGATTTACACTTCTGCTAGAATCTCGGTGAAAAGGTCATCAACTTGTTGTCGCCCTCTGTAGCTGATTCCTGCGTCTCGGCAGCGCTTTCGAAGCGCTTCGCGGTCCTCCTGAAAATACAAGTCCAATGCATCTTTGGTGTGTTGGACTTCTTTTTGATCCAAACTTTCAATGACCACTCCTACATTGTGCTCTTTCGCTATTGAGTCGTCTTCAGAAACCCCTTCGCACGTGATGTAGGGCAATCCACAAAGCAGGTATTCGCCTACCTTAACGGGAGACCTGTACTTCTGACTTGGGTAAGGTGGAATGGCGGTTAAGCCTACATCCGCGGCTGAAAGCCATGCAACAACTTCCTCTGGAGTTTGGGCTTCGCGAAGCACAAAATCAGCTGCATTCAGCGCGTGACCTTGCATACTTGCTCTCACATCAGCATGGTCTGAAGGGCTCAGATAAACAAAGAACCAACTTGGGTCTAAACGTTTCAGTTCAGCACAAAACGCGAAAACCTCTTCATTGTAGTAGATGCCTCCAAATTTTCCGGCATAGATCAGCACTTTTCGTCCTTCAATTCCAAGTTCAGAACGCAGTCTCGCACGTTCTTGCGGTTGGAAGTTGAAAATGGTTTCGTCAACACTTGACGGAGCTCGAAAAACCTTCCCAGTTGAAATGGGCTCTAGCTTCTGCTGCATGTGCTTCGTCCCAGTTAAAATGAAATCTGCTGATTCAGCGGTCTTTCGTTCCAAGATCTTGAGCAACTTGTAACGCCAGCCGCTTCGTTTCCAAATGCCGAATTCTGCAAGAAACTCGCTATGTGGCTCATATGAGTACACCATCAACTTCGACCCAATGAAGCGCGTTAGGACCCACGAAATGGCACCTGAAGTATTTGCGAAAGAAATAATCATACGCGGTTTTCGCTTCAAACTAATGCGCGCCAACTGTATGAAAGCTGCTGAAAAATCGATGGTTTTCTTTAGAAACATGAAGCGCCCAGAATGGTAAATTAGCGGATGCCAAAAGATGCCTTCTCCCGTTAATTGAGCCTTTTTTTCAGTCTGCTCGGCAGCTGATAATGCGTACTTTTTTTGCTCGAAGGTGAGGAGTTCAAAACGGTAGTTGCTATGATGGGCTGACTGATAGCGAATGTACTGATACACCAAATTCTGAAACAGCGGGTCTTTGAAGCTGTTGTAAATGAGCACAAGGAAGTTCTTGACTTCCAGTCGCAATGCCCCCTGTTTTCCGTACAACTCTTCATAGCACTGTTCAGCAATTTGAATGCCTCTGTGTGGCTTGGTATTCGTCCGAATGCGCTCTTGCAAAATGGACTTTTCTTGTGCCAATATGCCATCTATTTGCTCAATCGCCAGCTGATATTCTCGAGCATCCAAATTTTCTAATACCACGCCTATGTCATGTTTTGCGATGATCTCTGAATCGTCTGAGATGCCTTTCGGAATGATGACTGGCAGCCCCATGGCCCAATATTCTCCATCTTTGATCGAAGTACAATACCTTTTTGACGGAACGGGTTTTACCGGATTCAAAGCGAAATCGGCCAGTGATAAGTGTGCTGCTACGCTTTGATGCGGGACAAAGCGCACAATCAATTGCTTTGTGGGGAACTTCGCCTCTGTGGCCATCTGCTCGGCTTCTTCTTTTGGGATGTCGCTGAGCAATAGGAACTTGAATCGCTCACCCCACTTGGCAGCTGCTGCGTGCATCAACTCGAATATCTCTTCTTTCAAATAAATGCCGCCTAACTTGCCAGCGTACACACATACAATATCTGTTGTTTGTATGCCAAGGTCACTGCGCTGAAGGTTGTAAGGGTTGTGCGGACTGAAAGCGGCATAAGAAACGCAAGCCGGACGAACCTTAAAATTGGCGGGTATTGTTCCGTACTTTTTTGCGGCATAGTCTCTCATTCCTGCCGTGGTTCCCAACACAGCCGCTGCTTTGCGTGCTAGTCTTTTTTCGAAATACCAGAGCAATTTGTAGGCTATCGATTGTTTGGTCCACGAACCATTTTCTACCATTGATTCTGCATGTGGCTCGTACGAATCAACCACGTAAGGCAACTTTGTAAGTCGGTGAATGACGTGCGCTGAGGTCGCAGCCGGACTGCCAAACGCGTGAAGTATGTCGATGTGATGTTGCTTGCAGTAGCGCAAAATCCACAAGAGGTTGCTGCCCCATGCAAGCATGGCTTTCAACCCAAATTTGTGGTAGGTCCTAGTGAGTAAGGTAATTCCCTGCGCTTGAAGCATGGAACGGGCTTCGGCCTCTTCATCAGGACGAAGTTTCAAACTCGGCTTTTCAAGTGTAATAAGGTGAATACTCCCTTCTTCGCCAATGGAAGTGTGCATCATCTTTAAATAGGGCAATGCGGCAGCCTGTATCAGCGGCTCTTTGTAGCTCCAGTATGTGATTACAAGCACATTCACAGCGCTTGAGTAGGGGTTTTAAAAGTGTGTTTGATGATTTCAGTAATCCGCATAGCGGCTTTCCCATCTCCAAAAGGATTAGCCACTAAAGCCATGGCCTTGTAGGCTTCTTTATCTTCCAATAAGCGTTCAACTTCTTCAACTAGTTTCCGCGAAACGGTGCCACAGAGCAGAGCGCTACCTGATTCAACAGCTTCCATACGTTCGCTTTTTTCGCGCAGCACCAAAACGGGTAAATGGAAGGTTGGCGCTTCTTCTTGAAGTCCTCCGCTGTCTGTCATCAAAAGCCACGCTTGGTCCATGGCTGCAATCATTTGAGGGTACGAAAGTGGGGGCGTGAGGTGAACGCGTTCCAAGTTGGAAAGTGCAGCTGAAATAACCTCTTTGACAACTGGGTTCGAATGCAATGGAAGCACAAATTCTACTTCAGGATGGTTGTTGTGCACTGTGCGTATGGCCGAACAAATGTTTGACAATCCGCTTTCGTGCGACTCTCTTCGGTGCGCTGTTACAAGGATGAGTTTTTTCGTTGGATCCAAATCTACAGGAAGCTCTACAGCGTTGATGCGGTGACGCATTTGTGCAAAGAGTGCGGCATCAATGACGGTGTTTCCTGTTAGATGCGCTGTTAACTTTCCTTCGGCGAATAAAGCCTCCAAAGCGCGCTGTGTAGGAGCGAAATGGACATGAGCAATCTGTGCAATGGCGGCGCGATTGACTTCCTCAGGAAAGGGTGAATAGATATCATGTGTTCGCAATCCGGCTTCTACATGACACACTGGAATTTTCTGGTAATAGGCAGCTAGCGCTCCCATAAAGGCCGATGAAGTATCTCCTTGCACTACAACCACATCGGGTGGGTCATCAGTGAATTGCTGCTCAAGACCAGTGAGAAGTTTTGAGGTCAGTGCTCCCAAAGTTTGTCCCTCAGACATCACTTCCAAAGCTTGATGAATTTCAAGGTCGAAGAAATCGGG
The DNA here is from genome assembly GCA_964353035.1 of uncultured Comamonadaceae bacterium. Taxonomy (GTDB): domain Bacteria; phylum Bacteroidota; class Bacteroidia; order Flavobacteriales_D; family Sanyastnellaceae; genus JAQWQB01. The sequence continues at coordinate 18,349 of CAYGUR010000001.1, read as the reverse complement.
CAGTCCTCCCAATAAGTCAGTATGCTGTCCGGTAAGAATGATGCGTGGCTGCATGCCCGGGTAATTTCGCATGATGCGGGCTACGGGAGCAAGCTTAATGAATTCAGGACGTGTTCCGATGATAAGGTCTACCTTCATGGCGACTAATATCGCACAAAGGGTTCAATTCTTCTAACGCCAACGTCGCCAGCTCTTAAAAGCAGCGGATAGTTGAAACCGTTTGAGATAGGAACGAACTAAGATGCGTCGCACTTTTCCTCTAAAGGTGTTTTTCCAGCCTGTTTCTTTGGGGCGAAGGGTGGTGAAGTGATCAAACAACAATCGGTATCCACTGGCCAATCCATCCAAGTTGCTCATGGCTGAGTCTTCGCGTTTACGCACTTGGTAGACGGCCGTTTGCACAAAGTCATAGTGCCATTTGGAATCTGCTACTGTGGCGAAAAAGGCCAGATCTTCTGAATGGGTCATGTTTGGCTTGAAACGAATACTTCCTATAACTTCCCTCCGAATCATCCATGTAATCCCATAAAAGCATGTGCCTGAAAGTGTGCGCAACTCATCGAAAGGCTGGCCTGTGAACGACGGAATGTAGGAATGGTTTTGAGCCGAAAAATCGGCATTCCAAACTTCAACGGTGCCATCAACAAAACCAAGTGTTGGATGTTTTTCGAAATGCTCAACGCGGGTACCAAGGCTAGTTGGCGGAAGTTGATCATCACAATCTAAAAAGCAGATGAATGTGCCTTGGGCGTTTTCCAATCCTAGATTTCGAGCGCTGCTCACTCCTGAATGGGGTTGTTGAAAGCTGCGAATGCGGGGCTCGTTGTACTGCTGAATTAAGCGGAAGGATGCATCTGTGCTCCCGTTGTCAATCACCAAAAGTTCCCATTGTTGGTAGTCTTGTTTAACCACGCTGTCAATGACTGTTTTGAGCCATTTTTCACAATTCCAAACGGGAATAATCACGGAAACAAGCGGCTTAGTCATTCAAGAATTGTTCAATGCGGTCAACTTGTTTGGTGTAGGTGTGTTCCAGTGCCCATTCAACTCGGGCTTGCTGCAATTCTTCAGTATTCCACTGTTCCACGTTTTGAATCATCTGTTCCAATAGCATGAGCCAGACGTCATCATCATCTACCATTTCAATAAATGGGAGCAGTTTGTAGGAGTCCAATGTATTGCTCAAAATGGCCCTCCCGGTAGAGAGTAGCTCAGGCACTTTGTGCGGATTGGCTACTTGTTCGTAGGAGGTTTTTTTATACGCAATGATGAATAAATCAGCTTCGTTGAGCGCCTTGTGATAGGCCTCTTGTTGCATGGCTCCGCGAAGAATGACATGCGGATGGCTTTTCAATTCCTCAATAAATGCAGCGGCTGAACCGTCTACTTTACGTGTGACATTGCTTTTCTCAAAGGCACCAATAAAATGAAATTCAACCTCGGTAAATGCGCGAACAGCATCTAGAATCAGCTTTCGATTTAAAAGCGGAATCAATAAATTCCCTACATAAAACACCTTTGGTTTCCCTGAATGGGGCTTCCAAGCAACACGTGAAACAGGGTCACAACCATGTCCGATGTTGAATGACTTGGAATTGTATTTCTTCAGTCGTTCAAGAATGAAATCAGACGTGCCAAAACAGATGTGCGAAGAAGCGGCTGTTCGTGCCAATTCAAAATCTTGGTTGAGGTCTACCAGGTGATGAATCACGGTAGCTGGGGTTTTCCACGCGTCTAGGTCGAAGAAGCGTGAATTGTCAAAACTCCAGATCACATCGGGTTGTCCGCCTGTTAGTTCGGCGATTTTCAGCATTTCTTTTCGTTGCAAAACTTTCGCAATGCTGCGTGGAAGTTTCCTTAAACCACGAACAGATTGCCATGAAATAAGCGTGATTTTGGCGTTGGTGGAAAGCGTTTGTATTTCGCCGTGTTTCCCACCACCTTGAATGAAAACAAGGTCGTTGTTCCTGTGTGCCAACTCCAGCGCAAAGTGGTGCTTTGATAGCAACTGGACGCCCCACGGCTCGGGAGAAATAATCCAAATATGTTTTCCTGATAATTTCATCCTCTACCTAATATGGTGCGCTTTAATTTTCGAACTCCAAGCTTGATCAAAGTACGGTGTAATCGTTGTGAAACCGTCAAGGCGGGAGTTTCTTTTTCCTCTAGCTGTTGTGTGTAAGCCAGTAAGGTCGCTGATGGCGGGGTCCACTGCACGTGTGCAATCTGATCTGCTAATGTGGCAGCGTTGACTTTCCAGTTGAGGTGTTCTTTGGCGTGCTGGAGAGTGGCAGTTTTCCGTTCAGTCAGCGTGTCCTTTTCTGTGATGTAGAACCGCATGGCTTCTGCAAGTGCTTCTACCTGTACTTCTGCCATGTCCCAGTAGTAGCCGTCTGCGCGCTTCCATCGTCTCGCCACTTCAACCAAGCGTCCATTTACGCCATCTGTCACAAATTCATTCATGGGTGCTTCGTCAGTAGCAATTACGGGGAGTCCTTGGCTCAGTGCTTCAGGAAGTGATAGACCAATTCCTTCGAGTCTTGAAGGGTACACATACACATCACCCAAATGGTACAACCCTGGCGGAGGCACTTCTTTGTGAATCCATTTTACGCGTGCATCAGCCTCAATCATGACCTCTAATTGAGGAAATTCATTCAGCGGTTTTTGAGCGTGCAGCGTCAAGCTGATATTTTCGTCTTCTAAGGACGCGAAAGCGTGTAAAACAAGGTCTGTTCCTTTTCTTGTTGGATTGAATCCGAGGTTGTGAAAGAAACGAACCTGATCAGTTACAGGTGTAATTTCGCTGGCGAATTCGGTAACACCCCAAGGAATGTAAAAGGCGTTTTGATGGTGTTCGAAGACACTAAAGTGACGTTTCGTATTGCAAATGAGAAAGTCGTAGAGGTCGAAGCACTTAACTGTGGCATCGGTGTAGTAGTCAATGTAAGCTCCAATGGGAAGCTTTGTTCGCTCTTTCAATGTGAGTATAACATCCCAACTCTGTTGCTCATTGAAAAGTAGGATGTCAATGTTTTCGCGAAGCAGCCACCTTGAAAAGTCACTGTAATCAATATAGGTGGAACGAGCCCCAGGAACAAATTCGCCCCAGTGCACAAAGTCTTTGTTCCATTGCGGATCATCATGCGGAAATTCGTCGCCTCCGCGTGCGTATACTCGAAGATCAAACTGATCTTTTAGCACCTCCATCAAGGCCAAGGAAACGCGTGTTGCTCCGCGCTCAAACCATGTAGTTACAATTCCTAGGATGGGCTTTTGCATTTGCCAAAGGTCGACAAACTGATGCTATTTTTCGTCAATACGAGGTTCATCTACATGAACGGTTGTGCTTTCACCGCGCTCTTGCTTACCTTGCTGACTCATAATTTAGCACCATGAAAAAGATCCTCTTTCTTTGTTTCCTCAGTCTAGCGTGTTTCGCTCAAGCACAAAAAGTAGACCTCACTAAATTGGAAGGTATGACCATGCGTCACATTGGTCCGGGGACTATGAGCGGACGAGTTACATCGATTGATGTGGTGCGCAACCAGCCTGAAATCATCTTTGTAGGAACAGCAAGTGGTGGAGTTTGGAAATCGGTTTCTGGAGGAATCACATGGGAAGCCATGTTTGATGAAGCGCCTTTGCAATCTATAGGAGCCATTGCCATTGATCCTTCAAATCCTGATGTCATCTGGGCAGGAACGGGCGAAGGGAATCCGCGAAACTCTCAAACCAGTGGTGGTGGAATTTATAAAAGCGTTGATGGCGGAAGAAATTGGAGCCTCATGGGCTTGGTAGATACAAAAACCATCCACCGTATCATTGTGCACAGAGATGATCCCAACACAGTCATTGTAGGGGCGCTAGGTTCTGCTTGGGGCCCAAATCCTGAGCGAGGCGTCTACCGAACAACAGACGGCGGCGCTACGTGGGAAAATGTGCTTTACAAGAATGAAGAAACAGGATGTGCTGACCTCATTGTTGATCCTCGAAACCCGAATAAGCTGTTTGCCGCAATGTGGGAATACGGCAGAAAACCTTGGACGTTCAATTCAGGTGGCGAAGGTTCTGGATTGTATGTTTCACACAATGCTGGAAAAACGTGGACTCTACGCACTGCTGAAGATGGATTGCCTGAAGGTAACCTTGGTAGAATTGGATTGACGATTTCTGAAGCGAACTCAAACGTGGTCTATGCCTTGGTTGAAGCGGAAGAAACGGCGTTGTACAGAAGTGAAGATGGTGGTGTGAACTGGAGTGTTCGTGCAACAAAGAACATCGGAAACAGGCCGTTTTATTACGCAGATATTTTCGCCCACCCTAAAGACGAAAACACCTTGTTTAACTTGTATTCAATGGTGTCGAAAAGCATTGATGGCGGAAAAACGTTCGACGTGATTCTGCCGTATTCAGGGGCACATCCTGACCACCACGCCTTTTACATCCATCCTGACAATCCGAACTTTATGATAGACGGGAATGACGGCGGAATGAACATTAGCCACGATGGAGGTGATACCTGGGAATTCGTTTCTAACCTCCCAGTCGGACAGTTTTACCACATCAATTACGACATGGATATTCCGTATAACATTTACGGTGGCATGCAAGACAATGGTTCCTGGAAAGCACCCGGATATGTGTGGCATTCGGATGGAATTCGAAATGAAGATTGGCAAGAAATTATTTTCGGCGATGGATTTGATGTCGTTCCTGACCCATCTTCTTTGGACCATGCCTATGCCATGTATCAAGGGGGGAATGTGTATCGCATTCATACCAGTACCGGCGAAATGGATTACATTCAGCCCAATCATCCGGATGGTGAGCAGTTGCGTTTCAACTGGAATGGCGCCATAGCTGCTGATCCGCACAATCCCAATGGCGTGTATTTCGGAAGTCAATTCGTTCATAAAAGCACCAACAACGGAAAGGCGTGGGAAATGATCAGTCCTGACCTAACCACCAATGACCCTGAAAAACAGAAACAAGCTGAATCAGGTGGATTGACCATTGACGCAACAAAAGCAGAGAACTTCACTACAGTAACGTGCATCGCTCCTGATCGATTTGACCCCAATGTGATCTGGGCAGGAACAGATGACGGACATGTGCAATTTACAGCCGATGGAGGTAAGTCATGGACAGAGCTCTCTGAGAAAATGAAAAACTTTCCTACTGGCGCCTGGATTCCTCAGATAGAGGTTTCACCGCACCAGTCCAAAGAGGCTTTTGTTGTGGTGAATGACTATCGAAGAAACAACTGGGAAGCCTACGTCTATCACACTGTTGATGGAGGTAAAAAGTGGAACCGAATTGTGAATAGTGAGCAAGTTGATGGTCATGCTTTGAGCATTGTTCAAGACCCTGTTCAGCCAAATTTACTGTTCTTGGGGACGGAAAACGGCCTGTATATTTCATTCGACAAAGGGGAGAATTGGAACAAATGGACCAATGATTACACCTCTGTGAGCACCATCGACTTGAAAATTCACCCTCGTGAACATGATTTGATCATCGGTACGTTCGGAAGAGGAGCGTACATCTTAGATGATATTCGTCCGCTACGCGAAATCGCCGCAGAAGGGGAGTTGAAGGATGAGTTTGATGTGATTTCTGCTACAGAGGGGTACATGGTGAGCTACATTCGTCCTAGAGGAAGCAGATTTGCAGCAGATCACCTTTGGACTGGTCAGAACAAGTCTTCGAATGTCACCGTGTCCTATTTCGTCCCAGATTCCTTGTTTAAGGAAGAAGCGAAAGCTACAGTACACGTCATGACCCAAGATGGTGATACCATTCGCACCTTAAGAACAACTCCTGAGGCGGGCTTGAATAAGGTACGCTGGGGGATGGACGAAAAAGGGGTTCATTATCCAAGTAGAACAAAGCGCTCTGATGATGATGACGAACCTTGGGGTGGGCCAATGGTGCTGCCGGGGACTTACCAGATTTCCATCACATATGAAGAAGAAAGTGATGCAGTCATGGCGAAGGTGAATCCAGATCCGAGAAGGACGTTTAAGATTGAAAACGCACATGCACAGAGGTCATTTATCTATGATGTGAACAACACAATTGCGCGAGCGGAAAAAGCATTTAGCAGGGTGCGCGAAGCGAAGGAGATGATCTCGTTCGTTGGAAAGCAAATCACGATGACCGAAGATACTCTCTTCAATGATCTCAAAGCAAAAGGAGATTCTCTGATGAAAACGTTGAACGCATTTGAAGAACGGTACATGTTGCCAGAAGACTTTGAAGGATATGACCATGTGACCCAAAACCTCAATGAACACTTACAGAGACCGAGAAGCTTTGTTGGAGCACCTGATGCTCCTTTAGGTCAAAATGCATTCTTGGCGAAGACAAAGGCTGAAATCGAAACTGAAACAATTGTGCAAGAAGTGAACGCCTTTTTCACTGGTCCTTGGAAAGATTGGCGAACAAAGGTGGAAGCTGCGAAAATGCAGTTCTTCAAAGAGTACGAGGATTTGTAGTCTTATTCTCCAAACTGATATCCTACTGAAAGTTGCACTACGATGTTCTGCATGCCACCATCCCAGATCCGGGTTTGGGTGCTATTTCCTGGACTCGGACGGATCTCTATTAAACTGTTTTGATAACGCGCTTGGACGAAGAGGTTTTCATTGATGAAATAGCCTGCTCCAACAATTCCGCCGAAATCATAGTCGCGCATTTCAGGGTTTTCGACTGCTAGGTAAACGGAATTGAATTCTTGTTCAGCTTGCAATAGCACTGCGCCGAATAAACCTGCTTGGAAAAAGACATCGTTGTTGCGGTACTCAGCCACTACGGGAATGTCAATGTACCTGAATTTGTAGCCCCAGGTATTGAAGTCGTTGTTGTCTGGGTTCGCAGGACGTCTGCTTCCTTTGCCTGAATATCCAATTCCAAGGGTCACGCTTATTGGACTGTCAAGGTTGACTTTGACAAAGGCACTTGCATTTAGCCCAGCTTTGTTAAATCCTCCTGCCGCATCTCCATCTACTTGTGTGGCGTTCAGTCCGGCTACAACGCCTGCATTGAAGCGAGCCTGACTTAAGCCTGTGAAAGAAATTAATAGACTTACGAGGATTAAAAAAGATTTATTCATTTTACAGATGCGCTTCTACGACGTTCAAGACTTCTCCGCTTGTGGCGTCAGTTACAACGGCAATGACTGAACAGTTTTCTACAACCCATTCATTGTTCCATTCGTAAGAGTAATCTACTTGAACTTCATCGTTTGCACTAGCGGCTTCCTCTGTGAAATTCAAGCCAAGCGGTCCAGTAACAGATCCGCGAAGTACGTGCTTGAAATGATAATCAGAGACATACTCAGGGTCATTTCCATACCAAAGTTGGTAGCCAAAGAGCTCAGACTCTGTGATGTAAACCGTTACAATTGTAGGGTTAGCTACGTTTTGAGCAAATTGACCATTCAGATGCACGTTCACATGGTTTCCTTCAGCACCGTAATTGGCATTAATTTGGAGATTGACTACTGCTGTGTTGTTAATCTCATCGGCTGTTTTAGCTGTCCAAGTAGACGGATTCAGGTATTCGCCCGGCCCACCAATTCTGTTGATTCTTCCCGCAGGATTAAATTGGAAATCAAGTTGATCCCATAAGATGTCGCCATCTTCGGTAGTCCAATCTGCGGTAAACTCGCTATCAGGGTCGGGCTCAGCGAGTGATCCGGCATGAATGGCCATTAATGCGATACGGTCAGGATACTGCTCGTAGAGTTCGTCAGCTGTTACGGCTGCATCAGGACAGAATCCGCAGTTGTGTCCGGTGAAATCTTCAAGAAAGACATTTTTAGTAGTTGTGGTAGCCGCCCCGAAGGTTGGCGCGTCACCGTACAAGTCTACTCGGTATTGGATTTTAAAGTCCAAAATGGGTTGGTCAACCTTGTCGCAAGATGTGAACAAGATGGCCACTAGTGCTATAAGTGATAAGATGTTCTTCATAGTGCTCAATATTAGAAACTACTTGTAAATGTTATTTCGAATCCGCTTGAAGCAGGTACTGGTCTACACACACCGCCTACACAGAAGATACCTGCTCTTCTTTTGCCGTATCCAATAGCAAGACGATTTGCTCCGCTGATGTATCCAACAGTTCCATAAAGATAATGAACACGTTCTTTAGTATTGCTATTTCCGAAGTTATATTGGTCCATAACACTCACAAACCAGTGAGGAGAGTAGGAGTATTCAAAAAGAACTGTTGCCCAGTCTCCTTTGTCTTGATCTGTGAATAGAGTCTGCAACTCGGTTCGGAGCGAATGGTGTTTCGAAAGTCTATTCTGTAGTTCAAGTACGTGAATGTCTGCGAAAAGCAACCCTTTAAAGTCAGTGGTAACCGCATTGGTTGTGGTATTGAACTCAAGGTAATAGTACGTGTACTTCGCCTTAAAATTCTTGTTGAACTTCCTTGATACTTCAACGTTTAAATCGCGAATGTATTTTGTTGAGCCAAACCCCAATGAGTTTCTTTCATATCCGTACACAACCCCTTCCTGTCCGGCAAGGTTAGTAGTGTCAAGGCTGTTTGCAGCGGCAAAGTTGGCAGTAATAGTGGTACCGTACTTACCTACAATTGCATTGTATAGTTTTTTGAATCCAGCTCCAATTCCACGCTCATTTTCTGCAAGTTCAGCTTGCTTGAATTTTTTGAATACTTCAACACTGTACGCTGACTCACCAGTAGTGATTACTGTGGCATACGGATACAGCGTCGCTGCTAGGTTGTACGTGTGTACTTTTGTAGTTGGAGGCAAGAAGTTAATAGGTGCGTCTAGCAACTGAAGGTCGCGGTCAGATCTAAAGCTCATATTGTCTATCACCTTTCCGCTAAGGTTAAAACCGAATCCCTTTTGGCTGTAAGCAAGATTGGCCAAGTATGCCTCTCCGTTTTTGTAGATGTATCCATTATCTGCACTCGGGTCATTGATTTTCTGAACATATTCTCCATAGAAATTGAAGCCTTTGTAGAACGCATTGACACGTCCTGCATATGTAGCCACATTCTGAGGTACTTCCAGGAAAAGTGTGTCTTTTTCAATGGTTGATCCAGACTGAAACTTGCTGAGGAAAGATCCACCAATTGTTACTTGGAGGTCTTTTTCAGAAAGGTCTTCAAATAAACGATTGATATTAATGTCGGCATCTGCACCTCTAATAAGTCCGTCACCCGTGATTAGCCTGTCGTCAAAATCTATACGCTGACGTCCATATACTCCTTTGAGCGTAATTCCTTGAAATGGCCTGAATATGAGGCGCATTCCGTCCATGGCATTGTCGATTCCGAGGAAGCGTTCTTCATAGGTACGAAAGACCATTCCGCTTCCGAACTGTTCGTAGAAGTTACCAATGGTAATGTCAAACATTTCGTCGTTGTAACGCGCAAAACGGTATCCAATTCCATTTCCCTTGAATCTTCCTGGAAATCCAACCAAGGCGTTATTGTAACTTTCATAACGCAAACCGGCTGAAAACTTTCCACGTGTGTAGATGAGGTTTGCCCAAGCATTCATCGCCGCTTTTTCAGACGGAACGGCTGCATTAATAACTTCATCTTCGCTATAACTCTGCCAAAGCAGGGATACGTTTCCAGTAACTTGACCTAAATCTGGCGTTTGGTCATCTTGTGCTATGAGAGCTGCGGGCACCAATAGTAGTGCTGAAAAAAGGAGGTATAAGGTTTTCAAAATTCAAATAGGTTTTGGTCGAGAGGAAGCTTATTTGAGTTTTTGCAATTCCTCATAGAGTTCCTCTTCGTCACCGTCAGAATAATTGTTGTTTTGGTACACTATTTTTCCACTTGCGTCAATAAGGAAAGTGTGAGGTACATTGTTTACTTGCATTGCACGTTTGAAATCGCTATTGGTGTCAAGCAGCACTAGATATTCCCATTCGGCACTATTTACGTAAGGTGCAACTCTTCCTGCAGTTCGTTGATCATCTATGCTGATAGCAACAAGTGAAACGCCAAATTCTTCATTCCAATCTTCAATGTAGTTCATGTAGTTGTTCAGTTCTCTTTTGCAAGGGCTACACCACGTGGCCCAGAAAGAGATAATAACTGGTTTGCCAGATTCGCCAAGAGTGGCAGTATCAACTGTCTTTCCGTAAATGTCTTTGAGATTGACACCAGGGATTTGAGCAGTTGCTCCGAGAGTAAAAACTGCACAAAGAAGGGTAAAAAGAACTTGTTTCATGTCTATGGTTTTGTGAAATAAAAAAAAGAGATCAACAGTAGGTAGACAATATCTGTACCAAACTGTTGATCTCCTTCAATCTATTATGTTCGCTTATTTAGTAAGCGTCACACGCAATGTAGAAACGTTATCGTTTGCAGTTACGTTGATCAGGTAAAGTCCAGCTTCAAGGTTGCTGAAATTCAACTCAACACGCTGCTCTCCTGCTACAACAGTACCAAGATCTTGGCTCAATACACGAGCTCCAACGATGTTGAACATGTCGATGCTTACATCACTAGCCTCAGCAAGACCAAACACAAGGTTTGCATTGTCTACTGCTGGGTTAGGGAAAACGTTCAATGAAGTGAAGATTTCGCTCTCTTCAACACCTACAACAGATGTTACAGAAGCAACTGCTAGTTCAGCTTCAAAATCGTAAGAACCATCGTAGTCATAAACTGTAGAAAGAATTGTTCCATCTTCATTCATAGACAATACTTCGCAAGAACCGTTTGTTCCACCCCATTGCTCAGAAGAAAGTCCGTCACCATAAGTGTCAGTAATTTCAAAGCTGTAGCATCCAGTTGAAGGAACGAATACGTCTTCTACAAAGAATGTGTTCAACGCAGAGTAAGAGCCAGCTGTTGCTGATGCAACAACAGTTCCGTTTTCATCTGTCACAGTCCAACCTGTTTCAGCAGGATAGTTATCTGTAAGAAGGTTGATACGAAGGTGTGTAGTAGCTTCCGTTGCACCTGCAATAGAAACAGCTACAGCATCATTGCTCGTGTTGTCATTTGTAGAAGTGATTTCAATTGTAAGGTCAGCAGCACCACCAGTGTTAACTGTACCTACCATTACTTCTTCAGTAGCATACGTGTCTAGAGAACCTGTCCAATCGTAAGAAAGAAGTGAAGTTCCACCTTCCATAACTTCGATAGTTGCAGAAGTCAAAGCCTCAGTTCCAAGGTTCATCATTGTGATTTCGATGTCTACCTCACCACAAGTAGCAGTAGAACCGTCATAACTAACGATAGCTGGGTCAGTTGGCAATGTTGCTGGCTGACAAGCTGCATTCTGGAAAAAATCTACGTGTGCAGCAGCAGAAATCTGTCCTGTTTCAGTAACAATACGGTTTGGACAAATTGTGTAGATCGTTGGGAAATATCCAACTTCATACAAATCAGAAACTCCTGCATCATCAGCAATTGGATATCCTGTTCCAGTAACCCAGTCACCCTGTGTGTTTCCACCAGTACCTTCTAGGTCAGCAATTGTAGTTGCAGCATCTCCTTCAATGTAGAAAACCATGATTTCATCTGTTCCATCTGGTCCGTGCTCTTCCCAGATAGTTTCTAGTGCACCTCCTTGGTGGTATGACCAACATGGTCCACACCAAGTAGCAGAGAAATCAATTACTACCTGCTTCCCTTCGTCAAGGATGTCATATAGGTTCCACTCGTTACCATCTAAATCGGTAATAGTGAAGTCAGGAGCAATTGAACCATCTGGCAACTGCGCTGATGCAGTCACGGTCAACATTGCTCCGCAAAGAAATAATAAAGAACGTAGAGTCTTTTTCATAAGAGTTAATTTTTGAAAGCGTAAAACACAAAATTTTTTAGCAGTCTAAAAGTAGAACTAATATTTCAGCTAGGCGCATGGAAATCACTTGAAAATCGTATTCCAAACTAGGTGGTTCGTAAGTGTGCATAATATTCTATCCCACTAACGGCCCATGACAAAAGGTTGATGATTGCCAAAACAGATCACTTTTTACTTCGGTGAAAGGAAGAGGCAATGCTTGCTATCTGCTCCGTTCATGCGCTGTTTGGGTTAGTTGTAGTTCCAAAGTGGGACATATGAACTAGACGTAAACAAATGAACTTGTCTGTAGGCGCCTTCGTGCGAATTGAGCCGCGAACAGAACTTTTTGAGACTTGGATTCCTAGCTAGTTATTTTCAGATAAACCCAGTCTTGAGGCATAGTTACCCTAGTGGAATAATAGGATAAGTAGGTTTGCTTTGAAAGTCGTTTTTTCACACACAATAAGCGAATTAAAAGGGGTAAAGTTTTGAAAGGAAGCGATTCCAATTTTCAAGACCTTTCTAAATTGCAGCCTTTACAAGTTCAACTACCTTTGAAACTCATTTCCATTCGCATGAAAACGTACAATCACATTTTACGCTTGTTGTTGCTTGTAATCCCTTTCTTGGGTTGTGACGATTCTAAACCTGCTGAAACCCCTGCACCTAGTGATGCTGGGCCTACAGTGCTATTTGATTTAGTGCCGGCGTCTGTATCAGGAGTCACATTTTCAAACACCATTGAACTATCAGAAGAAGTGAACCACCTTACGTGGGACGCCATGTTTTATGGAGGCGGAGTGGCAATTGGTGACCTGAATAATGACGGATTTCAGGACCTCTTCTTCGCCGGGAACCAAACGGAAGACGCCTTGTACTTTGGAAACGGCGATTTAACCTTTAACGATGTGTCTGAAGCGTCGGGTATTCACCAATCAAGTGGTTGGTCAAATGGCGTAGCCTTCGCAGATGTCAATGGAGATGGCTGGCTCGACATCTATGTATGCAGGTCTTCGTGGAAAATGGACAATGAAGACGAAGCGTTTCGTGCAAATGCCCTTTTTATCAATAACCAAGACGGAACCTTTACCAATAAAGCGAAAGCTTACGGCGTTGACAACCTGGGCTACTCAACCCAGGCGACATTTTTCGACTATGATCACGACAATGACCTTGACTTGTTCTTGCTCAATGCACCTTCGAACAACCTTACACAAAAAGTAGCCTATGCCGAAGAAGGTTTTCCCGATTTTGTTTCTGACCGCTTGTTCCGAAATGAGAATGGAACTTCATTTACAGATGTTACAGAAGAAGCTGGGGTGAAGGCGTTTTCTTTCGGACTAGGAGTAGTAGCTGCAGATGTCAATCATGACGGATGGGCAGACATCTACGTTGCAAACGACTATGAACGTCCAGATTACCTCTACATCAACCAGCAAAACGGCACCTTTAAAAATGAGCTGAACTCTAAAGTGAAGCACACTTCATTCACGGCAATGGGGGTAGATGCTGCTGACATCAACAATGATGGATTGTCAGATTTAATTACGCTTGACATGCAATCACCAGACCATGTGCGTTCCAAGACGAACATGCCTACCATGCAGCCTGAAAAATTCTGGGAATATGTTGCCAATGGCTACAACTACCAATACATGACCAATACGCTCCAGCTCAATCATGGTGCCGGATTCTTTACTGACATTGCACAGTATGCGGGGGTAGCTTCTACTGATTGGAGTTGGTCAGCTTTGTTGGTTGACCTTGATCAAGACAGCTACAAAGACTTGTATGTGACCAATGGAATCAACTACGACATTCGTAACAATGATTTCGCCCTTGAATTTCAAGAGAAACTCGATCAGGGAATGCCCATTGACTTATTTGCTCTTTCGAACGAAACACCATCGAACAAAATCTCTAACCTTACCTTCCGCAACGGTGGGGCACTGTCATTTCAGAAAGTGCAGAAGGAATGGGGGATGGATCAACCTTCGTTTTCATATGGCGCGGCTGTAGGTGACCTCGATGGAGACGGTGATCTAGAAGTTGTGGTGAACAACAACAACGAAGCACCATTTATTTACAAGAACAATTCGACCGGGAAAAACTGGCTGCAATTGAACGTTTCAGGTCCTGATATGAATCCGTTTGGATACGGAACAAAGGCTTTTGCGTATGCCAATGGCGAAATTCAGTACGACGAACTAACGGTGATCAAAGGGTACCAATCTTCAAGTCAACCTATGCTGTATTTTGGACTTGGGGCGAAAAGTAAAGTGGACAGCTTAATTGTGATTTATCCTGATGGCAAGTTCCAATCCATCAAATCACCCAACTTGAACCAAGTGCTGCAGGTGAATTATGCCAATGCGAAAGCAGGAGTGCCGAATGTTTACGATTTCGAAACACAACTTTTTGTAGACCTGTCTCAGTACAACGCAGATATCAATTGGAAACACCAAGAGGACAATTTTGATGATTTTGCACGAGAAATCATCTTGCCTCACCGCGAGTCAAGAGTAGGTCCTGCACTGGCAGCTGCTGATGTCAACGGAGATGGGGTAGATGAAATGTACATCGGTGGAGCTGCAGGACAAGCAGGTGAATTCATGGTGCGTGGTGACAAGGCAATGTATTTTCCTACTCCTCAACCGGCTTTCACATCAGACAAAGCTTTTGAAGACAACGAAGCGCTCTTTTTTGACGCGGATGGCGATGGTGATCTTGATCTTTTCGTTGCCAGTGGAAGTTATCACTTGGATCCGAATGCCCAAGGCGCTGAAGACCGTCTTTACCTTAACAATGAGGGGGAGTTCAAACGCGACACATCATTCGATGGTGGAACCATGAATTCTAAAGCGCTCGCTGCGAGCGATATTGACAACGACGGAGATATTGATTTGTTCGTGGGCGGACATGTCATCCCTGGCATGTATCCTCAAGCTGAGCCTTCTCGTTTGTTTATGAACGTAAACGGGAAATTGGTAGATGTGTCTGAAGCTCATCCAGAGCTGAAAACCTTAGGAATTGTTAATCGAGCAGAATGGGTTGATTTCAATCAAGATGGTCAAAGCGAATTGCTTGTCACAGGTGAATGGATGCAGCCAAGTGTATACACTCCAGAGACGAAAAGTTTGAAGCTCTTAATTGCGAATGCTGAAAACGAAATGAGCGGTTGGTGGTTCGGAATGGAAGTAACTGATGTAGATAACGACGGTGACTTAGACGTGCTGCTCGGGAACATTGGCGAAAACAATAAATTCCATGCAGATGCTGAACATCCGCTGAAGATTTACAGTGCAGATTTTGATGGCAATGGAACGAATGACCCTGTGCTTTCAAAGGCGTACAAAGATCATTTCGTCCCAGTCAGAGGGCGAGAGTGCTCTTCAGAACAGATTCCACAGATTGCGAATAAATTCCAAGATTTTCAAAGCTTTGCAGATGCGAGCATTGAAGAAGTATTGGGTGACGCCATTCATGATGCGTATTTCCGTGAAGTAAAGAATTTCCAAAGTGGAATCTGCTACAATGAAGGCAATGAGTTTGTCTTCGTCCCTTTTCCTCCTCAAGCACAAACCAGTGTGGTCAATTCCTTTATCGTAGCTGATTTTGATGGAGATGGATCAACGGATATCGCATTGGCTGGAAATTTCTTTGATACAGAAGTGGAAACAACCCGATATGATGCTGGAAATGGACTGGTACTCATGGGGAAAGGAAACCGACAGTTTGAAATCAGAGACTACCTCGAAAGCGGGTTGTACGTGCCCACGAATGTGCGAAACGTTGTGCGCTTGGCTCAAGGAAACGGTTCGAGTAGGTATGTTTTTGGCGTGAACAACGATCGGCCAATTTCCTTTATTCTCAAGAAGAAATAAAGAAGGATTGGTTCAGGTAAGCTAAAACCACAAAAATCCGACTATTTTTGCGGGTCTTATGAACAAGATTCGAAAACAAGAGGCGCTAGATTATCATTCTCAAGGACGAAAGGGAAAGTTGGAAGTCATTCCTTCTAAGCCCTACAGTTCGCAACGAGACCTTTCATTGGCCTACTCTCCGGGGGTAGCAGAGCCGTGCTTGGAAATTGCTGACAATCCTGAAGATGTATATAAGTATACCGGAAAGGGGAACCTTGTTGCCGTAATTAGCAACGGGACAGCTGTGCTCGGACTAGGAGATATTGGTCCGGAAGCGAGTAAACCTGTAATGGAAGGGAAGGGGTTGTTATTCAAAATCTTTGCAGATATTGATGTGTTCGACATCGAAGTAGATGCTACAGACGTAGATCACTTCGTATCTGTGGTGAAAGCCATTGCTCCCACATTTGGGGGAATCAACTTGGAAGATATTAAAGCACCAGAAGCGTTCGAAATTGAGCGCAGGTTGGTGGAAGAACTGGACATCCCTGTGATGCATGATGATCAGCACGGAACAGCAATCATCTCTTCGGCAGCGCTATTAAATGCGCTTGAATTGGCCGGGAAGAAGATTTCTGAGGTGAAGATTGTGGTCAGTGGCGCAGGTGCAGCAGCTATGTCGTGCCTTGACCTGTACCTGAAACTAGGGGCGAAAGCTGAAAACATACTGGTTTTTGACTCGAAAGGCTTGGTCACTTCTTCTCGTGAGAACTTGGATGCGCGAAAAAAGAACTATGCGGTAGATCTAAAAGACATGAGCCTGGCAGCAGCGTTGAAAGGTGCTGATGTGTTCTTAGGACTGAGCAAAGGTGGATTGATGAACACGGCTATGGTGAAGTCGATGGCGAGTGATCCAATCGTTTTCGCGTTAGCGAACCCAGACCCTGAAATTCCTTACGATACAGCTATGAAGGCCCGTAAAGATGTCATTATGGCAACAGGAAGGTCTGATCATCCAAACCAAGTGAACAACGTGCTGGGCTTCCCTTACATTTTCAGAGGAGCGCTGGATGTGCGTGCAACGTGTATCAATGACGAGATGAAATTGGCTGCAGTACACGCCATAGCGAAATTGGCCAAAGAGCCTGTTCCAGATGAGGTAAATGAGGCCTATGAAGTTCAGAATATTTCGTTCGGAAGAGATTTAATTATTCCAAAACCGCTTGATCCACGACTGATTACAGATGTTGCAAGTGCTGTGGCGAAAGCTGCCATTGATTCAGGTGTGGCGAAACTGAAAATTGACGATTGGGGTGTTTACAAGCAAGAACTCAGCAGAAGACTCGGAAGAGACAGCAAGTTGATTCGGAATATTTCGCTTCGCGCGAAGAAAAAGCCGAAGAAAGTAGTCTTCGCGGAAGCAGATCACTACAAGATCTTGAAAGCGGCCGAACAGGCCATTGATGAAGGCATTGCTTATCCTGTCTTACTCGGAGACCGCGAGACCATTTTGGAAATGATTGAAACCAACAACATCAACATTGATGTAAACGAAGTTGAAATCATTGATCCGCGCAGTTCCAGTGAAAAAGCACGAAGAGCTGAATTTGAGCAATTGCTCTATGCCAAGCGCCAACGCAAAGGGATGACCCAAGTGGAAGCGCAAAAAGCGGTGCGTGACCGAAATTATTTTGGTGCGATGCTAGTGCATACCGGACAAGCAGATGCGCTCATCAGCGGATTGACACGGAATTACAGAAATGTCATCCGTCCGGCCATTCAAATCATAGGGATGAATGAAGATGCCAAGAAGATGGCTGGAATGTACATTGTTCAAAGTGCACATGGCCCTGTTTTCTTTGCAGATACCACGGTAAACATGGATCCTACTGCAGAAGAGATTTGTGACATTACGCTACTTGTAGCCAAGGCGGTGAAAGCGATGCAAATCACCCCACGCATTGCCATGTTGAGCTATTCAAATTTTGGTTCTTCAGAAGGCAAAGACGCTGTGAAAATGAGAACCGCCGCAAAGATGCTTCACAAATCAAATCCTGAATTAATTGTAGATGGAGAAATTCAAGCCAATTTCGCCCTCAATGGTGATATGATTGCAGAGAACTTCCCGTTTTCGGTGCTAAAAGGAAGGAAAACGAACACCTTAATTTTCCCCAACCTTGCCGC
This sequence comes from uncultured Comamonadaceae bacterium, assembly GCA_964353035.1. GTDB lineage: Bacteria > Bacteroidota > Bacteroidia > Flavobacteriales_D > Sanyastnellaceae > JAQWQB01. The sequence goes on along the minus strand of CAYGUR010000001.1, from coordinate 505 downwards.
TGGAAACATCGCCTATAAACTGATGCAAGAGATGGGCGAAAAGGAAATCATTGGCCCCATCTTGCTGGGCATGAAAAAATCGTTTCATATCTTACAAATGGGGTCCTCAGTTCGAGAAATAGTCAACATGGTTCGAATCGCGGTTGTAGACGCTCAAACGAAGTAACATGATTCATCATATCAACGGTAAATTAATTGAGAAAAGTCCTACCCATTGTGTGATTGAATGCGCAGGAGTAGGATATTATTTACACATTAGTTTGTACACTTCTTCACGCATCACTGACGAGGCGTGTAAAGTGTTGGTGCACGAAGTTATTCGTGAAGACGCGCATGAATTATTTGGATTTATTGACGCCGGGGAACGTGAGGCTTTTCGCAAACTTCTCTCTGTAAGCGGCGTGGGCGCTAGTACTGCGCGAATGATACTTTCTTCCCTCGAACCGAATGAGCTTGTAGGAGTTATCCTTTCCAAGGATGTAGATACTTTTAAAAACATCAAAGG